>NZ_JAOARH010000085.1 GCF_025210595.1 Winogradskyella sp.
ATTAATTTTGATAGTAAAACGGGTAGTTTCCGTGTTAATAAATAAGCTTTATTTCTACTCTTAAATAAAGTATCTTTGATTTCTACAATTCAATTTAATGAACGATAATATAACTCTCTTACTAGCTATTTTAATTTCTGCAGCAATAGGTGCATATCTAGGTATGCTCTTTACAAAGCTGAAAAATAAAAGTGAACAAAGCACATTAGAAGAACGTCAAAACCAATTGGGTCTTACGATAAATGAACTCAAACAAAACATATCAAAAATTGAAACTGAGCGCGAAGAAATTCGACGCGAAAAAGAGTTTTTAAATTCTGAATTATCCAGAAAAAATACTGAGTACGAAAATCTTCAAGAGCAAAATCTAAAACGTGATGAAGAATTAGCTAAACAACAAGAACAATTGAGAAAGGATTTTGAATTAATGGCTTCAAAAATACTAGATGAAAAATCTGAGAAATTTACACTTCAAAATAAAGAAAACATTAAAAACATTCTCAATCCACTCGAAGAAAAAATAAAAACCTTCGAAAAGAAAGTTGAAGACACTCAAAAAGAAAGCATCAGCATGCATTCTGCCTTAAAAGAGCAGTTATTGGGTCTCAAAGATCTTAACCAACAAATGGCAAAAGAAGCAACTAACCTTACCAAAGCACTTAAAGGAGATAGCAAAACACAAGGAAATTGGGGCGAATTGGTTTTAGAGCGTGTTTTAGAAAAGTCTGGTTTAGAAAAAGATAGAGAATATTTTGTACAACAGAATTTTCAGCGCGAAGATGGCACACGTGTTATGCCAGATGTTGTACTACATCTTCCTGATTCTAAAAAGATGATTATTGACTCTAAAGTATCTCTAACAGATTATGAACGTATGGTCAATGCAGATACCGAAGAGCGTGAAGTGTTCTTAAAAGCTCATGTTAATTCTATTAAGAAGCATGTCGATCAACTTTCTGCAAAGAATTATCAAGATTTATATGATATTGAATCGCCAGATTTTGTATTGATGTTTATTCCTATAGAACCAGCTTTTGCTGTAGCTATTAATGAAGACAACACGCTTTATAACAAAGCTTTTGAACAAAATATTGTTATTGTTACACCTTCTACTTTATTAGCTACACTGCGTACCATTGATACGATGTGGAACAATGAAAAACAACAACAAAATGCCATTGAGATTGCCAGACAAGCTGGTGCATTATATGATAAATTTGAAGGTTTAGTATCTGATTTAACAGGTGTTGGAAAAAAAATAGATGCTGCTAAAAACGATTACTCTGCTGCCATGAACAAACTCGTTGAAGGTAGAGGTAATTTAATATCGCGTGTAGAAAATATTAAAAAAATGGGAGCAAAAGCTAAAAAATCACTTCCTGAAAATATTATAAAAAGAGCTTCGGAAGACAACTAATTAACACTTCTTATATACAGATTTTATCCTCATAAATTTGAGCATGTTAGATTCTTCATCAAAATAAGATTAATAGATTATCCGATAAATATTAATACATTTGAATGTGTATGCCTAACATTCAAGCATCTATGAAAAAAACGATACTCAATAATTTTATTCAATTTATAGTCCTTACATTATTAGTTTTTAATGTAAATGCACAAACCACAAGTACATTTAATTTAGACAAATACAATACTATTTACGAGACAGAATCTAATACCCAAAACTTAAGTAATGGATCTGGCAGTTATTTTTTTTCTGGTGTTTCGTTTCAAGGTGAAAATATGAATGCTAGAAGAGGTTTAATTAGTTTTGACTTATCTTCTATACCAATAAATGCAACTATAACCAATGCTAGCCTTACACTTTTTATGTCTAGATCTATATCTAACGCTTCAGATGTAAGTTTACATAAAGCTTTGAATGATTGGGGACAAGGAGGTTCTAATGCACCAGGACAAGAAGGTGCCGGAACAAATTCTGCAGAAGGTGATGCCAGTTGGTTCTGTAATTTTAGTAATGGCGCAAGTGGTTGTATAACTTCTTGGTCTACTATTGGAGGTGATTTTGATAGCTCAGCTAGTGCTACTGTATCTGTTGATGGAATAGGAAATTATACATGGAGCTCCTCAGAATTAATAGCTGATGTACAAGAGTGGATTAATTCACCTAGCTCTAACCTTGGTTGGTTTTTAATTGGTGATGAAACAACAGCAACTACTTCTGCTAAAAGATTTAATGCTTCTACAGGAACTATTCCTGTCTTAGAAATTACCTACAACACTCTAACCAATAAAGAATATAGCTTAGATAATGATTTTTATATATATCCAAATCCTAGTAATTCTTATATTCGCTTAGTTCTACCTAACTCTATTGAAAGCAATATTAATATCCAAGTATATGATGTACTTGGAAAAAAGATTTACACATCTACATATAACCTAAACTCTAGAATAGATGTTTCTAATTGGGCTTCTGGTGTTTACCTTTTTAAGGTGACTTTTAATGATAACGTTGTTACAAAACGTTTTGTAAAGAATTAATAAAAAAACCTATTCAGATATAAAAAAACCGCAATTTTAAATTGCGGTTTTTTTAGTCATTTATTTACTCAAATACATTTTTCGTCTTGAATATAAATCGTAAAATTCATCTTCTTTTAAGCTCTCAATAAACAAAATACTTTCACCTGTACTCTTCATTTCTGGTCCTAGTTTTTTATTCACATTAGGGAACTTATTAAATGAGAATACTGGCTGCTTAATTGCATATCCTTCTAATTGAGGATTAAAGTTAAAATCTGAAACTTTGTTTTCACCCAACATAACTTTAGTTGCATAATTTACATAAGGCTCTTTATATGCTTTTGCTATAAATGGCACTGTACGCGATGCTCTTGGATTTGCTTCAATGATATAAACCGTATCGTCTTTAATTGCAAACTGAATATTTATTAAACCTACTGTATTAAGTGCTAAAGCAATTTTCTTAGTATGATCTTTTATTTGCTGCATCACAAATTCTCCTAAATTAAAAGGAGGCAAAGTAGCGTTACTATCACCAGAATGGATTCCACAAGGCTCAATATGCTCCATTATACCAATAATGTATACATTTTCACCATCACAAATCGCATCAGCTTCTGCTTCTATAGCTCCATCTAAATAATGATCTAATAATAATTTATTACCAGGTATTGACTTTAATAAATCAATAACATGAGCTTCTAATTCTTGCTTATTGATAACAATTTTCATGCCTTGGCCACCAAGTACATAAGAAGGTCTCACTAAGATTGGAAAATCTAACACATCTGCTATTGCTAAGGCTTCATCTGCGGATTCAGCAACATCAAACTTTGGATAAGGAATGTTATTTTCTTTCAATAAAGTTGAAAAACTACCTCTATCTTCTGCTAAATCTAATGACTGATAGCTAGTTCCCATGATTTTAACACCATAGCGCTCTAGTTTTTCTGCAAGTTTTAAAGCTGTTTGTCCTCCTAACTGCACAATAACACCTTCTGGTTTTTCATGCTGAATAATATCGTAGATATGCTCCCAGAATACTGGTTCAAAATAAAGCTTGTCTGCAATATCAAAGTCTGTAGAAACGGTTTCAGGATTACAGTTAATCATAATCGTTTCATATCCACATTCCGCTGCAGCTAAAACACCATGCACACAACAATAATCAAACTCTATACCTTGCCCAATACGATTAGGACCAGAACCTAAAACAATGATTTTCTTTTTATCGGTTACAACACTTTCATTAGCTACAGAAACAACACCATCTGCTGTTTCTACTTCACTCTCAAAAGTAGAATAGTAATAAGGTGTTTGTGCTTTAAACTCTGCAGCACAAGTATCTACTAACTTATAAACACGATTTATTTTAAGCTCTCTTCTCTTATTATACACTTCACTTTCTAAACACTTAAGCATGTGAGCTATTTGTCTGTCACCATAACCTTTTTGCTTTGCTTCGAGTAATAAATCTCTATCTATAGAGTCTATAGTATAAGTTGATATTTCTTTTTCTAGTTGGAATAATTCCTCGTATTGCTTTAAGAACCACATATCTATTTTAGTGATTTCATGAATACGACTTAAAGGAATTCCCATTTGGATAGCATCGTAAAGTACAAATACTCTATCCCAACTTGCATTGGTAAGTTTTTCTATTATTTGATCATAATTCTTATAACCTTTACCATCAGCACCCAAACCATTACGCTTAATTTCTAAAGATTGTGTTGCTTTATGTAATGCTTCCTGAAAAGAACGACCAATACCCATTACTTCACCTACTGCTTTCATTTGTAGTCCCAAAGTTCTGTCAGAACCTTCAAACTTATCAAAATTCCAACGTGGTATCTTTACAATAACATAATCTAAAGTTGGCTCAAATAAAGCTGATGTAGATTTAGTAATTTGGTTACTTAATTCGTCTAATGTGTAACCTAAAGCCAATTTAGCTGCAATCTTAGCAATTGGATAACCTGTAGCTTTACTAGCTAATGCAGAAGATCTTGAAACTCTAGGATTAATTTCTATAGCAATAATCTCTTCTTCATCATCAGGACTCACAGCAAACTGTACATTACATCCACCTGCAAAATCACCAATACTACGCATCATATGAATTGCCATGTCGCGCATTTTTTGAAACGTCTTATCTGATAAGGTCATTGCTGGTGCAACAGTTATAGAATCACCAGTATGAATGCCCATAGGATCCATATTTTCAATGGTACAAATAATAACTACATTATCGTTTTTGTCTCGCAATAATTCAAGCTCATATTCTTTCCAACCCATCATGGCTTTATCAATCATCACCTCATGAATTGGAGAAATTTCTAACCCTCTGGTTAAAGATTTATCAAATTCTTCTTCATCATATACAATAGAAGCTCCTGCTCCACCTAAGGTAAAAGATGCTCTAATACATAATGGGAACCCAAACTCTTGAGCAATTTCTTTTCCTTTTAAGAATGATGTTGCTGTAGCTTGTGGTGCCATACCAACACCTATATCTATCATCAACTCTCTAAACTTCTCTCTATCTTCTGTAATGTTAATGGCATCTATATTAACACCTATAATTTCTACACCAAAATCTTTCCAAATACCTTTTTCATCAGCTTCAATACAAAGGTTTAAGGCTGTTTGCCCACCCATTGTTGGTAAAACTGCATCTATTTGAGGATGATCTTTTAAAATTTTAATGATAGACTTAGTCGTCAATGGCAACAAATACACATGATCTGCCATGGCAGGATCTGTCATAATAGTTGCTGGATTAGAATTTATAAGAACTGTTTCTATACCATCTTCTCTTAATGAACGTAAAGCTTGTGAGCCAGAATAATCAAATTCACAAGCCTGACCAATAATAATTGGACCAGAACCGATTAATAATATAGATTTAATGTTTTTGTTTTTTGGCATGAGATTGTCTTTTGGTTTGCAAAAATAAATATCGATTGGGTATAAAAAAAGGCGTTACGCCTAAGTAACACCTTAAAATATTAACAATTGTTAATCATTATTTTTTATGTCTTAATTCTGAAGATACAGACAATTTCTTTCTTCCTTTAGCTCTTCTACGTGCTAAAACTTTTCTTCCATTAACAGAAGCCATTCTTTCTCTAAAACCGTGTTTGTTTCTTCTCTTTCTTTTTGACGGCTGAAACGTTCTTTTTGGCATGTCTTATCTTTTTATAATCTGAATAATCTTTTTCTATACAATTTTGAGCTATCTCAAAACTGGGTGCAAATATACAACAAGTTTTTACTTTAGCAAGTTCAAAATTAAATTTATTTACATAGAATTTTATTAACTTTGCCAACCTTAAAAATAAAAGAACTATGTTCAACAAAAATATAAAATTAGTCTTAGCTGCATTAATTATTGCTTATGCCATTTATCAATTTATTGAAGGTTATATAGGAAATGGTATCATGTACATTTTGTTTTCTACCATATTTATTTTCCTTTATTTTAAAAATGAAATGATTTTGTTAGCATTCTTTAAATTGCGAAAACAAGATTTTGAAGGTGCAAAAAAATGGTTAGACAAAATTAAAAACCCTGAAGGTGCTCTAGTAAAAAAGCAACAAGGTTATTTAAGCTATTTAAATGGTATTATGGTTTCTCAAACTAATATGAATGAAGCTGAAAAATATTTTAAAAAGGCCATAAGCATAGGTTTATCTATGGACCATGATTTGGCAATGGCAAAATTAAATTTAGCTGGTATAGCTTTTTCTAAACGCAGAAAACAAGAAGCTCAAAAGCTTTTATCTGAAGCTGAAAAACTTGACAAGCGCGACATGCTTGCAGACCAGATTAAAATGATGAAGCAACAAATGAAGAAAGCTTCTATTCCACGACAACATTATGGACAACCAACTTCTGCAAGACAAAATCGTAGAAGTAGACGATAATCTATAAATTAAAAAAGGCTTGAATTAATATTCAAGCCTTTTTTAATTTTCCTACTTATAATAACCTTCTTTCGGAATCTCAATCGTATATAGTTTTCGAGATTTGTTGTTAAGATGTTTTTCTCTTAACCAAGGGTTATGAATTTTAAGTATCTTATAATTTATTCCAAATTTTTTAGCAAACTGAGAGAAATCAGCAACTGCTGTATCAACTTCTACCTTATATGTTGGAATATGACTATACAAATGATCCTTACTAAAATTAAAACCATACTTTGATGGGTGGTTAAGAATTTCTTTTAAAGCTAAAATTCTAAAGACATATCTTTCAGTTTCATCTGGTAGTAATGCATCATAGTAACTATCAACTTGTTGTGCTTTAAGCCTTTTAGAAACACCGTAAATTCCAGCATTATATGCTGCAGCAGCTAAAGTCCAACTTCCAAAACGCTCCTTTGCCTTTTTCAAATATTCAGCAGCAACTTTAGTAGATTTTTCTATATGATAGCGTTCATCGACATTTTTATTTATTTCTAAACCATACTCTTTTCCAGTTTCTCTCATAAAGTGCCACATTCCTGCAGCACCTGCACTAGATGTCTCATCAATAAAACCACTTTCTGCTAAAGCCAAAAACTTAAAATCATCTGGTAAACCATGTTTTTTTAATAATGGTTCTAAAATTGGAAAATACTTCTGAGAGCGCTTAAATAGTAGTAAACCATTAGATTGCCAGTAAGTATTTACCAAAAGCTCTCTATCCATACGCTCATAGATATCAGGACTTTCAATAGGAACCATTTCTCCTGCAAAATTAAGTCCTTCTGGCATTTCTAAAGCATAGACATTATAATCATTAACAATAGGTGTTTCTTTTCCTATAGTTTCATCTGAAGGTGCTTTTTGCATAGAAAAGATAAAAAGCCCAGAAACACAAATTAATCCTATTGCGGCTAAAGTATTTTTTAAGATTTGCATAGCATTATATTTTTATACAATGTAAAAAAACTATTGAATTACACAAACCTAATTCTCAATAAGTTTTGGCAAATTTTCGTTAAACCACTTGTATTTATTAATTATCATAATGTGTGTTCCTCCTTTAATAACAATGCAATTTCCTGAGCAAGAATGCGGAAACACCAAATCCTTATCACCATGTATATATATAGCATCTGGATTGGGTTCTTCTTGCTGCCAACAAACAACTTGTTTTATTGCCCAATCTAGATAAATCTTATCATTTACTGAAAGGTATTTTTTATATAAATCTACACGTTTTTTTATGGTTTCACCAAAAGCATATTTTGCCAACATATCTATATTACTAACTAATTGTGTGGGCAAAACTTTATAAGCTTTAGTATACTTTAATAATTTTAAACGCTTAGGTAAATCGTGATGAGACTTCACACTAGAAACTACAATTAGCTTTTTTAAATTTAAAAATTTGCTCATTTCTTGCACCAACATTCCTCCAAAAGAAACACCTAACAAAACCACATTATCGTGCTTTATAAATTTACACATGCGTTTTGCATAATCTTCTAATGACTCTTTTTTATTAGGTATTTGCCACTCTAACCAATGGATCTGGTAAGCCTTTTCTGGTAATTTTATGTATTCGAAAATTGTAGGATTTGCCGCCATACCTGGCATTAAATACACATGGATTAAATTTGAGGCCATATTAATGATGTTTCAATATATTGCTAAAACGGCTGTTAAATTAAGTATTTAATTACTTATAATTTAACGATTTAACAACCTTCTCTTAAAACTTATGTTAATTTTTTGTACATTTGCACCGCAAAACTATGTGAAATATAGTTTTTCTACTTACCAACCGCAAACTAAAAACATAGGAAATTATGACTGAAACTGTTGAATTGATTGATAATGACTTTCTTCGTCAATATGAATTAAAGGTTGAAAATGACATGGCTATTATTGAATATTCTTTACAAGAGCGTAAGATATTTTTAACTAAGTTGGTAATCCCAGAAACTATTAAATCTATGGAATTTAAAAAAGAATTCTTAGAAATGGTTTTTGATGATATTAAAGAACGTAATATTAGTGTTGTTCCTACAAGTCCTGAAATTGCAAAATTTGTAAGAAGCAACAGAAAATACAAACGTATGCTACCTGTTGGCATTCGTATATAATTTGAAAAAGAAGCACAAATAAAAAACCGAAACTGTAACAGTTTCGGTTTTTTTATTCTAAAACATTATATTAATTACTTTACAAACTCAAATCTTACCAAACCATCCTCATCTATTTTAGTTAAATTCACTTTATGGAGTGTATTTACTAATTCAGGATTCCATGGTGTTTTCACTTTTACATAATTTTCTGTAAACCCGTGAATGTAACCTTCTTTATTTTCGCCTTCAAACAAAACGGTTCTGTCTGTTCCTATCTGTTTTTCATAAAATGCTCTTCGCTTCTTAACAGATAAACCTCTAAGCATTTTGCTTCGTTTAGTTCTTACATTTTTTGGTACTACTCCATCCATTTCAGTAGCTTCAGTATTATCGCGCTCAGAATATGTAAATACATGTAAATAAGAAATATCTAACTCATTTAAAAAATTGAAGGTTTCTAAAAAATAATCATCCGTTTCTCCCGGAAAACCAACAATTACATCTACACCAATACAAGCATGAGGCATCACTTCTTTAATCTTAGAGACTCTATCTACATATAATTCGCGCATGTAACGACGCTTCATCTTTTTAAGAATAGCATTACTTCCACTTTGTAATGGCACATGAAAATGTGGTACAAATGCTCTTGATTTAGAAACTAACGCAATGGTTTCATTTTTCAACAAATTAGGTTCTATAGAAGAAATTCTTAAACGCTCAATCCCTTCAACCTTATCTAACTCAGTTACTAAATCTAAAAATGTATGCTCGTGCTTTTTATTACCAAACTCACCTTTACCATAATCTCCAATATTAACTCCTGTTAGTACTATTTCTCTTATGTTTTGTTCTGAAATTTCTTTGGCATTCTTTAGAACATTTTCCATAGTATCGCTACGAGAAATACCTCTTGCTAATGGAATTGTACAATAGGTACATTTGTAATCGCAACCATCTTGAACTTTTAAGAACGCTCTTGTTCTATCTCCAATAGAATAACTACCAACATAAAAATCTGCATCTTCAATCTCGCAACTATGAACTTCACCAAAATCATTCTTGGTTAAATCGTTAAGGTAATCTGTAATTTTAAATTTTTCGGTAGCACCCAATACCAAGTCTACTCCATCAACATCTGCTAACTCTTCAGGCTTTAATTGTGCATAGCAACCTATAGCCGCTACAAAAGCATCTGGATTTACTTTTTGCGCTTGCTTAACTATAGTCTTAAATCGTTTATCTGCATTATCTGTAACCGAACAAGTGTTAATTACATAAATATCTGCCTTCTCCTTAAAGTCTACTCGACTAAAACCTTCATCTTTAAAATTTCTTGCTATCGTAGAAGTTTCAGAGAAATTAAGCTTACAACCCAAAGTATAAAATGCGACTTTTTTCTGCTCCATGTTTTGCTTTTCTAAACTTGTATCAAGATTTTTATTCTCTATATTTACTTGTTTCTAATTTAGAGTTGGCAAATTTACACAATAGTTTAGACTTCTTGTAATGTATTGCTATCTCTAAGGTTAAAATCAATAATATACAAAGTGTATGTCTAAAGCCGAAGCTAGAATTAAGGAAGTTTTTTCTTTTTTTGAAAACAATGATACCGTTCTTGGATATCGAAAATTAATGGATTGTGTTATAGATACCCAAGATTTAGATCTTTATAAAGATGTTATTGCGCTAACTGATTGGAAAGAGCAACATCCTGAAAAAGAAGAAGAACTTATTACTAAATCATTAAAAATTTTAGAACATGTTTCTAAAATTCCAATAACAGAATACAATACAGAAAAACCTGTAGTTGTTGGCAAAGGTTTAGTAAAAAGCTATGGTGCAAACCGATTTAAATTAGGACCTATTCCTGTAGAAATAAAAAAAGGAGAAGTTTATGGACTGGTTGGCGAAAACGGAAACGGTAAAACCACATTACTTAGAGTCTTGGCTAAAGAACTAAAATACAATAAAGGTGAACTTAGCTTTAATTTCGACAAATCCTTTAACTCTAATTACGATTTACGCACCAATCTCGTCTATATTCCACAACGTACTCAAAAATGGTATGGAAGTCTAAAAGACAACTTAAAGTTTGTACTTTCTAATTATGGCATTCCACCAGAAGAAAACGAAATTAGAGTTTTAATGATGATTGCACGTTTTGGCTTATGGAATTACAAACATTTAAAATGGAGTGAGTTATCTTCTGGTTACAAAATGCGCTTTGAACTCGCAAGAACGCTTTTAAGACAACCCGAATTATTATTGCTAGATGAACCTTTAGCTAATTTAGATGTGCTAGCCCAGCAAGTTATCTTAGAAGATTTAAAATCTATTTGTAATTCTATAAACAATCCAATTGCGCTTATTTTAAGTTCTCAACAATTGTATGAAGTTGAAAAAATTTCAGATAAAGTTATTTATTTAGAAAATGGTAAATACAAAGACAATAAAACTAATGTAGACAATGAAGAAAATCAACTTATAGTTGAAATTGATTGCGAAGCAGATAGATCAGTATTAATGTCAATTTTTAGAGACTTAAAATTAGAAAAACTAATCTATAATGGTGGAATTTATGTTGCTTATTTTAATGAACAAATTGCTTTTTCATCTGTATTAGAAACTCTAGGAAAACACAAAATTGATGTTACCTATACCAGAAATATTAGCAAATCTACCAGACGCTTTTTTGTATCCTAATAGCCATTTCAATGAAAAACTTTATACATAAGACCAATCAATATTTATTAGAACGCTATCCTACTATATGGAATACTAGATTAGTATGGATGTTGCTTACTGCGTTTATTTTGCATCTGGTGTTTTTTACCTTTGGTTATATTACACTTAGCAATCCTGAGATATTACAAAATCGTTACGTTAGAACCATATTTTTTGAAAACGGCACTGTTTTTTTAACCTCAATAATATCTATACTTTTACTTGTTTTGTGGTTAATCTACATGTTTAAGAATAATGCTTTTAAAAACTTTTATCCTGTAAAATCAATAAAATTATTTGGCCAATTTGTTTGCTACTTGCTCATTATCTTTAGTTGCAGTAGCTTCTTTTTATCCTATAGCTACGGTATTAAAACTTATATTTCTATAACTTATAGCGACTCTCAAGTAAGTAAAGAAATTGAAATAGCAAATGATGTTGCCATGTTCTTTTCAGAAAATGTTTCAGATTACACGATTAATAAGAGACGTTATCCAAAACCGTTTTATGAATTGTATTGTGAAAGAACTAATGATTTTATAGATTTTGACAAACCATATTTAGAATTTGAAGGCAAGTCCTTTCAATTTTACTCATTAACAACAAAAGAAGTTCCGTACGAAGATCGCTATACATATATAAATAAAACGAGTGCAATAGAAAATGATAGTGTATATAAAAAGTATGTATTTAGTATCGCTAAGGATTCTACATCGGTTTTATACTTTAAAGACTCTGTAGTAAACGTTCAACCCTATGTAAAAACAGAGGTGCCTAGTTATTATAATGCATCTTATACATTTTTTGTTTCTAGAAATGATACTTTAAACAATATTTACCACAATTATGACAATTGGAATTATAATGAAGTAGATTACGATTATAATAGCAGACCACAGTTTTCATTAAGACATAAACTAAGAAACAAAAGAAACTACGAGCTATTACAACGAGGTGATAAAACCGAGATAAAAACACTTTTAAAAGAGTTTTTAACCTACTCTAAGTATTATAAAATCCCTCATAATATAGACACTCAACAATGGCTTGATTTAGTGTATCACCCAAAGAATTTTGAGGTCAAAAACTTTATTAGAACCCAACCAAAAACACTTTATGAAAATAACGCTGTTACAACAGAACTTACCAGATACGAAAAGTTCTACTTAGAAAGAGAGACCGATTTTTTCTATGACAACAATGCGCTACATAGTGTTTTTGAAAACATAGAAGATATAAAAGCGAGTAATCCTCTCATGGAAAGTATTCACTTTTTTATGTGGTTCACTTTTTTGCTTGCAAGCCTTATTTTTATGTTTAGAGTTACTGGCTTAAAACCGCTTTTATTCAGCATTATTACTGTTGGTGTACTAATACTTTTCATATCCTTAACTGCTGCATTGTTGTTTTATTTAAATAAAGGAAATAGTGAAGACAACATTATATATTTTCTTTTATACTTTACTTTATTTATAAGTAGTGTCATCATAGCAATTCCAATATTTTTTGCAGAACGAATTAAAAAAATCATAGTTGCAATATGTGTTAATATTAGCCTTATAGGTTTTTCTTTATATCTATTTTTAATTATTAGTATTATTTCTTTGCATCAAAAAGATGCTTGCAGAGAGCACCCAGATTATTACAAAGATGGCTTTGAGTGCTACACTTTATTAGAAATCCTAGAAATTAATTGGAGTTACATATTTTTTATTGTCGGAATACTATTTTTACTGTTTTATACCAAAATCATTAAAAAGTGGAAATCACTTCCTGAAGGATAATTATGACTAATCTGCCCTATTATAAAACATTAGTTAAGAATTGGTGCTTTTGCCTTATTGCATTAATACAATTTTCATGCAATAACGAAACGAATAGCACTAAAGACCACCTTGTTTTTAGATATAACGAGCATAAAAATATTGGCTCTTTAGATCCTGCATTTTCTAAAGATAATGCAGATATTTGGGCAACACATCAGCTTTTTAATGGTTTGGTACAGATGGATGACCAGCTTAATGTTAAACCATGTATTGCCAAAAACTGGATCATTACAGATAGTGCAACCACTTACACTTTTAATCTTAGAAAAGATGTCTATTTTCATAAGCACCAACTATTCAAAAAAGATTCAACAAGAACAGTAAATGCTTCAGATTTCGAATATAGCTTTAACAGATTAAAAGATAAATCCGTTGCTTCACCAGGAAGTTGGGTATTGAACAAAGTAGATCATTTTTTAGCCGTAAATGATTCTACATTTCAAATTAAACTAAAACAACCTTTTCCTGCTTTTTTAGGACTGTTAACCATGAAGTATTGCTCTGTAGTTCCCAAAGAAATTGTAGAACATTATGGCAATGATTTTAGATCTAACCCTATTGGCACTGGTCCTTTTAAATTTAAACGTTGGGAAGAAAACATTAAACTCGTTTTTAGGCGAAATAACAACTATTTTGAAAAAGATGACAAAGGAAAACAATTACCATATCTCGAATCTGTTTCTATAACTTTTTTACCAGACAAGCAAAGTGAGTTTTTGCAATTTGCACAAGGCAATATAGACTTTGTATCTGGTTTAGATGCCTCTTATAAAGATGAAATTTTAACCGCTAAAGGTGAACTTAGACAACTGTATACTGATGATGTAAATATGATACGAGGTCCATACCTCAACACAGAATATTTAGCCTTTTTTATGGAAACTGAGGTTAACGAGATACAAGCCATTAAACTAAGAAAAGCTATTAATCTAGGTTTTGATAGAACCAAAATGATAACCTACCTTAGAAATGGTATTGGTATTGCCGCAAATGGTGGATTTATACCAAAAGGATTGCCAGGTTATGATAACGCTATTGGTTTTAGCTATCAACCAGAAAAAGCAAAACAACTACTTACCGAATTTAAATCGGAAACAGGAATTACAAATCCTGAGGTAACCTTGACCACAACAAGTAACTATTTAAGTTTTTGTGAATTTATTCAGCGTGAAATTCAAAAAATTGGCTTACAGGTTAATGTAGATGTTATACCTGCATCTAGTCTAAAAGATGCTAAAGCCAATGGTCAGCTCGACTTTTTTAGAGCTAGTTGGGTTGCGGATTATCCTGATGCTGAAAATTACTTATCGCTTTATTACAGCAAAAATTTTGCACCAAACGGACCAAACTATACGCATTATTCTAATAATGAATTCGATAAAATGTATGAAGCTTCTTATTTAGAAACTAATCCTGAAATTAGAGCCAAACTTTATACCAAAATGGACTCTTTAGTAATGAGTACAGCACCCATAGTACCTATGTTCTATGATGAAGTAGTTCGCTTTACACGAAAAGAAGTTAAAGGTCTTGGCATAAATGCTACTAATTTGTTAGAGTTGAAACAGGTTGAGAAAGTGATTAGTGAAACTAAATAACCGACTAAACAATTCCACGAATAAACATCTCAACAATTAAACATTAAAACTTTTCAAAATAATATAAATCATCTCCACCTTCACCTTTTAAACGTCGCGAGGATAAATAACCAGATGTTAAATCATCATTTAAGAAAAAAGAAAAATCATCTCCTCTACTGTTAATTGGTGATTCTAGAGATCTTGGCTCTTGTTCTGTATCAGTAGAATCTAAATCATAAACATAAATATCTAATCCACCTTTACCTCCTCTTCTATTAGATGTAAAATACAACTTATTATCTGCGCTTACAAAAGGAAAAATCTCTGTACGAGAAGAATTTATTTTTTCGCCTAAACTAGTAACTTCTCCATAGGTTTTATGATCTGTAACCGAAACTTTGTATAAATCTGATTTTCCTTTAGTACCTTTTACATCTGCAATAAAATATAATGTAGACTCATCTGGACTTAAAGCAGGATGTGCGTAATTATGATCTGGATCGCAAAAAGCTAATGTTTCAAAGTTTGTCCAACCTTGCCCTTCAACATATTCTGCGCGTCTTATTTGTAAGTTATAGGTTTCAACACCTTTTAATTTGTTAGTTCCTTTACCTAATTGATTAGTGGTAAAATACATGTACCTTCCATCTTTTGTAAACGTTGCTGCAGACATATTAAACCTACCAAGCTCAGTTTTAGTTATAGGCTTTTCATCATTAATCTCACCATCTTCACTCAAAGGTGCTTCGTACATGGTATAAACAAAACCATCATATTTATCTTTAATAGCTCGTCCTCTTTTAGTGGTTAAATTATGACTAAAATAGATTTTGTCACCTACCACACGAGCAGCAAAATGATCTAGCTTAGTATTAATTTTCAGTTTTTTAACCTCTACATCTTCACTTTGAGAAAATCCGTAGATAAAGGTTAAAAACAGTAGCATTGTAAATTTGGTTTTACACATAACTTTATGCTTTTCGGTATTGTTTGGTTTCTTCAAAAACGTGCTCTAAAATAGCTTTATCCTTTTCGGTAAAGTCTTCCTTTCGTCTTGCCATAACAACGTTTGCAACCTCAAAGGCTTTCTTAGTGTTATAGGTTACAAAACCACTATGTCCTCCCCAAGAAAAACTCGGCACAAAATTGCGAGGAAAACCACTTCCAAAGATGTTAGCACTTACACCAACAACCGTACCAGTATTAAACATGGTATTAATTCCGCATTTACTGTGATCTCCCATCATAAGCCCACAAAATTGCAATCCGGTTTTAGCAAAACCTTGTGTGTTATAATTCCAAAGTCTTACTTCAGCATAATTATTTTTTAAATTACTATTGTTGCTGTCTGCACCAATGTTACACCATTCTCCCAAAACAGAATTTCCTAAAAATCCATCGTGTCCTTTGTTGGAATATCCAAAAATCACAGAATTATTAACTTCTCCACCAACTTTACTATGCGGACCAACTGTTGTTGGACCATAAATTTTGGTTGCTAATTTTAAAGTTGAATCATGACAAAGTGCCAAAGGTCCTCTTACAACAGAGCCTTCCATAATCTCAGCGTCTCTACCAATATAAATTGGCCCAGAACTAGCATTTAGTGTAACAAAATTTAGTTTAGCCCCTTTTTCTATAAAAATATTTTCTGGGTTTATAGTATTTACGGTAGAAGGGATAGGCTCTGATTGCCTATTTTTAGTAATAAGGTTAAAATCGTCTTCAATAGCTGCTCCGTTTTTAGAAAAAATATCCCAAGTATGCGCTATCGTTAATATATCACCCTCAAATTCTATGGCTTCAAATTTTGAAAAATCGTTAACCTCTTCCCCTTCTTTTGCAAAAAATGCTATTACATCTTCATCTTTAAATAAAGCCTGATTATACTTTAAGTTTTTAACAAGTTCAACAACTTCTGTATTTGGCAAAAAGGAAGCATTTATCATTATATTATCTTCCATTTCTACCATAGGAAATTTATCTGACAAATAATCTTCAGTTACTGTCGTTGTTGTATACTCAATATACGATTCCCATTTTTGACGTATCGTTAAAATACCTACTCTAATATCTGCAACTGGCCTTGTGTAAGTAAACGGTAAAAGATTATTGCGATATGGACCGTCGAAAAGAATGTAATTCATTGTTGATTGTATATGTTTAATGTTGCTTCTTCAGATAAAAACGAAATTTCAAATTCCTAAAAACCGATTTAAAAGTGTGTTTGTTTTTATGACTCTGCAAGAACTATTTATTTCAAAAGTAGCGTAATTGCAGAAAACAAAAAAGCCTTTCTTTTACAGAAAGGCTTTTAAAATATCTTAACAACTTAAGCTTATTTTTTAAACTTAGCGTATTTACTTTTAAATTTATCAATACGACCAGCTGTATCTACTAATTTAGACTTACCAGTGTAATAAGGATGAGAAGTTCTAGAAATTTCCAATTTTACTAATGGATATTCAACACCATCAACCTCAATAGTTTCATTTGTATCTGCAGTAGATTTTGTTAAAAAAACTTCATCATTAGACATATCTTTGAATGCTACTACTCTATAATTTTTTGGATGTATTCCTGCTTTCATCGCTAAATGCTTTAAATATTTTCGATTTTTTCGAGGTGCAAATTTAAGTA
>NZ_JAOARH010000086.1 GCF_025210595.1 Winogradskyella sp.
AATAAATAACAGCAATCTCTGTAGCAAAAGGTATAACGATGCCTTTAGGTAAAATGTCTTGACAAGTAGATTTTAAAATTGTAAAAAAATCACTAGCGGTTTCTTTCTTATGTTGTTTATATAATCGAATGGTTTTAACAATTTTGTAGATTACATATGATAAAACAGATATTTCTATTAAAGGCAGAACCCAAGTTTTAAATAAGCTTAAATAATGCTGATTTTCAGAAGGAAGAATAAAGGAACAAACAACAATGCTAAGAATAACAAAAGGAACAATGGTAGTTTTTGGTATTGTTGTTTTTCTAATAAGTAAGAAATAAATTAAAGGTACTGTTAACAATAAATCTATAGTAATTGCTAAGCTTAATTTATCAGTATTAGCTTTAAAGAAAGAAGTACTGGTGAAATATATCATCGAAGCAACTAAAAGTAGCGGTATAGCAAAGATGATTAAGGTTTTATGAATATTTAAAGATCTATTCATGCTTAGTAAGTGTTACACTTCTAATTTCTTAAGCTCATTATAATTTCTATTGAGACGTTTTAATAAAATACCATAAAGTAACCTATAGAATAACCAAAAGATTAATATAAATATACCTGCAACTATTACAGTAATTGCATAGAGCATTATTGTTTGCGAAGAATTCATAGACTCTACTTGGTCATGAAATACAGGATTCTGATTAAATTCAAAATAAAGGGATAATGGAAAAGAAATAAAAATAACAAGCAAATTATAAAGCACATAATACTTAATGATTTTTCGAGTATTTAATATGCTTTCCATTAATTTTTTAGCATTATCTATTGTTGATATTGATTTATGAGATCTAAACAATAAATACATAAAAGTGAAAATAACTAAGAACCCAAAAATTGTAATACCAATAAATAGAGGGTTTTCATAGCTTTCTTTCATTCTTTCCTTATACGTGTCAGATAGAAAAAAAGGTATAAGGTTTATCAATACCCAAAATACAAGTTCTGCGATACTAATGTAAAATAGTGTTTTTACAATAGAAGACGATTTTTTATGTAACATTGGGTAAATCTCTGCATCTGAATAATTTTTAAAATCATTAGTGCCTTTATTCCAATTTTTCTTTAATAATTCTAATTCATCCATAGGGCTACGGATTTAATATTGTTTTTAATTTCTTCTTTACACGATTCATCTTTACACGTGCATTAACTTCAGTTATACCTAAAGTTTTACTTATTTCCCTATAATCTTTGTCTTCTAAATACAAAAAGACCAAGGCTTTTTCTATATCGTTTAGCTGATGTACCGCATTATATAATAACTTTAATTGTTGTTCTTCGGTATCATCATATTCTTCGGCTTTAATTTTAAATTGAACTGAATCAAACTCTTGCGTATTAATTCTACGCTTAGATTTGCGATATAAGGTTATGGCAGTATTTAAGCCAACACGATACATCCAAGTGCTAAATTTAGAATCGCCTCTAAACTTTGGATATGCTCTCCATAGTTGTATGGTGATTTCTTGAAACAGATCGTTATGTGCATCTATATTGTTGGTATATAATCGGCATACCTTATGTACAATGTTTTGATGCTTTTGTAACTGTTCAACAAAACTATGTTCGAGTTCTTTGTTCAATTGATGAAAATGGTTAGTTGTCTATATGTAGTTATACTTTAGAGTTTGTTACACTAATTATTGAAAAAGTATTTCTTTCAGCTCTTAAATCGTATTTTTGTATAAGCAAATTCAATTCATTAATTTATGAATATTCCTAAATCTAACCTGCCAAGAGTTGTTATAATTGGTGGTGGTTTTGCTGGTATAAATTTAGCAAAAACCTTAGCTAATAAAAATATTCAAGTTGTTTTAATTGATAAGCATAATTACCATACATTTCAACCGCTTTTATATCAGGTTTCTACTTCTGGTTTAGAGCCAGACTCTATTGCTTATCCTCTTAGGAAAATTATAAAAAAGCATGAAACCTCTTTTTTTCGATTGGCCGAAGTGACGTCTATAAATTCAGAAAGCAATAAAATTTCGACTAATATAGGTGATTTAAACTATGATTATTTGGTTATTGCTACCGGAACAAAAACGAATTTTTTTGGCAACAAATCTATTGAATCTAATAGTATGCCAATGAAAACAGTGCCTCAAGCTTTAAATATTAGAAGTCTTATTTTGCAAAATTTTGAAAAGGCAGCAATAGCAAATTCTAAACAAAAGCAAGAAGCTTATCTAAATTTTGTTATAGTCGGTGGAGGACCAACAGGTGTTGAGTTGGCAGGAGCAATTGCTGAGCTAAAAAATAATATTTTACCAAGAGATTATCATGACTTAGACCCAAATGACATGAAAATTCATTTGTTAGAAGGGGCTAATCGTGTTTTACCACCAATGAGCAAGCATGCTTCTAAAAAAGCAGAACGATTTCTTAAAGCTTTAGGTGTGCAAGTGCACTGTAATACATTTGTGAAAGATTATGATGGTTTAACGGTAAAAACAAACTCTGATTTAGAAATGCAGTCAGAAACATTAATTTGGGCAGCAGGTGTTACAGGATCTCCTGTGCTTGGGTTAGATGTTAATGCTTTAGTAGAACAAGCCAATAGGTATCGTGTTAACTCTTACAATCAAGTAGAAGGATATGATAACATTTTTGCAATAGGTGATATTGCTTTAATGCCATCAGACAAGTACCCAAAAGGGCATCCGCAAGTTGCACAGCCTGCTATACAGCAAGGTGCTTTATTAGGCAAAAACTTAATGCGTTTAATCAATAATAAACCATTGCAAACATTTAAATATAAGGATAAAGGTTCTATGGCTACTATTGGAAGAAACAAAGCTGTAGTAGATTTAAAACACTATAAGTTTGGAGGTTTTTTTGCTTGGTTTGTATGGATGTTTGTGCATTTAATGTCTCTTGTAGGCTTTAGAAATAGAGTAATAATATTCTTTAACTGGAGTTACAACTATATCAATTTTGATAAGGCTGCTAGGCTAATTATAAGACCGTTTAAAAAGAGCGATTAATCTTCTTTTAGTTTTAAAACACCTATTACAATTAAATATTGAGC
>NZ_JAOARH010000087.1 GCF_025210595.1 Winogradskyella sp.
ATCCTGTCGCGATCACAAAAAGCCTTACTAGAAATAGTGAGGCTTTTTTGTTTTGTATATTATTTGTTATTTTTAATCAAAAATTTATAGAACTGAAACTATAAGATCAACTTTATCAAAACTATCTCAAGTATTTTGTATCACATAAAATATTCCCAGAGCATAAAATATCATTATCGTAATCCTTAAAATTTGCTTTTATAAACAAAACATTATTTGAGCTCGAGTCTAAATTAGTAAATACACCTCCATCATTTCTGTAAAGTTAAATTTGATTTACACCAGTAGCAAAACTAAGCTAACAAGAACCTACGGTTTAAAGCTTAGGAAAATTGTATTAGGAAAATTAATATGATCTAAATATATTGCTTGCGATGATGCTTGCGAATAAGCCTAAAAACCGAAAATGATATACGCTAAAAGTTTGCGATATAAACACTACATGGCTTCAAAGTAAATACCCAAAGATATATTAGGCAATCCAATAAAGTTGTAGCTCTAACAGATATATTGGTTTTTGTATCAACACTTACTTTTAAACTCTCTGCTGTTATGTTAGTTTCTGTTATTGTTCATAAACTAATTCTGTACTCATTTCCGGCGATTAACTAAAGCCCTATAGAATATAAACCTAGAATTTGAAGCTTGAGAAGACTAGTATCATTTTTCATAGCGTTTTTCCACTATTAACATTAGCATCAATATAAGCTAGCCATAGGTTTCCGCTAAATAGATATTTTAAACAAATAAATACCCACAATACAAATCTATTGGGTTATAAGAATTGGACGTTTCTGTATCAGGTACTAATTGTACTTACATACATAGGAAAGTACATGCCAAAAATCTAATAAAATGAAATACTCCTCATTTTTTATATTTAATAATTAACTATACAAAACTGTGCTTATTTTATTTAACCTAATTATGTAATTATAAATTAATAGATATTAAACACAAAACATATACGAGTACGTTATCTTAAATATTCGTATTGTAAGGGTTAATTCAATAACTTAACATAACTAACGATTTATAAAAATGAGCTCCAAACATAAACGACTTTCTCTTACAGAAAGAATAAATATTGAGACACTTATTAATAAAGGAAAATTACAAGCTATTAACTAATCTGATTATTATGATGTTGCCCAATTTGTAAGGTAAATTACACAGTTTTTAATTACAAAAGACAGCAACAACTTAGTTCTAAGATCTCGTTTCCTATGCAGCTTAATGACAACTAAGTGACAACATTATTTTGGTTAAAAAACAATCATAATCTTAAATTTGTAAGGTTTTTATTAAACAAAGTAAAAACCAACTCTAAAAACAACATAAAACATTGATTAAGTTACACTTACATACAAAAAAAAGTTAACTAAAAAGATACAATTCATCTATATTTTATTTACCTTTAACTTAACATTACGTTATTTCATCTAAAAATAACGTCGTTTCGTCTATTTTTTTTGAACATTAAAAAAACTATTATGAAAAACCCTCTATTCCTCTCAAATAGTTTTAAAGACTTGCTTTCTTTAAAACTAAAAACACGTTTAAACTATTTCATTGTTTTTATTGCGGTCTTATTTTCGTCATTAACAAATGCTCAACAAAATCAAAATGTTGTTATCGACTCAGATTCACCTTACCTAATTAACAATCAAGTTTTAGGAAGAAATCTAATTGGAGGAGACACCATTTTTATAGATTCAGAAAGAGTAAATCCTATAAAATTTGAATTTATAGAAGGTAATATCACAACACCTATCGTTATTATTAACAAAAATGGACAAGTTAAAATTGATGGCATTAGCAATAATTCTTGGGGTGCTTTAACTTTTGAAAATTGTAAGTACATAAAGTTAAGCGGTAAAGGTCACCCTGGGTTTAAATATGGATTTGAGCTTTCTGCATTAGAAAGTGGATTATCTTTTACAGAATTAAGTTCTGATTGTGAAGCCGAAAATATTAAGATAAGTCATAATGGCTTTTTTGGTATTTATGCCAAGAAAGATTACAACGGAAACCCACCTATTCCACATCCTATCTTTGAAAACTTAATTATACATGATTGTTTTATTGAAAATGTATCGGAAGGTATGTATATAGGTGAAACTAAATCATCAGGAATGGAGTTTAAACATCTTAAAGTTTATAATAATATAGTACGAAATACGCTTAGAGAATCAATTCAAATTGCAAATGCTGTTGAGGATGTTGAAATTTACAACAACACTCTAATTAACTCTGGCTTAGAAGAAGAAAGTTATCATATGAATGTTCTACAAATTGGCGACAATTCAGTAGCCTTAGTTTATAATAACATTTTAATAGATGCACCTGATTACGGAATCATTAATTTCGGAAAAGGCAATGTATCTATTTACAATAATTATATAGCAAATAATAAAGGGATTTTTAGTGACAATAGACTTTTTTCAGATACTTTAATGATAGATGAAATAAAAGATAATTATTTTAGATCTCTAACAGGTAACGAAGTCATTAGAAACATGAATGAGAAGAATGATTTTTTTGCTTCAAATAATGTTTTTGACATAAACATTCCTTTTTATAGAGATTTAAATGGTGTTGACAACGAAACTCTATCAAATAACCTTTTTAGTACTGTTTCCGAGATACAATTTACAGATCCAACTACAAATGATTATTCATTAAGCAGTAATAATATAAGTGAATATTTAGGTTTAGGTGCACCTGGTGGCCCTGAGCTTTTACCTTATGATGACCCTGCAACAACACCAGTTCAATTAATTATAACATCTGATATGGTTAATGACGAAGTAGTTGGTGGAAGTGTATATCCACCACTATATATGTTTGACGAACAATTAACTGATATTGAAGCAAATGAACATCCTATTAGTGAATCTTGGAAACCCTATTATTTTATGGACGAAGATTCTTATCATACAACTGTAGATTTAGGTGATGATTATCACATCTCTGAAATCAACCTCCATGATATGCATAACACACATGAGTTTACAATTGAATATCATAACGGTACTGATTGGGTAAACTTAATAACAGATCCTTGTGATAAATATAATGTTTGGGTAAGTCATGAAACAGATATAACAGCCAGACACTTAAGATTTTCAATGTACAATAGCCCTTATGCATCTGTAAATGAGGTTATAATATATGGTTATCCTATAATAAAAGAACCTCAACAAATTCAAATAACCCCTTCAATGGTTACAGATTTAGTAAATGGTGGTAGTATAAACTCCCCATTGTATTTATTTGATGAACAGTTTACTGATATTGAAGCAAATGAACACCCTATTAGCGAGTCTTGGAAACCTTATTATATCATGGCAGAGAATTCCTATCACACAACTGTAGATTTAGGTAATGATTATCACATCTCTGAAATCAACCTCCATGATATGCATAACACACATGAGTTTGCAATTGAATACCATAACGGTACTGATTGGGTAAACTTAATAACAGATCCTTGTGATAAATATAACGTTTGGGTAAGTCATGAAACAGATGTAACAACCAATCTTTTAAGGTTTTCAATGTACAACAGCCCTTATGCATCTATAAATGAAATTATGATCTTTGGAAACATAACAAATAATCAAAATAGAAGTACGCAAGAAATAAATAATATTAAATCAGTTGAAAAAAGTGAAGTTCAAAAGCTTTATCTATTTCCTAATCCTGTTAATGATATTTTAAACATAAAAATTCCTAACACATCAAATACTGATTACCAAAACATAAAGATTATTAACACCTTAGGTAAAGTAATTTATAATAAAGAGTTTAATAGTTCTAACACAATTTCAACACTTCAATTAGATACCAATCAACTTGAAATAAGTTCTGGATTTTACGCTCTGCTTTACAAAGATGATAAAGGTTTACAAGAAACCCTGAAATTCTATAAAAAATAACTGAATGTAATTCAATTTTAAACAAAAAATCCCTATCAGCAATTGATAGGGATTTTTTATTTGATCATTCAGGATATTCAATGCGTAGATGATAAATGTTAGCAAGCTTATGCTTTAGAACTTTTTTTATAGATTGAATCTCTTTAAAAGTAATATTAGCATTTAAAAACTGACCACTTTCCATTTGCTTATTAATAATATTTTCTACAAAATCATTAATCTTAGTTGTTGTTGGCTCTTTTAAACTTTTTGATGCTGCTTCAACACTATCACACATCATTAATATTGCAGTTTCTTTACTAAAAGGCTTTGGTCCTGGATATGAAAAGTCTTCAATTTTCACCTCTTCATTCTCCGCCTTTTCTTTCATGTAAAAGTAATAGACAACACTGGTTCCATGATGTGTTCTAATAAAATCAACAACTCTATCTGGTAAGTTATATTTTTTAGCTATTTCTATTCCATTTAAAACATGGTCTATAATAACTTTAGCACTCTCTTGACTAGATAGCTCGTCATGAGGGTTTATACCATTACTTTGATTTTCGGTAAAATACGTAGGGTTTTTCATTTTACCAATATCATGATACAAGGCTCCTACCCTAACTAACATCGCATTAGCTCCAATTTCATTAGCAGATGCTTCTGCTAAATTAGCTACATTTAATGAGTGGTGAAAAGAACCAGGCGCCTTGTTAGAAAGCTCTTTTAGAAGTTTAGCATTAGTATCTGATAATTCTAAAAGCGACACATCTGAAACCAACCCAAAAATCTTTTCATAAATATAAATTAAAGGCTGTACAAACAAAGTTGCTAAACCACAGAGAATAAATAATCCAAAAGTTTCCCATTTAAGACTTGTTATTTGTCCTTCGTGAATTACAAAAAAAGCAAAATACGCTATTATATATATTAAAGTGATTTGCCCAACAGAAATAAAAAGGTTAGCGCGTTTATATAATTCCGATACGGTTAAAATCGTTACAATACCAGCAATAATTTGCAAAAACATATACTCATAACTATTAGGAACAATAAATCCTAAAAGCAACACTGTTAATACATGTGCAAACAATCCTAATCTAGCATCAAAAAATGCTTTTAACACCAATGGTAATACACATAATGGAACAACGTATATATATTGTGAATTAAAATTTATAACCAAAGTAGTCAGCAATATCATTATGGCAATATTGAAAAATATAAACGTAACCTTTGTATTGTTCTGAAACACTTCCATTCTATATTTCTGCAAAAACAAAAGAAGCATTAATAGTGCTAATGCCACTAGTAAAGTATAAGCAACAAGTACCCAATTATAATTAGCCGTATTCCATACTTGCGATTCGTATTCAGATTTTAAAGAATTTAATATGTTATACTCCTCATCTTCTACAACTTGCCCCTTAGATATTATTAATTGATCTATATCTATGCTTCCTCGTGTAAGAGAAATTTGAGACAATTGCTCTTCAAGTGTTTTCTTAGTTAAATTTTCATTGAGTGTTACATTGGGCTTAATAATGTCAAAAAATAGAGAAATCATTCTATTTTTTTTCTCAGATGACATTGTTGTACCTAAGTAATCCTCTAAACGTGTTCTTAATTGATTAATTTCAATTAAATTCTTGTATTCTATTCTTTTTTCAACAGTATTATCAGAAGAAACCAAAACAACAGATTTGTCTTCTGCATACGAATAATCTGTATCTAAAATACCATTATCATATAATTTAGAAATTATAGAATTCCCTTTTTTAAATAGAATAGCATTTGTAGAACTAGAGTCTATAAAAGATTCATTAAATTTTTCGGTATAGCTTTGTTTTACTTGTTTTTGGGTACTTAAATCTATATCAAAATATACAGACGCATCGTTTTCAATTCCTAGCTGTTCTTTTTCTATTTCGTCTTTAGATTTTTTTATCGCGAAATTAAAAGGCGCATACAAATTTTCAGATTGCCAAGGTTTTCCTTTTTCAAAAGAATACCTAAACTTCCCTGTTTTAGGAAACAAATAAACAATAAACAGTGTGGTTACCAAGAACAAAAGTATCTTATATACTAAAGCATGATTTTTGTACCATTTATTTAGAAGTTCTTTCATATAAAATCAAATGTAACAAATATTAAAATTTTAGGTCGCTATATTCAATAATACATTCCAAAATATCTCAAAAAATCATTAATTTCGCATGAAATAATTAAAATTGAATTATAATGAACAAGGATGTAGTTATCGTATCTGCCGTTAGAACACCAATAGGTAGTTTTTTAGGAAGTTTATCTAGCGTACCAGCACCAAGATTGGGAGCTGCTGCCATAAAAGGAGCATTAGATAAAATTAATTTAAAGCCAGAAATGGTAGATGAAGTATTAATGGGAAATGTTGTGCAAGCTGGCACTGGTCAAGCTCCTGCAAGACAAGCAGCAATATATGCTGGTATCCCAGACTCAGTTCCTTGTACAACTATAAATAAAGTTTGTTCTTCTGGTATGAAAGCTGTAATGCAAGCTGCGCAAGCTATTAGCCTTGGTGATGCAGATATTATGGTAGCTGGTGGAATGGAAAACATGAGTGCTATTCCTCATTATTATCATGCAAGAAGTGCAACAAAGTTTGGGCCTGCAACGTTAGAAGATGGCATGCAAAAAGATGGTTTAGTTGATGCTTACAATCAACAGGCTATGGGTGTTTGTGCAGATGCTTGTGCTACAGAATATGAATTCTCTAGAGAAGATCAAGATGCATTTGCTATTCAATCTTATGAAAGATCTGCAAAGGCGTGGGAAGCTGGGAAATTTGACGATGAAGTAATTCCTGTAGAAGTTCCTCAAAGAAGAGGTGAACCAGTTGTGGTTTCTAAAGATCAAGAGTATACTAACGTAAAAATGGAAAAGATTCCTGTACTACGTGCTGCTTTTACAAAAGAAGGAACGGTTACTGCTGCTAACGCTTCTACTATTAATGATGGAGCTGCTGCAATGGTATTAATGAGTAAAGATAAAGCTGAAGAATTAGGATTAACTCCTCTTGTAACTATAAAAGGTTATGCAGATGCTGCGCAGGAGCCTAAATGGTTTACAACCGCACCTGCAAAAGCATTACCAAAAGCTTTAGCAAAAGCTAATGTAGAATTAGATGATGTAGATTATTTTGAATTTAATGAAGCGTTTTCAGTTGTAGGTTTAGCTAACATGAAAATTTTAGGATTAACTAGCGATAATGTTAACGTTAATGGAGGAGCTGTATCATTAGGTCACCCATTAGGATGTTCTGGTGCTAGAATTTTGGTTACACTAATTAATGTATTACAACAAAACGATGCAAAAATAGGTGCAGCTGCAATATGTAATGGTGGTGGCGGAGCCTCAGCGATGGTATTAGAACGCGCTTAAATTTCTTATATGCAATACGGAATTTGCAATCTAGGGATTGTACCTATACGACTTGAGCCTGCTGATACTAGTGAAATGGTAACTCAGGCTTTATATGGTGACGTTTTTAAAGTTTTAGAACAACGAAAAAAATGGAGTCGTATTCGTTTTGCTTATGATAAATATGAAGGTTGGATTGATAACAAACAATATTTTGAGGTTGAAAAAGAACAATACAATCAACTAATAGAATCTAACATTTGCTTATCTAAAGATTTAATTGAATTTGTAGCAGACGCAAACAATGATCTTTATCCAATTCCATTAGGTTCTAATCTTAATTGTTTAGAACTTTTTAAACAAAGTTTTGACGGCAATAAGATTACATCAAAAAATGGAAAAGCCAATATTATAAAAACTTCATTTCTGTACCTTAATGCTCCATATTTATGGGGAGGAAAAACCCCCTTTGGTATTGATTGCTCTGGGTTTACACAAATGGTCTATAAGCTTAATGGCTATAAATTATTACGTGACGCCTCTCAACAAGCTACTCAAGGAATTGCTTTGAGTTTTATTGAAGAAAGTGAACCTGGTGATTTAGCATTTTTTGACAATTCTGAAGGTATAATAACACATGTAGGAATAATATTAAAAGACAATTATATTATTCACGCACATGGTAAAGTGAGGATAGATCGCTTAGATCACAGTGGTATTTTTAACATCGATAAAAAGACCCATACTCACAGGCTTAGAGTTATTAAAAAGATAATTTAAAAAAAAATGCGACTTTATATAAAGTCGCATTTTTTTAATCTCTTGAAAATAATCTTAATTACCAGCTTCTATTTGCTTAGCTTTTTCTTTATTAGATTTATACTTTTCTGTTTCACCCAAAGCACTGTAAATATTTGCTAATTGATTATAAATATCAGCATTTTTCATATTTTGGTTGTTTGATATGAATTTTTCTAAAATTTCAGCACCAGTCTTAAACAATTCACTTTTTTGAGATCTTAATTCATCATATCTCTTATTATCTGCTGCAGAATTTCCTAAAGAATTCATTTCATCATTCATTGCATTTCCTTTATCAACTTCTAAGAAAGATAAATTTAATGCAGCATTAGCATAATCAGGTTTAAGGCTTAATGCTTGAGCAAATGCCGTTTTAGCAACATCATACTGCTTAACTTCCATTGCTGTAATACCTACATTATAATTTAAATCTGGGTTATTAGGCTCTCTCTTAAGCGCTTCCTTAAATAACTTAAAAGCTCTTTCATTATTTCCTACCTTAATTTGCACAGAAGCTTCGGTTAAAACCAAGCTATTATCATCAGGGAATTCATCTCTAGCATCTTTTATTGCTGCTAAAGCTTTCTCATTATTTCCCTGTGACACATATATAAATGCAATGTTTTTAACAATGTTGGCGCGTTTAGATTCTTCCATTCTATTCTCAGGTTTAACATGCGTCTTTAAAGTTTTAATGGCAAAATCTCTATTAGCTTCATTTGGGAAGAATTCTTCGCCTCCAGACTCCTTATTAGTAGCAACATAATTCATTTTTATACCTGTAAAACCTAAATTCTTAAGTTTAACAAAATGTTTTAAAGAAGTTTCATAATCATTATTCTGAGCAGCTAGTAATGCCGCATTGTATAAATAGACTGTATCCTTTGGAGATATTTTATATATATTCTCATATGCTTTAGAAGCTACAGCCAGATTTTTATTATTAAATGCTTCATTTGCTTTCTGCAAAAAAGAATTATAAATTTCTGTTTTCATTTTATTAGCTTGCTCTGTATATCTAAGCTTCCCTATAGATGATTCATGATTTTTTAACTCACCTAAAGTAGCTATTGCCATATCTACATCCTTATCGGTTCCAGCACCATTAGCATAAAGCGCCTTAGCTTTAAGAAAATAAAACTTAGCTTTCATTTTATCATCCATATTGCCCATCAATGCTTCAGCTGCAGAAACTGCAGATTTAGCATTTGCAAAATTTGAAATTTTAAGTGCTTTTTCAATTGCTTTTATTTCATTCTTTTGAGCAAAAGACATTGTAGATACTGCAAGTACAAGCACTAATGTCATTAAATTTTTCATTTTGTAATAATAATTTGTGTTGTTAATTTTAGTTTTCAGTTTCATTAGTATCAAGAGCCGTGCCATCTTCACTTTGCTCTTGATTATTAGTTATATCCATTTCTTCAGTTTCACCCTCATCATCTTTCATTACTTTAGCAACAGCTGCAATAGAATCTTTTCCTTTTAAATTAATAAGCTTTACACCTTGAGTTGCTCTTCCCATTACACGAAGATCTGCTACCTCCATTCTTATAGCTATACCAGACTTATTAATAATCATTAAATCATCATCATCTGTTACATTCTTTATAGATACTAAGTTACCTGTTTTATCAGTAATAGAAATAGTCTTTACACCTTTTCCCCCTCTATTGGTAATTCTATAATCATCTAAACTTGAACGCTTTCCGTAACCATTTTCAGATACTACCAAGATATTACTTTCCATATCGTTTACTGCAATCATTCCAATAACCTCATCATTTTCATGACCAAGTGTTATACCTCTTACACCTGAAGCATTTCTACCCATAGGTCTCGTTTTAGCCTCTTCAAATCGAATAGCCTTACCAGACTTAAGTGCTAACATTACCTGACTTTCGCCAGTAGTTAGTTTAGCTTCTAATAAAGTATCATCTTCTTTAATGGTTATAGCATTAATGCCATTAGTACGAGGTCTCGAATATTGCTCTAAAGATGTTTTCTTAACTTGACCTTTTTTGGTTGCCATGATGACATAATGACTGTTAATGTATGCTTCATCTTTAAGATCTTGCGTACATATAAATGCCATTACCTTATCATCTTGTTCTATATTAATAAGGTTTTGTATAGCTCTACCCTTTGATGTTTTTGATCCTTCTGGTATTTCATAAACACGCATCCAGAAACATTTTCCTTTTTGCGTAAAGAATAACATGTACTGATGGTTTGTACCAACAAATAAATGCTCTAAGAAATCTTCATTACGTGTTGTTGAAGCTTTTTGACCAACTCCACCTCTATTTTGAGTTTTATATTCTGTTAAAGAAGTTCGTTTTATATAACCTGCATGAGAAATAGTAATCACTACTTTCTCATTTGGTATCATATCCTCAATACTAAGATCTCCACCTGCATATTCAATTACTGAACGACGCTCATCACCATACTTATCTCTAATAACTTCTAATTCAGTTTTAATGATATCCATTCTACGATCTTTCTTATCTAGGATATCTTTAAGATCTTCAATAGTCTTCATTAACTCCTCATACTCAGCTCTTAACTTATCTTGCTCTAGACCAGTTAACTGACGTAGACGCATCTCTACAATAGCTTTTGCTTGAATTTCAGTCAGCTCAAAACGCTCTATCAATTTAGCTCTAGCTTCTTCTGCATTAGAAGATGCTCTAATAAGCGCAATAACTTCATCAATATTATCGGAAGCAATTATTAAACCTTCTAATATATGAGCGCGTTCTTCTGCTTTACGTAATTCGTATTGTGTACGTCTTATAACTACCTCGTGTCTGTGCTCTACGAAGTAATGTATTAACTCTTTTAAATTAAGAAGCTGAGGACGACCTTTTACTAATGCAATATTATTTACACTAAAAGAAGATTGTAAAGCCGTATACTTATATAATTTATTAAGTACTATATTAGGAATAGCATCGCGTTTTAATACATAGACAATACGCATTCCTTTTCTATCAGACTCGTCACGTATTGTAGATATACCTTCAAGCTTTTTATCATTAACCAAGTCTGCAGTCTTTTTAATCATGTCTGCTTTGTTAACTTGGTATGGAATTTCATTAACTATAATACATTCTCTTCCATTAACTTCTTCAATATTAGCCTTACCTCGCATTACAATACGTCCACGACCTGTATGGAATGCTTCTTTTACACCATCATAACCATAAATAGTTCCACCTGTAGGAAAATCTGGCGCTTTAATATGTTGCATTAATTCATCAACCTCTATATCATTGTTGTCTATATAGGCAATAGTTCCATTAACAACTTCTGTTAGGTTATGAGGTGGCATATTGGTTGCCATACCAACTGCAATACCAGAAGCACCATTAACTAATAGACCTGGTATACGTGTTGGCAATACAGTAGGCTCTTCTAACGTATCATCAAAATTTAGTTTATGATCTACAGTTTCTTTATCAATATCTGCAAGCATTTCTTCCGAAATCTTCTGCATTCTGGCTTCAGTATAACGCATTGCTGCAGGACTATCACCATCTACAGAACCAAAGTTACCTTGCCCATCAACTAACATATAACGCAAACTCCATTCTTGAGCCATACGCACCATAGTGTCATAAACCGATGTATCTCCGTGTGGGTGATATTTACCTAAGACTTCACCAACAATTCTTGCTGATTTTTTATGAGCTGTATTGGCTCTAACACCTAGCTCGTGCATACCATAAAGCACACGTCTATGAACTGGCTTTAAACCATCTCTTACATCTGGTAACGCACGTGACACTATGACTGACATTGAGTAATCAATGTAAGCCGATTTCATTTCATCTTCAATGTTAATCGGAATGAGTTTTTCTCCTTCTGCCATATATAAAATTAATTAGATTTTTTGTAGGTTTTCAAAACGTGCTAATATAACCATTTTAGTAGTGTTTAAAGAGAATTAAAAAGCCATTTTTAAGAGTTTTTATTAACAATTTTTAATATCTTTTTCGTTAATAAGTATCTAAGAATTTGCTTTGATTTAAAAAGCTTTTTTAGTCTATTCGTTTACGCATTTTATTTAAGGTATGATTTTTGACTATTAGATAATATGTTTTTACTATTTTTAATGCAGAAAGGAATTTACTATGGACGATAATTTTTCCCCAAGAGTTAAAGATGTTATAGCTTTTAGCAAAGAAGAAGCTTTACGCCTAGGTCATGATTTCATTGGTACCGAACATTTAATGTTAGGTCTTTTAAGAGATGGCAGTGGCAAAGCTATTGATATTCTTAGCACATTAGATGTAGACTTAAATCATTTAAGACGTAAAGTTGAGATATTAAGTCCAGCAAATCCTAATATTACTACAACATCTAACGAAAAAAAGAATCTGCACTTAACAAGGCAAGCAGAACGTGCTTTAAAAACTACTTTTTTAGAAGCTAAGTTATTTCAAAGTACATCTATAAATACAGCACATTTATTGCTGTGTATATTAAGAAATGAAAATGACCCAACAACCAAGTTATTAAATAAACTCAGAGTTGATTATGATAACGTAAAAGAAGAATTTAAATCTATGATTACAAGCGAAGATGATTATATAGACGAACCAAGAGCAGAATCTTACTCAGATGATGATGTCAATGAAGAAGATGGAGCTAAACAAAACCCATTTGGTGGCAGTTCATCTAGTAAAACAAATAAAAAATCTAAAACACCAGTTTTAGATAATTTTGGTAGAGACTTAACTATACTTGCAGAAGAAGGAAAGTTAGATCCTGTTGTAGGTAGAGAAAAAGAAATACAACGTGTCTCTCAAATACTAAGCAGGCGTAAAAAGAACAATCCTTTATTAATTGGTGAACCTGGTGTTGGTAAATCTGCCATTGCAGAAGGTTTAGCCTTAAGAATTGTTAAACGTAAAGTATCACGTACACTTTTCAACAAACGCGTTGTTACTTTAGATTTAGCAAGTTTAGTTGCCGGAACCAAGTATAGAGGTCAGTTTGAAGAACGCATGAAAGCTGTTATGAACGAGCTCGAAAAGAATGATGACATTATTCTCTTTATTGATGAGATTCATACTATTGTTGGAGCTGGAGGAGCTACAGGAAGTTTAGACGCTTCAAACATGTTTAAACCAGCATTAGCAAGAGGCGAAATTCAATGCATTGGCGCTACAACATTAGATGAGTACAGACAATATATTGAAAAAGATGGCGCGTTAGAGCGTCGTTTCCAGAAAGTAATTGTTGAACCTACTACTGTTGAAGAAACCATTGAGATTTTAAACAACATTAAATCTAAATACGAAGAACATCATAATGTTGATTACACAGATGAAGCTATTGAAGCTTGTGTAAAGTTAACAAATAGATACATGACAGAGCGTTTCTTACCAGACAAAGCTATTGATGCGTTAGACGAAGCTGGTTCTCGTGTACACATTACTAATATTGATGTTCCTAAACAAATACTAGAATTAGAGAAAAAACTTGAAGAAGTTAAAGAAACTAAAAACAGTGTTGTTAAGAAACAGAAATACGAAGAAGCTGCCAAGCTTAGAGATGACGAAAAACGCTTAGAAAAAGAACTGGCCTCTGCACAAGAAAAATGGGAAGAAGAAACTAAACAGCATAGAGAAGTTGTTACAGAAGATAATGTTGCAGATGTCATTTCTATGATGACAGGTATTCCTGTAAATAAAATTGCACAAACCGAACTTAATAAACTTGCACAATTACCAGATCTAATTAAAGGTAAAGTTATTGGTCAAGATAATGCTGTAGCAAAAGTTGTAAAAGCAATTCAACGTAATAGAGCTGGTCTTAAAGATCCCAACAAACCAATTGGTTCATTTATTTTCTTAGGTCAAACAGGTGTTGGTAAAACCCAATTAGCAAAAGTATTAGCAAACGAACTGTTTGATAGTAATGAAGCTTTGGTAAGAATAGATATGAGTGAGTATATGGAAAAATTTGCTGTATCTAGATTAATTGGCGCACCTCCCGGTTATGTTGGTTACGAAGAAGGCGGTCAGCTTACCGAAAAGATTAGACGCAAACCTTATGCTGTTGTGCTTTTAGATGAAATTGAAAAAGCACATCCTGATGTATTTAATATGCTTTTACAAGTGTTAGATGATGGATACTTAACAGATAGCTTAGGTCGCAAAATTGACTTTAGAAATACAATTATTATCATGACTTCAAACATTGGTGCTCGTAAACTAAAAGATTTTGGCACAGGTGTTGGTTTTGGCACTTCTGCCAAAGAAGCTCAAGAGTCTGATTATGCTAAGGCAATTATAGAAAATGCGCTTAAAAAAGCATTTGCACCAGAATTTCTTAATAGAATTGATGATGTTATAGTATTTAATGCTCTAGAAAAAGATGATATCAATAAAATTATTGATATTGAATTAGTAAAGCTAATTTCTAGAATTAAAGATTTAGGCTACGATCTAAAACTTACAGATGAAGCTAAAGCATATATTGCTGACAAAGGATTTGACAAGCAATATGGCGCAAGACCTTTAAACAGAGCTATTCAGAAGTATGTAGAAGATGTTCTTGCAGAAGAGATTATAAATGCTAAAATCCAAGAAGGAGATACAATTACTATGGATTTAGACACTAAAAATGATATCTTAAAAATTAAAGTAAAAAGCTCTGATAAAGCAACAGAATCATAACATAATTAAACTAACATGATAAAACTCATTTATTATAAATGAGTTTTTTTTTACTTTAAGCTTTATTTAAACTATTAGTCATGAAAGATTCCCTAACTTTTGACTTTTGTGATATGATGATTTATGATAATTATATCGTCACTATCATAAAAGAAGGTGTAAATATTACACCAGATCATAACGAAATTCTTGAAGAAGTTGCTATAATGTATTTTACAGATAAGCCTTTTGTATATATCAGTCATAGAATTAACTCATATTCAGTTGATCCAAAAATTTATTTTAAAACGACCAACGTCAAAAACTTAAAAGGTTTTGCAGTTGTCTCTAACAACTATCAGGCAAAAGTTAATGCTGAAATAGAACAAATGTTTTTTGCAAAACCTTTTGAAATTTTTGAAAATATAGATGAAGCTATAGATTGGGCAAATGAGCTTACAAAAAAGAATTAATCTATACTTTCTTAATGCTTTTCAACACCATAATTATTTAAAAACAACTCTTCCACCTCAATATCTACGTCCTTTAAAAACTGAATAGATGCCTCAATATCTTCATGTAAAAACTGATCTTCTTTTATAAAAGGTACTACCTTTCTGTAATGCTCTAAAAATGACTCTAGTAATGGTGACGTTTTCGCAGGTCTTCTAAATTCAATAGCCTGAGAAGCATTCATTAATTCAATAGCTATAACACGCTCTACATTTCTAATTAAACGATAAGCTTGTGTAGCTGCATTAGCTCCCATACTTACATGGTCTTCTTGACCATTGCTAGATACAATACTATCAATACTAGCAGGTGTTGCCAATTGCTTATTAGCACTTACAATACTTGCTGCTGTGTATTGTGGAATCATAAAACCAGAGTTTAAACCTGGATTATCAACCAAGAATGCTGGTAGTCCACGTAATCCTGATACTAACTGAAAAATTCTTCGTTCTGAGATATTTCCTATCTCTGCCATAGCTATTTTTAAATAATCTAAAGCCAAAGCCAAAGGCTGTCCGTGGAAGTTTCCACCAGAAATTATTAAATCTTCTTCACTAAAAATATTAGGATTATCTGTTACTGCATTAATCTCAGTTAAAATAACTTTCTCTACAAAATCTAGAGTATCTTTAGTTGCTCCATGTACTTGAGGTATACAACGAAAAGAATAAGGATCTTGCACATGCTCTTTTTCTCTAGTGATTAATTCACTTCCTTCTAATATTTCATTGAATCGTTTTGCTACTTTTCTTTGACCTGGATGAGGCCTTACATCATGCACTAAATCATGAAAAGGATCTAACCTACCATCAAAGGCTTCTAATGAAATTGCAGCAATTATATCTGCCATATATGATGTTTTATGAGACATTAAAAGCAAGTACACTCCATAAGAGCTCATAAATTGAGTTCCATTTAATAGCGCTAATCCTTCTTTAGCTTCAAGCTGAATAGGTTCCCAATTAAACTTTTTCAAAAGTTCTGAAGCTTCATAATTTTCACCCTCATGCACTACGCTTCCTTTTCCTAAAAGCGGTAAAGCCAAATGCGCCAAAGGTGCTAAATCACCAGATGCACCTAAAGACCCTTGAGTATATACAAAAGGAAAAATATCATGATTAAAAAAATCTATAAGTCGCTCTACCGTTTTTAATTGAACACCACTATGTCCATAACTTAAAGACTGAATCTTTAAAAGCAGCATTACCTTTACAATAGATTCCGGAACGCGATCTCCTGTTCCGCACGCATGAGACATTACCAAATTTTCCTGAAGCTTGGTTAAATCGTTATCAGAAATTTTCACATTATATAAAGAACCAAAACCTGTATTAATACCATACATTGGTTTTTTACTATCTACTAATTTGTTATTAAGGTAGCTCTTACATGTTTCTATTTTTTTTATTGATTCTTCTGAAAGTTTTAACTTCTTTTTTTCATTAAATATATTGTATATCGTAACTATATCTAAAGTATCTGAAGAAATAATATGATAGTTATCCATAATGTTTTTATTGTGCTTGCTGCTGTTGTTTTTCTTGTTGCTGTTCTTGTTCTGGTTGCTGAAATAAATCGATATAAGCTGCACCAATAGTCTCAATTATATGTGAAGCCATTAAGCTCTGATAGCCATAATCTTCTAAAGAAATATCTGCTGATTTTCCGTGAAGATAAATACCGAAAATAGTAGCTGCGAGCGGTTCGTAACCTTGCGCTATTAAACCTGTAATAATTCCTGTGAGCACATCACCACTTCCTGCAGTTGCCATTCCTGGATTACCTGTGGTATTAACATATAATTTATCTCCAAAAACGGTAATAGTATTTGCTCCCTTTATTACAACAATGATTTTATAATTTTTAGAAAATGCTTTTACTTTTTTAAGCTTATCAAAATCGTCAGTCCACTTCCCTACTAAACGTTCTAATTCTTTAGGATGAGGTGTTAATACTGTTTGCTCTGGCAGCAACTCTAAAAGTGTTTTTTTCTGAGATAAAATATTTAGCCCATCAGCATCAATTACTAAAGGTGTTTTATTGTTTTTTAAAAATGCTTCCAAAGCTTTAGTAGTTTCCTCTGCAGTTCCCAATCCTACTCCAATGCCTATAACGCTTGGCTCTATATCAAAATCAATATTGCTAATAAGGTTTTCTTCAGTATCTGTAATCACCATAGCTTCAGGTAATGAAGACTGCAAACTATGATAACCACATTTAGGTACATAAGCGGTAACCAAACCAGCACCAGAACTCAAAGCAGCTCTACTTGCTAAATTTACAGCACCTATTTTTCCATAGCTACCTCCAATAATTAGCGCATGACCAAAATTTCCTTTATGAGCAAACTTATCTCGTGGTTTATAAATAGGTAAAACTTCATATTTAGCAATAAGTTCAACTTCAGTAGATGTTTGCATTAAATATGCTCTATCAATACCTATATCTAAAGCCTCCCACTGTACTGTATATTTAGCTGTTTCAGGCAAGAAAAAAACTAGTTTTGGAGACTGAAAACTAATGGTATAATTTGCATGTACAACGGCATTTTCATCTTCAACAGCTTTGTCTGTATATAATCCGGACGGAATATCTACAGAAAGTGTAAATGCTTTAGAAGCTCTCCATCGTTGAAATAATTCTTGCACCCAATCATTTGGCGGACGGTTAAGCCCAATTCCAAAAACTGCATCTACAATAATGTCTCGTTCTTCAATAACAATATCTGAATAATCACCACCACAACTAAGCATCTTTGGCCAGTCTTTGGTAACATCTTTAATTCTATCGTAATTAATTAAGAAATCTTTAGAACGCTTATCGCTACAATTAACAATATAAGTAATTACATTATAGCCATGCGTTATTAAATGCCTTGCCAATACAAGACCATCACCTCCATTATTACCAATACCACAAAACACATGTATAGGCACTTGTGCTCCTTGCATACGCATATGAATCCAATTGAATATTTGGGTTCCTGCACGTTCCATAAGATCTGTTGAGGAAATATTTTGCCTTTCGGTTGTTAACCTATCACCTTCGTAAATTTGTTCTTTTGAAAATATTTTCATCTAAAAATTCTGTATATTGAATGCTATATTTTGTTTGTAAAAATAACATATTCCATGTCAAATGAATAACAATTTTCTTAGATAACTTATAAGTGTGAAAAAAATATTTGAGACCAAAAGACTATATATAAAATCTGTTGCTACAGAAGATGCTCCATTTATATTAGAACTTATGAATACACCCAAATGGATTGAATTTATAGGTGATAGAAATGTAACTACAGAAAAAGGTGCAGAAGCGTATATACAAGAGAAAGCCTTACCGCAATTTGAAAAATTTGGATACGGAAACAACGTAATTTTCTTAAAAGAAAACCACAAGAAAATTGGCACTTGTGGAGTATATCATAGAGAAGGTAAATCTGAACCAGATATCGGATTTGCATTTTTACCAAACTTCGAAGGCAAAGGTTATGCTTTTGAAGCAAACACAGAATTAATTAAGTATATGAGAAATGTACACGAGTTGACTGAACTTAGCGCATATACTTTAGAAGAAAATTTAAGATCTAGAAAGCTATTAGAACGTTTAGGATTTAAGCTAATTGGTGTAGGAACTTTACCACCTACAAACGAAGAGTTATTACATTACCATCGTCTTTTAGATGTTTAAAACATTATCAATAATCACAGTTTACCCTAAATAATTGTGGCTTATATCTTTTTTAACTACTTAATTTCTAGAATAATTACATTTGAACATCATTTAGCACCTATGAAAAGATTAGTCCAATTCTTCATTGTTTTATTATCCTTAACCTTAGTTACTAATGCACAGCAATTTACATTAGAAACCACACTAGATGCAACAGTAAATGAAACTTCAGGATTATTGTACCTCAACAACACTTTAATTACACATAACGATAGCGCAAATACCAATGAGTTATTTGACATAGATGTTTCCACAGGAATTGTTACAAGAACAGTAACTATTACCAATGCAACAAATGTAGATTGGGAAGATTTAACCCATGATGATACTTATATTTATGTTGGAGACTTTGGAAACTACCAAGGAGACCGAACCGATTTAAAAGTCTATAGAATTGCTATAACGGATTATTTTAATAACACTGAAGTTACAGCAGATATAATTCACTATAGCTACAGTGATCAAACTGATTTTACAACAAGTCCATTTGCTACAAATTTTGATGCTGAAAGCTTAATTCATTTCAATAATAAACTATACATTTTTACCAGAAATTGGGTAGATGGCAACACCAATATTTACGAACTACCAAAAACACCAGGCACACATAGCATTTCTAATATAGATGCTGTCACAGCAGGCGGCTTGGTTTCTGGTGCAACATTTAACGCATTAAGTAATACTATTGTTATAACAGGTTTTGATACCAATGGTGCTTTTTTAATAGAATTAACAGGGTTTAATTCTGGTTTATTTTCTAACGGAACAGTTACAAAAACTTCAATAGCTGTTCCTGAAAATTATTCATTTCAAATTGAAGCTATTTATCCAATCAGTGCAGATGAATACTATATCACAGCAGAAGGAAATAGCGGATTACTGTCTGCGCTATATAGCTTTAATACATCTACCTTGTCTGTTTCTAAAGCAAATACCAAAAGCATATCTTTTTTTCCTAATCCTACCACAAATAGGATTACTTTAAATCAAGATAACCTGAAAACAAAAATCTACGATATCCTAGGGAAATTAGTGAAAACATCTACTAAAAAACAAATAGATATATCGGATTTAAAATCTGGAATTTATTTAATTAAAATTGAAGATTCTTCAAACAAGAACTCAATAACAAAACGGTTGATTGTTCAGTAATATACTGATGTCTAAATGAATTCAGTATTGCAACTATTTAAGAATTCACAAAGTCTAACCCAAAATCCTGACCAATAACTCTTTAAGCAAATCACCTTGAGGAACTGCATTTGCACCAACACCTTTGCTTTTTACATCAAACTCTCGAAGCAAAGCTATTACAGCACTTACTTTCTTCATAGGATAGTTACGAGCAGCTGTTAAATATTCATTTACAAAGTAAGGATTAACCCTTAAGGCAGAAGCCACACTTCTTGGATTTTTATCAGTCATTCCGTGCAAATGCAATAACTGCGAAAAGAAATTAAACAATAATGCTACTGTAACAACCATAGGATTATCCTTAGGATTATCAGCAAAATACTTCGCAATTTGATGCGCTTTTACAATATTACGTTCACCAACAGCCTTACGTAATTCAAAATTATTGAAGTCTTTACTTATACCTATATTTTCTTCGATATGCTCTGGTGTTATCTGAGTACCTTTAGGAAGTACAATTTTTAATTTATCGAGCTCATTATTCACTTTACTCAAATCCGTACCCAAAAATTCAACAAGCATCTGCGCTGCTTTTGGAGAAATATCATAGCCTTGCCCTTTTAAAACGCGTCTAATCCAATCTGGCACCTGATTATCGTATAGCTTTTTACTTTCAAAAACTACACTACCACTTTTATTTATAGCTTTATAAAGCGCTTTACGCTTATCTAGTTTTTTATACTTGTAGTTTACAACCAAAACCGTAGTTGGCTGAGGATTTTCGGCATAAGATGCCAATTTTTCAATCGTTCTACTAAGATCCTGAGCTTCTTTAACAATAACCACTTGTCGCTCAGCCATCATTGGATAACGCTTGGCATTACTTACAATATCATCTACAGACACATCTCTACCATAAAGCACCATTTGGTTAAAACCTTTCTCTGCTTCGTCTAAAATATTATTTTCAATAAAATCTGAAATCTTATCAATATAATAAGCCTCCTCACCCATTAAAAAATAAATAGGCTTAATATCTCCTTTTTTTATTGCAGCAACTAATTGTTTTACTTCGTCCAAAGCTTAAAAAATTCAATGACTAAATTCAAAATCCCAATAATTAAATGAAAATAAATAATTTTAGATTTAGGGATTTGAAAATTGTGTTTTGTAGTATTCTCCTTTAAATTTGATAAAATTTTAAGCAATACAGTGTTTCAAGAGCTCAACTTTCCAAAGTTTGAATACCGATTCAAAAGTACAGAAAATAAAGTTTCTATTTTTGATGTCATTCGGAAAAAATTCATCATTCTTCAACCCGAGGAATGGGTTCGTCAACACTGTGTGCATTATCTTATTAACGAAAAGAAATATCCTAAATCTTTAATTAATGTTGAAAAAGAATTAACCATCAATGGCTTAAAAAAACGTTACGATATTGTTGTTTTTAATCCTAATGGCAGCATCTATTTAATTGTAGAATGTAAATCTCACTCTATAAAAATAGATCAAAAAACTTTTGACCAAATTGCACGTTATAACCTAACCTTAAATGCAGAGTACTTAATGGTAACTAATGGTATTAATCATTATTATTGCCAAATGGATACTGAAGCAGAACGTTATACGTTTTTAAAAGATATTCCTGATTACACCACATTGTAAATGTACAGCACAAAAGACATAGCCATTGTTATTTTAAACTGGAATGGTAAAGCACTACTTCAGCAGTTTTTACCATCTGTAATACAGTATTCAGAAAACGCAGCGGTATATGTTGCCGACAATGCATCTACTGATGATTCTGTTCAATATGTCTCAGAACATTTTCCATCAGTTAAAATTATTAAAAATACCGAAAATGGTGGCTATGCCAAAGGTTACAACGATGCTCTAAAAAAAGTTAAAGCACCTCTACTCTGTTTATTGAATAGCGATATTGAAGTAACTAAAAATTGGCTGCAACCTATTGTAAACGAATTTAACACTGACGAAAAAACAGCAATAATTCAACCCAAGATTTTAGACCGCAAAAAGAAATCGCATTTTGAATATGCTGGAGCAGCAGGCGGATTTATAGATAAATATGGATACCCTTTTTGTCGTGGTCGTATTTTTGACACTATTGAAGAAGATACAGGTCAATACAATGATACTATTGAAATTTTATG
>NZ_JAOARH010000088.1 GCF_025210595.1 Winogradskyella sp.
CAACATTATGGGAATAGATATTATAGCATTTATAGTTGGTGTATTACTAGGTATATTTTTATACTGGAGAGAATCTAATGGTAATGGAGCTTATCGTTTTATAAATAAGATTTTAAATAGTAAAGAATTACAAATGAGTGCTAGTAATCCTAAAGGATTTGTTTTTAAGCAAGCATTTATACCACGATTAATATTTGTAATACTATTAACATTGGTATTAACTTTAATCGTTCAGTTTTTAACTCCTTTAAACATTTTTTCTAGTGTTGATGGTGTTTCAGCATACGCTTCTTTTGCAACAGGAACACTTATAGGGACTTATGTGGCTAATTTTGTTATTAAAACAACAGAAGTTGTTGAAGAAAAAAGTGATTCAATAGGTGAAATAGTAGAAGGTGCTGTAGAAAAAGGTAAAGATTTTATTGATGATTTAAAGAAAAAAGAAATTGAAACTATTGAAATGCCTAAAGCCGAAATAGAAAAAGAATCAGCACCAGAAATTGAAAAAAAATCTGCGCGTGACCGATTAAAGGATAAGGGTCTAATGTGACACATGTTTGTGTCATCCTGAATTTATTTCAGGATCTCATAAAACTAGCATAAAACAATAAAAATAGATTCCTGTCTTTGCAGGAATGACAAATAAGCATCATGATAAAATCATATTGGAATAAAGGAGCAAAACAAAAACGAATCACAATTTTTGTTGTCATATTGCTTCTCATTTTACTTTTCTTTTTTAGAGACGACTATCAACCTGTATTATTATTCTTAAGAAAATATATTTTTATAATTCTTGTGAGTTTATTAGTCTTAATCTTAGGGTTAAGAAAATTTAGAAAAACAGCAAATACAGGAGGACGATTAGGGATTCTTGGGATTTTAATTGTGTTTTTTGGATTGTTATACTTCTTAGGCTGGAATCAAGGTTTATACGATTACATGAAAACCTATAACGTTTTTAATAGCCTTAATAAAGTTGAGATAGATGAATTGCCTTTAACGCAAAATGAGCGTATTCAACCTTTGCGAAATATCTTTTCTATGGCTAATGAAAGCGTTGGTGAAACTAAAGATGTGTCCTTACCGCATTTAGTAAGAATTGGTACAGAGAATAAGTGGACTATGGCTATTCAACCTAGCGAAAAGTATATTATGCAACGTATTAGTGATAATACAGAAGAAGTTTTTGCGGTAAGTAGTACAACTCCATTTCCAAGATTTTCTAATGAAAACAGAATAGATGTGACATTCTCAATAGGCGAATCTTTAAAATTTAGTAGAAACACCTACAATGCAGTTGTGCAACGTTTCAACCCTTGGATGCTGTTTAATTATGAACCAAGCGATACCTTTTATATGAAAAATGACGAAGGTAATTGGGTGCAAGTGGTGAGTTTAATAAAATGGAAAGGCTTTTTCTTTCCTTATCCAACCTTTGGTGGTGTAATGATTATAGATAATGGAGCTCATGATTTTAATGATTACATAGAACGTGTTGCCATTGGTAAAGGTACCTTTGTAAGTCCAGAAGACATTAAAAATTATAAGTTCTTAACAAAGCAAAATACATTAGCAGAAAAGGTCTCACAATTGCAAGCTGAATCTTTAAAGTTTTTAGGTGGTTTTAGTGATCCATTACCTTGGAATATGGAAACTGCTGTTAAAATTCCTTTAATGCCAAAAGATCAGAATCAGCAACCTTATGTTACAGATTTTGATTTTGCAGGCAGTAATACAGATGCATACAGTGGTTTGTACCATTGGTTTGGCTTAGAACCAGTAGGAGAGGAGCGTACCAGTTTAAGTTATAGTGTGTTTGTTCCTGCAGACGGAACAGAGAAGTTATACTATTATGACCATGCGACAAAAAAACAAGGTTATGCAGGTGTTTCAGCCATGCCATTAAAGGTTAAGGAATCTCGCAAAGAATATGATTGGAAAGCCAGTACACCAGTTGAGTTTAGACCATATATAAAAGAAATCGCAGGAAGAAAACGTATGTTTTTCTTGGGTACGATCTCATCTATTAGTGAAAAAAATGCACAGCAATTTGATGGTTCTGCAACACCAGATTTAGTACTTATTGATAGTGAATATCGTGATGTAATATGGATAGATGTAAAACATCCAAGTACTTGGGATGAAACAGTTTATAACCAACTTAATGAAGCTTGGAGATCTAGTGAAGGTATAGGCTATTATTATCAGGAAAAACCAAAAGACGAAGATTTAATGCAAATGCAATTAGATTCGCTTAACATTATACCTAAGGCAAATGATAATTCTAAAATGATTGATGCATTACAACGCCAGATAGACTCTCTAAAGTCTATCGAGAATTAATAACAGGGTTTTATGTTATTCTGATGATTTACGAGGAAGAATTCATCATTTTGTATACATATTTTAAGCTGTAATATTTAACAACATCTTTATGTCTGAACGTTTATAAGGGCTATTAGGTTCTAGTTGTAATTCTTTAAAGCCGTATTTTCTGTACATATAAATAGCATTTTCTAATTTGGTGTTAGAATAGAGAAGCAATGCTTTAAGATTTTTAGATTTTGCAAAATCTATACAATGCTGCATTAATTGCTGACCAATTTTTTGTCCGCGTTCTTCAGGCAAAACAGCCATTTTAGTCAGTTCTAAAATACCATTTTCATTAGTTGGCATTAAGGCAACTGTTCCTACGACTTTGTATTCTTTTAAAGCAAAAAATATAAAGCCTCCTTTATCAATGATATATTTATTGGGCTGACTAAGTACTTCTTCATCAAAAGGTTCTACATAAAAATAGGTTCTTAACCATTCTATGTTTAAATCATAAAAATGTTTGGCGTATTCATTTTGATAGTCAATAATCTTAATAATCATGCGCTTTTATAAAATCGGTAATTAAGTAACTGATAAGTTTTCCTACTTTAGTTTGATTTTTTTTAGATGGTGCGGCTTCGCAAATGTGTAAATAATTAGCATTTATATGTTTGCCAAAATGATGTACAAATTGCCTAGCTTGCTTTGTACTGAATCCGCTTGGTGTTTTTGCACTACTAGGTATGTTTTCTATAGCATCGCAATCAATCTCAATACCAAAAGGTTTACTAGAAACATGATTTAAGGCGAGATTCATTTCAGAATTAAAATCTAATTCGTTTCTAACTTCTATAGCCTCGTATGTGTTATACTTTATATGTTTTATCTTTTTTAAAGTTTTAAATAACTTTTCTGAAGTGTAATTTTCATGCAACCCAAAAATGAAGTAATGCTTTAAAAACCCTTCAGCATAAGTGTAACTAAAACCATTGCCACTATGTCTGCCTTCTTCAGGTCTAAAATCTGTATGCGCATCAAAATTTACGACATTAATTTTATCATTTTTTGCTAAGGCTAGGCCTTTTATATTACCGTAGGCATTGTTATGGCCACCACCAATAATAATAGGTGTTTTTCCTGCTTTTACAATAGATGAAACAAGGTGTGTAACATCTTTATCTATTTGTTCAACCAAAGTTCTGGCTTTAGAAATAGACTTTTTAGAGGGCTCTTGTTTAACAATTTCGCGCGCTTTACTATAATCTAGATGCCCTAAAACCAAAACACGTTTTGCTTTAGTTGTACTATTACTCTGAATATTTAACAAAACTTTTAGAGTAGCCTCCCAAGCCTTATAAGTTCCTGTTTGTCCGTGGTTTGCGTATACGCCAATATCTTCAGCAATTCCAAAAATTACAAAGTCAACATCTAAATTTAAAATGTCTTCGTATATGTTGTTGAGGGTAGGAATTAACCGAACATGTTCACCAAATTTTGTTTCACCTTTACGAGTTTTTAAAAATTTTTCACGAATTTTTGGAGTAAATAATACGAGATTTTGCATTTTGGCGATTAATTAAAATTTAAAATAAAAGTACAGTTTTATTTAATAATTTTGATTTTTAAATAAGATTAATAAAACAAGAATTAACAATAACTTAAATACAATATATATGGAAGGTTCACAAAAAACAAACACTGGTCTTAAGGTAGGATTAGGAATTCTATTGGTTTTATTTTTAGGGACAGCATTTTATGCTTCTAAGCTTTACACAGATAACAAGGAGACAGAAAAAACACTTGTAGCTGAGAAGCAACAAGTAATGAATGACCTTAGTAATATGACTAAACTATACGATGATGCTATTGCAGAAAGTGAAATTAAAAATCAAGATTTAATTGATGCTAGAGATCGTATACAAGGCTTAATGGATTCTTTAAAAGTATCTCAGAATAGTGTAAATAGTTTATGGAGATATAAAAAGAAATTCTTGGCTTTACAAGAAGAAATGGAAGAGTTGCTTGAAGAGAATGATCGTTTAAAAATAGAAAACGAATATTTAGCAACGTCTTTAGACAGTACTCAATTACAATTGGCTGAACGTACAATGTTTACAGACTCATTATTAGTTCAAAATACAGAATTAGCTAATGTTGTTAAAGATGCAGCAGCTTTGCAAACCGTTGGTCTTAAAGGTATGGGTGTTATAGAAAGAAGTAGTGGTAAGCAGATTCCAACTGAGAGAGCACGTAGAAGTGATAAAATTAAGGTTTGTTTTACTGTGCCTAAGAATACACTGACAGAAGCTGGTGACAAAGAACTTTATGTACAAGTTATAGATCCTAAAAATAACGTTTTGGGTTCTAACAATCAGGTGCAGTTTGAAGATCAGGTTTTAAATTATAGTTTAATAAGTCATTTTAATTACGAGAATAGAAACTTAAATATATGCGAATATGTATCGCAACCTGAGGATTCAAAGTTCGAAAAAGGACGTTACCAAATTAATGTGTTTAATGATAAAGAAATGATTTCTTCTTCAGAGTTTACACTCAAATAAGAAATTAGTATTTAATTGATTGATAGTTTAGATCCGGAAGTTTTCTTCCGGATTTTTTATATCCTTTAATTGCCCATTAATAATAACCTGATCTATAGGGTCGTGAGCAAAAGCATAAGGTATCTCGCTATAATCATTTAATGGTTTTGTAATAATGAGATTTGCCTTTTTACCCCTTGTAATGCTACCATACATATTGCTAATTCCCATAGCATACGCACCATTAATAGTTGCGGCATTTATAGCTTCTTCTGGTGTCATTTTTAATTTTACACAAGCAGCACTTACAATAAAATTCATGTTACCACTTGGTGCAGAACCTGGGTTATAATCTGTTGCTATAGCAAGTGGTAGACCAGCATCAATAACTTGTCTTGCTGGTGTATAAGGAATACTTAAAAAATAGGAACATCCTGGTAATGCTACAGGTATAGTTTCGGTATCTTTTAAGGCATTAATATCGTCTTCATTTAATTCTTCTAAATGGTCTACAGATAGCGCATTGTGTTTTACACCAAGACCAACACCACCAAGAATATTAAACTGGTTTACATGAATCTTTGGTCTCATTTTATATTCTGCACCAGCTTTTAAAATAGCTTCAGTCGCATCAATATCAAAATAACCATCTTCACAAAACACATCAATATAATGTGCGATGTTTAATTTGGCAGCCTGTGGTATTAATTGTTCGGTAATTAATTTAACGTACTCGTCTTTTTTAGACTTATATTCTGTAGGAATAGCATGTGCTGCCAAGAGCGTAGGTGTTATTTTTGCCAAGCTTTCTTGTTTAATACGTTTAATAACGCGCAGCATTTTTAATTCTGCATCAACTGTAAGTCCATAACCTGTTTTAATTTCAAAAGCGCCAGTACCCATTTTTATAAGTTCCTCTAAGCGTTTTATAGATTGCTCATATAAGTCTTCTTCAGAGGTTTCTTGTAGCAATTTTGCCGAATTTAAAATTCCACCACCTTTATTAGCTATTTCCTCATAGCTTAATCCGTTAATTCTATCTACAAATTCTGAAGTTCGATTACCAGCATAAACAATATGTGTGTGCGAGTCGCACCACGCAGGTAATACAATTTTTCCAGTAGCATCTACAATAGTTTCTGCTTCTATGCCTTCGCAATACTTCATTTCACCATATTCTATAATGGTATCGTGTTCTATGTATAGGTAAGCGTTTTCTATTATAGGAAGGGTTTTCATGGCTTCACCTTTAACAATCAAAACATTATAATCGTGTACTTGTAGTAACTGCTTTATATTTTTAATTAGAATGGACATAAAGTTGGTTTTTTGTAAAGTTCTCTCTTTTTTTTGAAAAAAAAAAACGTTGGTAACAACCACCAACGTTTTATAATCTAAAAAAATTAGAAATCTATTTTTTTATAAATTTTGATGTTAATTTACCATTAATACTTATAGTATAAATTCCTTTTGCTAAAGCAGAAACATCTAAGGGATTGATTGGGTTATGAGAAGTCTTATAGATGTTTTTTCCTAACATGTCTGTAATAGAAATCTCTACGGTATTTTCTGCTAGACCTTCAAAATTTAAAACAGAATGTGTTGGGTTTGGAAATATTTTAATATTAGATGACTCAAAGCTAGTAATGTCTAAAGATTCTAGTAGATTTTCATACCAATCTACTGTATTACTAAAGTAACCAATAGTTGCAATATCTTTGTCTCCATCATTATCAAAATCATTAATAGTAATACTATAATGTTGATAGTTATTGTCATATATTAAAGCTTCAGAATTCAATGTGCCTGCATCAGTGCTATGAAACCATATAATAGAATCATTACCAGATCCACCATCAGTTACAATTACATCATTATAAGTATCATTGTCTAGATCAGCTACAGCTACAACTGCAGGTCTATCTATAATGGTTTCATCAGATATAATTGTTTCAACAGAAACTCCATTCTTGGTTTTGCTATACCATGCTATATCTCCACTAACATTATCAGATTTTACAATGTCTAAAACACCGTCATCATTAACATCTGCAAAAGCAGCAACAAATAAATAAGGATTTCCGCTATTTACAGTTACAGCATCTTTAATCCAAGATACAGTCATTGTGCCACTCTCAACATACTGGTTATAGTAGATTTCAATAGTTCCTGAAGTTGTATCATCTACATATCCAATTAAGGCATCTTGGTCTCCATCTCCGTCAAAATCTTCAAAGCTTAAATTGCCAGGAAGGTTTACTGTTGCAATAGTTTGTTTTGCCCCAAAAGTGCCATCACCATTGCCAGGTAGCCAAGAAGTAACACCACCTCCATATTCAGCTATTGAAATATCTAGATTACCGTCATTATTAATATCTACAGCAGTAAGTTGACCAGCTCCAACTGCAGTTGTAGAAATAGTAATTCCAGTATTAAAACCATTAGATCCATTATTGGTATAAAACATTATAGTATTGTTAGAAGAAGAACTCACAATAATATCGTTTCCATTTATACCATCAAAATCTGCAATAACAATTCCACCAATTCCACTCAAAGTACCAGCATCTGATATTGTAGGCATAATTGTAAATGTACCGTTACCATCATTTTGGTACCATTTTACAACATCTGCAGAAAAATTATAAGTGCCAATAGCAATATCTATATCTGTATCTCCATCTAAATCGCCAGAAGCAATAACATAAGGATCATTTCCAGTATTTGGGTCAATATTTTGTATTGAAGCCCACGTAGTTTGTGCATTTATAGATGTTAGTAGACAATAAAAAGATAAAATTGAGAGTACAGTTTTTTTCATTTTCAGTAAATTTTGCGCAATGTAAGAATTTATTTTATTTTTTATAATTTGAATATTGATTTTCAAATATTTATATCTGATAAAATGAATAGTCTACCTTAGGTGTTTATTTGCATTTTTTGTAAGATTTTTATACTGTATAAAAAAAATCAGTCCTAAAAATATTAGAGACTGATTTTTTATTTTTAATAAAGGTTATGTGAAAAAGTTTATTCTATTTTAAACTCCCAACCATATCTTCAGGTTTCACCCATTCATCATATTGTTCTGGAGTTACATAGCCTAAGTTTATAGCTTCTTCTTTTAATGTTGTTCCGTTTTGGTGTGCTGTATTAGCAATTTCTGCAGCTTTATAATATCCAATTTTAGTATTTAAAGCTGTAACTAACATTAATGAGTTGTTTAATAAGGTTTTGATTGTAGCATGATTTGGCTCAATACCAGAAGCACAGTTTACATCAAAACTCACACAAGCATCACCAATTAATTGTGCAGACTGTAAAACGTTAGCAGCCATCATTGGTTTAAATACGTTTAATTCATAATGTCCTTGAGTTCCACCAACAGTTACTGCAACATCGTTACCCATAACTTGAGCACATACCATAGTCATCGCTTCTGCTTGTGTTGGATTTACTTTTCCTGGCATAATAGAGCTTCCTGGTTCATTAGCAGGAATAATGATTTCTCCAATTCCTGAACGTGGTCCAGATGCCATCATTCTAATATCGTTAGCAATTTTATTTAATGATACAGCGATTTGCTTTAAAGCACCATGCGTTTCTACCATAGCATCATGAGCAGCTAAAGCTTCAAACTTGTTTTCTGCAGTAATAAATGGTAATTCTGTAAATTCAGCAATGTATTTAGCAACTAGTACATCATAACCAGCAGGAGTGTTTAATCCTGTTCCTACTGCAGTTCCACCAAGTGCTAATTCGCTTAAATGTGCTAACGTGTTTTCTAAAGCTTTTAAGCCATGATTTAATTGAGATACATATCCTGAAAATTCTTGCCCAAGAGTTAATGGCGTAGCATCCATTAAATGTGTACGACCAATTTTCACAACATCTTTAAACGCTTCATATTTAGCTTGTAATGTGTCTCTTAATTGCTTTACACCAGGAATTGTAGTTTCAACAATCTTCTTGTAAGCAGCAATATGCATTCCAGTAGGGAAGGTGTCATTAGACGATTGTGATTTGTTGACATCGTCATTTGGTTGAATGGTTTTTTCACCTTCTCCAATAGTTTTTCCAGCCAATTGGTGTGCTCTGTTAGCAACTACCTCGTTAACATTCATATTACTTTGAGTTCCAGAACCTGTTTGCCAGATTACTAATGGAAATTGATCATCGTGTTTTCCTTCTAAGATTTCGTCACAAACTTGTGCAATTAAATCACGCTTTTCAGCAGCTAAAACACCTAACTCACAGTTGGTATATGCAGCAGCTTTTTTTAAGTAAGCAAAACCATAAACCACTTCTAAAGGCATTGATGCAGGAGCGCCAATTTTAAAGTTATTACGAGAACGTTCTGTTTGTGCTCCCCAAAGTTTGTCTGAAGGCACTTTTACTTCTCCCATTGTATCTTTTTCTATTCTGTATGTCATAATAATATATGTTTTTTAAAGCACTACAAAATTACTCATTTTAGTGGTTTAAAGATTGAAGAATCTCATTTAATTTTAGCATTTTAGAGAACAAATAATGAGAAATTAAATATGCTGTTATAAGATTTATAATCTCTTAAAAAATAAAAATTTATAACCAAATTTAAAGCCTAAGGTGAAGTTAAAAAATGAGCCGCTATCTTGTTCTTTATTTTTTCTAAAACAAAGGTAACAATCGTCATCATCGTCATTTAAAAAAGAGGTGTCTTGTTCTGGAGGTGTACTATTGTATATGTTTTTTATGTCTCTTACTCGTACTCCTAAACCTGTATAAACATCAAAATAAAAGTGTTTTCCAATAGGATAATTGATACCGTATTTTAGATTGTATATATCCACTTTTTTATGTACACCAAAAGGTATATTTACAAAATATTGAATATCCTCATTTACTGCTCTAAAATTGTTTTCATCATTAAATTGGTAACGTAAGAATCGCGTTTCAAACCCTAAATAATTATTAAATCTAGAGTTTCTACTTTGGCCAAGAATGTTATATATCTTTAATTCATACCTAAACGAGCGTCCTTTAGTTTTTAAAATTTTTAGTTTAGGCTTATCACCAAGACGTTTTGTATAAACAGTACCGTATTCTGCACTTAAGCTTATTGTATTAGTTACAAAATATTCTGCACCTAAAGTAAGCATGGGTTGAGTAAATACATCCATAGCTTTTAACGGAGTAGTGTACACAAATACATCGTTCCTTTTAAAAGCAATAGGAAGATTATTTAGACTAATGAATTTGTTTTCTGTACTGTCTATTCCAAATTTTAAGTTCTTCTTGTAGGTAAAACGTTTTTTGTTAGTGAGATCAATTATAAAACCTGCATAATAAGGTGAGAAAAAGTTTAAAAAATAATTGCCAGAAGTTTTTTTAGGGAAAGAAAATTGGGTTGTAATGCTGTCGTTAGAGAGCTCAAATCTTAAAGAATCCTTTGCGCGCATCGGAAAAATGGATACTTTATCATTATTGACTAAAAATTCTTCACCTTTAAATTTAATTTTGGTGTTTTTAGGAGCGTGAAGGTTAACTTTAGTTTTTTTACTATGCAATATTGTTGTGCACGAGCATAAAAAACTAAAACTTATCAATGTAAGAAGTTTACGCATTAAGAAAGTTTTAGTTCTAGATGCCGAAAAAATAAAAGGGTTGCGTTAAAATTTATACTATATTTCCATCAACCATTGTAAGTTTTCTATCCGCCATATTAGCTAAATCTTGATTATGGGTTACAATAACAAAGGTTTGGTTAAACTCGTCTCTAAGTTTGAAAAAAAGTTGATGTAGCTGTTCGGCAGACTCGCTATCTAAATTTCCAGAAGGCTCGTCAGCAAAAATAATCTTTGGCTGATTTATTAAGGCTCTTGCAACAGCCACACGTTGTTGTTCTCCACCAGACATACTATTTGGTTTATGATGTATACGGTCTTTTAAACCTAAATAATCTAGCAGTTCAATAGCGCGTTTTTCAGCTTCAGCTTTAGGAGTGTTGTTAATAAACGCAGGAATGCAGACATTTTCTAAAGCGGTAAATTCTGGTAACAGTTGATGAAACTGAAAGATAAAACCAATATGTTTATTTCTAAATTTAGCTAAAGCTTTATCATTTAGTGACTTTATAGATTGTCCGTTTATTTCTAATGTGGTATCACCTTTATAATCGGGTTTGTCTAAAGTTCCTAATATTTGTAATAAAGTTGTTTTACCAGCTCCAGAAGCACCAACTATAGATATAATTTCGCTTTCTGATATATTGATGTTTACACCTTTTAGAACGTGTAAATCATTATAAAATTTGTGAATGTTGAAGGCTTTAATCATAGGTATGCAAATGAAGCGTGAAAATACTATTTTCTTACGACATATACATACTATTATAGTAGTCTAGAATTTGAATCTTGATTGCCAGAGTGCTTGTCAAACCTACTTAAATCTTTGTCTTTTTTCTTAAAAACACGTTTCATACCATTGAAGTCTAGGAAATATTGCAAACGTACAGATAAAATGTGCTGCATATCTTGACTTAGTAAAGTGTCTAAACTATCAAAATAACTGTCCTTAGAGCGTTGGTCTTGATTTATCATTTGGTTTCGGTAAAGCGCTGTTAAAAAGCTTCCTGGAGCAAATTGCCAAGAGTAGCTTAGATCGATATTCCATGTGCTAAAGTTAACATTAGATGTATCTAAATTGAGACTTTCAAAGGTTTCAGTAGATTGTAGTAAACGGCCATTATCTTGCAAAAAATAAGGGTTTTTATCATAATCTACTTTGGTCCAGTAATTTCTGAAAGTCAGTGATAAAGAGTTAAAAGGATTAAAATTATAACTTCCAGAAAGGGTGTTTACAGTTGTAGTTTGGTTTCGTTGTCCAAAAATGATACTATCATCAATAGAATTAGAATTATTTGCATAGCCACGACTACCATTTTCTTTTGAAAAATCAAAACCGTAAGACACTAAAAATTTATCTGTTATTTGAACTCTAGGCCTTATGCCAAACCAAAAGTTTAAATAATCGTCTCTTATGCCTTCAAACATTACTGCACCACCAATATTAGCATCTAGAGCAAAAGTTTTATTATAGTTTGTAGAAATCCAAACATTACTATTTATACGATCTTCATATATAAAAAAGCGTTTATTCCCAAAATCACGAGGTTCAAAATAATCATATTGTTTACCCATTTGGTAGTTTATGTTACCACCAAAATCCATCAATGTTTTTTTAACATTTCCGTAAACATTGATACCAGCATTTTGCCCTGTAAAGGTGCTAGGGTTGTAAAGACGACGATAGTTATACCAACCGTTAATTCTAAAGTTGTTTAATTTTTCAGTGGCTTCAAAGATTCTATAAGACCAGTCTGCACCAAAATTGTTAAAATTATTTCTAAAGTTTAATCCAAGATCATTGATGTTAAAGGTTTCATTCGCAAAACTATGGTCAATACTATACCTGTATTTACCATGAGATTTTCCAACACGAAAGAAGGAATTAAAACCAAACTTACCATTAATATCAAAGTATGGTTGACTCACCTTAGCATTACCTCTAATATTATAAGTATTTCGTTTATTGTTAATGTTGGCAACAATGGCACCTGTATAAGCGTCTCTAAATGATGATGTATTTCTCCAAACACTAGTATTAACGAGACTTATTGAAGAGTTGTTACCAAACTGCTGATCTACAACAATTATATTATAATTAGTAAGTGGTTCAATTACCCTTTTACTATAAGTTATTTGTTCTTCAAGCTCATTTGTGTTAGGATTAATTATTTCTGTTGTTTTTTTAATAGTAACATCTGTTTTTTCGGTAACCGCATTAAAAATACCTATTCCAAGCCCTTTTTTAGTTCTTCCAGATACTTTTATAGCATTAATTACTTTTACATTTTCAGGAGTATGATCAATCACTTCGTTTTCATTTAAGGATACAGACCCTCTAGGTGCTGCACCTATTCGTCTAGAGAAAAATAAATTTCCTTTACTAAACAAGTCAACACCTTCGGTAAAAAATTGACGCTGTTCATTAAAAGTTTGCTCAAAAGGACCTAAGTTAAGTGAAAGATTGTCAAAACCAGCTTGACTAAAATCTGGAATTAATGTGGCATCTAATGTGATATTTTCTGTTATACCATACTTTACATCCATACCAAGATTAAAGTCTGGCTTATCCATATTATCAAAAACCGCTGAAGTGAATGGGTATAGGTTAAGTCTTACAGGTGGTTCAATACTTTTAATACCTGTAAGCTCACCATGATATAAACCTATATTTCCTTTTGTTGGATCTAAAGGGTTCCATGTATATTGTTGGTTATTACGTCTAAATCTTCTATGAAATTGAATTCCCCAGGTTTCTACATCCTTAGAAAAGCGTAGGGTTCTATAAGGAATCATTATTTCTAAAGACCAACCATCATCATTTATTTTTACGGCACTTTGCCAAACGGCATTCCAACTAAAATCTTCTCCAATACTTGGGTTGGCAATAGCATCTGCTTGTTGACCAGATGTAAATACAAAAAACTCTGTATCGTTTTGCGCATCGTTATTAGGGTTTATTACAACTCCAAAAAAATCAGACTGTCCAAAATTATCACGACTAGCAAATTGTTTAGCTATTAATTCTGGGTCATCATATAAATAAGCGGCTACGTATATACCAGCATCATCATAGGCCATTTTAACTTCTGTCTTAATGTCTTCTGTTGCTTTAACACCCATATCTGGGCGAAACTGAATAAAATTAGTAGCTATTTCTGCATTTTGCCAAACAGTGTCATCTAATACGCCATCTATTTTTGGCGCATTGCCTGTACGTTGAATGCTAAGTGTTTTTTTTTCTTGAGCATAAAGTGAGCAATAGAAACATATAATGATTGATAAGAGTAAAGAACGTAAGTTCATATTTTTTTGATTGATGATGTTTGTGTTGTGTTAAAGACAATAATATTTAAAAAATGTTACACTCTAACAAAACAAAACTAAGTTCTCTAATAATGCGATGCTCTTAATTAAACGTTAAAAACTTTAAGGTTGTGTTAAGAGATTTAAGTAAACTTGCTGGTAAGCAAGGGTTTTGGAATACTTATTGCTATATACTTAATAGATTAATACTTTAAATTTACATGAATATATACAAAACACTTGTGCTAAGTTTATTCTTTGATGCTTTAGGTTATGTGTCATTAATTTTTCCGCTTTTTGATCTTGTTTGGGCTCCTTTATCAGCCTATTTAATGACAAAAATGTATAAAGGAAAAAAAGGAAAAGTAGCAGCTGTGATTACTTTTATAGAAGAGGCTTTACCATTTTTAGACGTCGTACCAACATTTTCACTAATGTGGTTATATACTTTTATATTAAACCCTGAAGAGGATAAGACTTTAAAAGTTTGATTAAAAAAATGGCTGAATCTATATTCAGCCATTTTTTTATCTGTATTACAAAGAAAAGTGCTACTGTACAGCAATAGCGTAGCTTACTTGTGCATCTGTACTACCTCCAGCACCAGCAGATGTTCCGTCATTTGGTTTTGTAGGTTCGTGCTTTAAAATTACAGTGAGGCTACCTGTGCCTGCCATACCAGTTACAACTGTAGTTTCTATACCAAGAGGATTACCATCAGCATCTGTATCGTCTTTAGAAATATTAACATCTGTAATTGAAGATGTGTAGAAAAACTCATGTTCTTCAGCTTCATTTTCAACTTCTTCAGTGATGTCTTCAGCAGGATTTTCAGTAGCATTTAATAATTGAATTACTCCTGAATATGTGGTATTAGCAGATAATGTTGCTAATGCAGGTGTATAAACTCCTTCATTTCCACCTTCTCCATCTAAATCTGTAAAGGTTAATGTAACAACATCTGTATTGTCTGCATTGTTTGTTAATGTATAAATCACTGTTGTGATTAATTCTTCTTCATGATCGTGATCATCACCATCATCATCACTTGAACAGCTTGTAAAAGTTAAACTTGTAATAAAGAATAAGGCTAGTAATTTAATTGAGTTTGTTTTCATAGTTTTTAATTTATAATGTGACATATTTTTTGTTAATAATTGAGTTTAAGTTTTATGTTAAAATTTCTGCCTAAATCATCAGCAAAGTAGCGCAATCTATTTAAGTAGTTTCTGTAAGAAACATCAAACAGATTTTCTACATTAAAAGCTACATTTAATGTAGAGTTTTTAAATACTTTAAAGTTTGCCGAGCTATTAAAGCTAAATAGAGTGTAGGCAGGTGGTGTTGAACTTATATCTACATAGACATTATCTTGTAGTACAGGATCAAACGTAAAAAAATTGTAATTTGGATATCTTTTTTGTTGTAATACAGTGTTTTGTTTTATACCAATACTTAATTGGTTGAGTTTTTCGTTTTTGTAGGTTATTGCATTAGAAAAATTTGTTGAAGGCATATGAATAAGCGGAATGTTTTCAGACAAGTTATCTCCTTGTAATAAGCTTAAACTACCAGTGTAATTAAAATGATTAGAGATTTTCTTATTTACATCTATATCTACTCCAAATATTCTGGCGTTTACCTGATTGTATTCCCAAACAGGAAAAGCTCCACGTATTGTGGTTGTTATACCTGTAGGTATTAGTTGAATAAAATCATTAATATGCTTATAGTAAGGACTAACAGCAAACCCAAAGTTTTGATTGTTTCGTTCTATAGAAGCTACAAATTTATTTGCTACTTCTTTAGTAATTGTTAATCTACCAATTTCTAATCTAGCAGCACTATGATGTAATCCGTCGCTAAATAATTCAGAGGGATTTGGTGTTCTTGAGGCTAATCCATAATTAACTAATACTTGAAAATCATTATTAAACTGTTTTGTGATGCCTAAACTCGTAGAAATGTTATGAAACGTAAATTCTGGTTTTGTTATATATCTAGAATCTTCGATCACACCAGTATTAAATTCTGGAAATAATTCATCATAATTATATGTTTCGTCCCAATCAGCTATTCTATATCTTTTTTCAGCATCAATGCGAGAGAAATCATATCTAAATCCGGTACTAATTTCAGTAAGCGTATTCAATTTATAACTTCCAGTAGCATAAATTCCTGCATCATACTTTTCAAAATCAGGAATTAAAGGATTAGCACCTGTACCAGAAATGGCATCATTCTGTTGATAACGCAATAGAAAGCCAGTGTTTAGAGTTAACTTGTCTACAGCATCTATTCTTAAATTAGGTTGTAAAGACGTTGTAAACAATCTAAGATCTATAACAGGAATATGTTTTCTGTCTCCACGTCTTAAATCAAATTCTTTTCGTCTATTAATTTGAAAATCATACTGTAAAGTGAGTTTTCCTAATCCTTGAAAGCGCTTGTAAGCTTCTACTTTACCTAAATGATGAATAATTTCTTGTTTAGGATTATCTATATGATGAGAAAACTCATCGATATATTCTGGTGTTTCGTTTTCAATGGCTCTTACCAAATCGCCAACATTGCCAATATGAGATGTTCTAAGAATACCAATGGTGTTATCTACAAAACTATAATAAGCATCAAATCCTTTTTCAAAAGATTTGTATCCTATTCGGGCAGAAGCATTAATGCTTTTTATGCCAGAATTTGATAAGTTATAATCAGCTGTTTCAAAATCTCCAAAAACTTTATAGCTGGCTTGGGCTCTGGCATAAAACCCGTTTTCATAGGTTTTTACCAATTCAGAATTAATATTTCCTCCCAAACCATTAGAGTTCAAAGACAACGATGTGCTACCAAATAAACTGTCTTTAGCTGTATAGTTTTGTGGACGAATTAAAATTAATCCACCTATAGCATCGCTACCATAAATAAGTGTGTTAGCTCCTTTTATAACATCTATACGTCCACCAGAATTTATATCAATATTTGGTGCATGCTCATCTCCCCATTCTTGATCGAACAAACGTACATTGTTGTTAACAATTAAAAGCCTACTACTGTGTAAGCCATGTATCATAGGCTTTACAATGGTGTTTCCTGTGTTTAAAGACGATACACCACTCACAGTATTTAAGGCATCTCCTAATGATTTATCTGTAAAGGATGCTATCTCTTTTTTAGATATAGATTGTTGAATACTTGTTTTTTCAAGTTTAGAACTTCCTGCTATTGTAACTTCAGTAAGTTCTTCTATATGATGTTCTAATGCAATACTTTTATAAATATCACTTTCTATAATGTAAGTAACCGTTTTGGTTTCACAACCAACATGAGAAATTTCTAACGTGAGTTCGCCTTTGCATAAGTTTTCTATTTTAAACTTTCCGAAAACATCTGAGGTAACATATTTATTTAAATTTTTAATAAATACAGTTGCACCAACTATTGGTGTGCTGTTGTGAAAGTCTTTAAGTTCTCCAAGAAATATTGATTTACAGTCTTGTGCGGAACTTGTGAAAAAGCATATAAAAAATATGAATATAGCAAAAAGCCTCATAGCTATATATTTATAGTAAAGGTTACTTTTAGGTAATTTATTTACCCAGTTTATAAATTATAAAATGTGTTAAGTTAAAGTCTTAGGCTAGAGTAGGCGGTCCTCTTAGGTAAGCAGTATCTTGCTTATGTGTTCTTAAAAAGTTGTAAGAGCAAGTATTAATCTTGCTAAATTCATTTTGTATTAAGACTTTATAAGCATAAAAGTCATTGTAATAGTTGGTGTTTAATTTAAACTTGTAAAATTCGCAGTCTAAATCAAATTCGTGAAAATGAGTATCGCTATCATTATCATTTGAGCAGACGTCGTGCTTATGATGATTAAAAACATGAGATAACTTAACACCAGATGGTAATAATATAGTTAGTATTACTACTACTGAAAGTATTTTATGCACATGTTTTATGTAAGATCTTATTATCAATCTAGAAAGCGTTTTAAGCCAAATCGTCTTAACATTTTCTTCTCAAATTCCCAAAAGAATTTAAATTGTCCAAATAGCCACCCAAAAGTAACTAACAGAATTTGATAGAAAATAAGTCCAATGATAATAAATAAAATCCAGTAGATAACAGGATTTAAGTTTTCTTTAGTAATTCCTAAAAGTTTTATTATTGGTCGTCCGACAAAGACAGAAGATGAGCCTGTGATAGCAAACACTAAAAAAACACGAATCATTTCCCATTTATAGTCAAGAATCCATTTTTTTTCTAGCTTTTTAAAAAGGAATAATGTTAATTTTAAAAGCGCATAAAAAATAATTGTAGCAGCAATAATAGTAATTAGTAATCCATAATTACTTAAAAGACCATTTGCTATTTTAAAAGCAGAATATCCTAAACCTACTAGACCCAAAAAAGGAAACAATAATTGCCAATTATGTTGTATTTCCCAATGGTTTTTAAATTTCTCCATAGCATTATTAAGAATGCTACAAATTTACATTAAATTCTAGGATAAAAAGATGTTAGTTGTTGCTTATATTTTATTTGAAAATATATAAAATAATTATAAAGTAAATAATTTACTTCGTATCCATAGTCTGTATTTTGATCATAGTCAATTCGTAATTGATATAAACTAGGATCATAAGTGTAAGGCTGTAGGTTTCTCTGATTCCAAGATTGTACTAATAGAAAATTTCTATTCTCTAGAAAACTCTGTGAATAGTAACCTCTTGGACGTGCTGTACTCACAAGCCAGCCATTAAAACCTGGTTCTATAATAATAATTTCATAATCGGTTTCATCACTACTAATGGATATTGTGTCATTTTCTGCAAGTTCATTGCTATTACCATTATTAATAGTCTGACTATTATTATAGGATTTACAACTAGCTATTAAGGCTATTATGAGGATAAATGGAATAAACTTTTTCATAACATTATAAAGATATTAATAATTTTTCATATTGTTTATAAAGCAAAGTAAAACCAAAGTTTATTAAATTTAAAAGGCTAATAAGTGAAATAGGTTTTTGGGTTAGTTTAATGATACTCTGCTTTAGTGTGTATTATTTAGTAAATAAAAAAAGCAACTCATTAGAGCTGCTTTAAAATATTTAAAAAAAGTTAGGTTTATTTTCCAAACAAACCACCTAAAAGTCCACCTATTCCACCTTTATCTTTAGAGCTTCCAAGAACCATACCAGCAACATCGTCAATAACGCTACCATCACCATCAGAGTCTAATACCTTTTCTAAGAAAGTTTGTTCATTAGTTACTGGTCCACTATTGCTAGCTCCACCAAGCAAACCTCCTAACAATCCTGTTAAGTCGTTTTGAGAACTTACATTGTTTTGACGTGTTTGTTTACCTAAAACACCCATTAATATAGGAGCCGCTACTTTTAGAATGTTACCTACCGATCCTGCATCTAAACCAGATTTTTGACCAATAACTTGCTCAACTCCTTGTTGTTTGTTCCCTAAAATATGACCTAAAATTTTACTACCATCATTGGTTACGGTTTCATCAACTCCACCACCAAACAAACCACCAAGGTTATCTAAAATGCTGCCATCGTGTTTACCACTTAAAGCTCCTAAAAGTCCTTGTGCGCCTTCTGGAGTAGAGGCATTACGTTCCATTGCTTTCATAAGTACAGGTAGTGCCATAGTTAATACACTACTTGTTTTATTTTGATCTGTTCCTGTTGAGCCAGAAACACCACTAATTATAGTTTTTCCTAAATCACTGTTTAATAAGTCAAAAATTCCTGCCATTGTATTTATAATATTAGATTAATAATTTTAGTTTATTAAGGTACAAAAAAAGCCCTAACATTATTAGGACTCATTTTTTATATTTAGGTCACAATTTAATTTTGTTAACCTAATATATTGATGATCTGATTTGCTAATTCTTCACCAATTCTGTCTTGTGCTTCGTTTGTTGCAGCACCTGTATGCGGTGTTAACGACAGAGCAGGATTCATTAATAATTGAACTTCTGGTTGTGGTTCTTTTTCAAAAACATCTAAAGCAGCTCTGGCAACTTTGCCGCTTTCTATAGCATTTACTAAAGCCACTTCATTTACAACTCCACCACGTGCAGCATTGGCAATAATAACACCATCTTTCATGCTGTTAAAATCTGCTTCATCTATAACATAGTCTTTTTGAGCTGGTACGTGTAGTGTTAAAAAATCAGCTTGTTTTAAAACCTCTTCTTTAGAGACGGTTTTTATATCAAATTTCATTTTTTGTCCATCGAAAAAGTCTAACTCTAACTCAGCATTTTCAATAAAAGGATCATAAGCAACAAGATTCATTCCTGCTCCAATTCCAATTTTAGCAGTAGCTTGTCCAATTCTACCAAAACCAATTACACCTAGTGTTTTTCCTTTTAATTCAACACCTTTAGCATAAGATTTCTTTAAGCTTTTAAAGTTTTTATCACCTTCTAATGGCATATCGCGATTAGAATTGTGTAAGAATCTTGCTAAACCATAAAAATGCCCAAAAACCAACTCAGCAACTGAATGTGAAGATGCTGCAGGTGTATTAATAACATGTAGTCCTTTTTCTCTGGCATACTCTACATCTATATTATCCATACCAACACCACCACGACCAATAATTTTAAGGTTTGGACAATGGTCTATAATATCTTTTCTAACTTTTGTTGCACTTCTTACTAAAAGTACTGAAATGTCATTTTCATTGATGTAGTTTTGCAATTGCTCTTGAGCAACTGTTGTTGTTAAAACTTCATAACCTGCAGCTTCTAATGCATTGATGCCACTTTGAGAAACACCGTCGTTTGCTAATACTTTCATTTTAATTTTTGTTGTTTTAGATTTCTGTTAAGACAGAAATAAAAGATTTATGCCTTTCTTTCTAATTCGCTCATTACTTCTACAAGTGCTTTAACACTGTCTAGAGATAAAGCATTGTACATAGATGCTCTATAGCCACCAACACTTCTATGACCATTTAAGCCGTTAATACCAGCTTCTTTCCACATAGCATCAAAGGTTTCTTTAAGGTTTTCATTTTCTAAAGTAAATGTAGCGTTCATTATAGAACGATCTTCCTTAACAGCATACCCTTTGAATAGAGGGTTTAAATCTATTTCAGAATAAATTAATCTAGCTTTTTTGTCATTTTCTTCTTCAATAGCCTTAATACCTCCTTTTTCTTTTAGCCATTCTAAGGTTAACATAGAAACGTATACCGGAAATACAGGTGGAGTGTTAAACATACTGCCTTTACCAATATGAATCTTATAATCCATCATTGAAGGGATTTTTCGAGATACTTTTCCTAAGATATCTTCTTTTATAACAACAAGTGTTGCTCCTGCAGGTCCCATGTTTTTCTGAGCTCCAGCATAGATTAAATCAAATTGAGAAAAATCTAGTTGACGTGAAAAAATATCACTACTCATATCACATACCATAGGAATTGGTGAGTTTGGAAAACTCTTCATTTGTGTTCCAAAAATGGTATTGTTAGAGGTACAGTGGAAATAATCATAATCCTCAGGAATATCATAACCTTTTGGAATATAATTGAAGTTTGCAGTTTTTGAAGAGGCTACTTCATAAATATCGTCATAAATTTTAGCTTCCTTTATAGCTTTATCACTCCAAGTACCTGTGTTAAGGTAACCAGCTCTTTTTTCTAAAAGGTTTAACGCTACCATTAAAAATTGCGTACTCGCACCACCTTGTAAAAATAAGGCTTTGTAACCTTTACCCTCAAGACCTAATAGTTCTAAAACTAAAGCTCTCGCATTTTCCATAACATCTACAAATGGTTTGCTACGATGCGAAATTTCTATTAGAGATAAGCCTTCATCAAAATTTAAAAGCGCTTCTGAGGCTTTTTCAATTACTGATTTTGGTAATACACAAGGTCCAGCACTAAAATTATGTTTTTTCATGAAAAGTATAGTTTCATTTCTGATATCAGAAATAGATTGATTTTAGGTTTAATAACTACTACAAAGGTGCTAATTTATTGCCTATAATACATTAATAAATTAATAATTTTTTGAATCAAATTTTTAACAAGAATTCAACAGTGTCAACATTGTCTGCATAATCCCAAAGCTCAGGCTTTTGAGTTTCACCAAAGTTGACTTCATTTTTTGTAAATCCTTTAGAAACAATGCACTGAATTTTATCTGTGTCTTCAATTATTTTTTGAGACAAGTGATCTTTTGAGTCATAAAATTCGTAGAATAATGTTGCAATAGGTGATGCATAGTTTTGGTCTTCTTTTATCATTAAAAAGCCATTCTCTAGCATGTCAAATTCGCTCATTAGATATACAGCCTTATTGTAGTCATAATTATTAGCGTACTTGGCTTCGTGTATTACAGGATGCCATTTATATATCGCATTAAAAAACGCATCAAAATTATAATGTTTTGGCACAAATATTTTAGATACATTTCTACAGCCTAAGCCATAGTACCTAAAAATATCATCAGACAAAGCTTCTAATTCTTCTTTGGTTTCATTACCTGTAAGAATTGCTGCTGAGTTTCTGTTTTTTCTTATAATTGATGGTTTATCTTTAAAATAATACTCAAAATAACGTGCTGTGTTATCGCTGCCAGTGGCAATAACAGCATCAAAATTTTCTAACTTATCATGAGTCAAAGTTATTTTACCTTTAAACTCAGGCTCAATAACTTCTAAATACTTTGCTAAAAAGGGGAGAAGGTGTTTGTCGTTAGACGATTGTTTTACTAATACATTATGCCCAGAGATTAGTACTGATAAAAAATCATGAAAGCCTACTAACGGAATATTTCCAGCCATAATTATGGCTATAGTCTTCGGTGTAATAGTATTAATCTCATAAGTGTTTAACCACTTGTTAATATTAGTTTCAGTTAGCGCTTTAGCCCAAGACTCTGTACTAAAAAGAACATTAGATTCGGTAAACCAACCATTGTGCTCATTGGCCAATTTAATTTGGTGTTTAAAACCATCAAAAAATAATTCATTGGCTTCAATAGCATTATTTTTTTTAATTCCATTAGTAGAAAATTGACCTAAAAAAGTGCCTAATTTTGAGAAAGCGTTAATTCTTCGTTGTAAATCCATGTAGTGTTTGGTAAAACGCCATTTTGGCTTTATTTTTGCAGTTGCAAAATTACATAATTAAAAAGTAAAAATTACTATGGCAATTATAATCACAGACGAATGTATTAATTGTGGAGCTTGTGAGCCAGAATGCCCTAATACTGCTATTTACGAAGGTGCTGATGATTGGCGCTACTCTGACGGAACAAGTTTAAATGGTACAATTGTGTTACCTAATGGTAAACAAGTTGATGCAGATGAAACTCAAGAACCTGTAAGTGATGAGTTGTACTATATTGTGCCAGATAAGTGTACAGAGTGTAAAGGTTTTCATGAAGAACCTCAGTGTGCTGCAGTTTGTCCTGTAGATTGCTGTGTGCCAGATGAAGATGTGGTAGAAACAGATGATGAGTTATTAGGAAAACAACGTTTTATGCATCCTGATGAATAGATTACGAATAATGTTTTATATAAAGCCCGAAGTTTTTGCTTCGGGCTTTTTTATGCACCATTATTATAGAAGTTTAAAAAATACGCAATTTGTCGTATTTGTTTGTATATATTTTTTGAATTGATTTGTAAGGTTATTAAAAGCCAACCATTATAAAAACAAAACCAATATTTTATACAGAATAAAGCATTGTGATTTATTGTTTTTAAATAATGTGATGAATGTAGTGTAACAATAGTTTTTATTTAATTAATAGAAAATGATATCATGAAAAAGATAGTTTTAGGCTTAACTCTTTTGTTGAGTACGTCAATGTTTGTTAACTCGCAAACCGAAAATCTAAAGCGCTTTCAAGAAGCCTTAGATTCAATAGATACAAAGGCTTATCATCATTCCATTCCTATTCTTAAAGAGCTCATTAAAAAAGACTACAAAGCAGAAGCTAACTACGAGCTTTTGGTATCTGTTTATATGATAACGGATAGTATTGATAATGGAATTAAACATGTTGAAGAAGCTCATAAAAGATTTCCTAAAAACAGTCAATTTTTAAAGTATAGTGCAGATTTATATTATAAAAAGGGAGATTTAGAAAATGCAATATTAGTAACAGAGAAGGCTGTAGTTTTAGAACCAAACAATGACATTTTGTATGCCTTTTTGGGTAATCTGTATACAGATAAAAAAAATTATGATAAAGCTGTATACAATTATGATGAAGCTCTAAAATGCAATGCTAAAAATATAATGGCACAATATGGTATTGCAACGTTGTATGTCGAAAAATCGGCAACCCTACAAAGGCAAATGGTTGAAGAAGATTTAGACGATGCCTCGTATGATGCTTATAAAAAAGAAGTGAATCTTTTAAACGAAAAAGCAATTATAGCGTTAGAAAAAACTTTTGATTTAGATAACACCAATACAGCAGTATTAGCAACTTTAGTTGATTTCTACTCTAGAACAGAAAAAATGGAAAAGTTTAAGAAAGCTAAAGAAAAACTAAAAGTACTAAGAGGATATTAAACTTAAAACTTATGAATGTAATTAAAGCTTTGTATTGCAATCAGTATTATGAATTAAAACCTAAAGGAAAAGCGCATACAGCTCAAAAAATGGGAACAATATTATCTACCATTGCTTTAGTGTTGTTTCTAATGAGCGCTTTCTTTTTACTGATTACGTTCTTTCCAGATTTTGAAAAATCGCTTAGTAAGCTGTTTAGAAATGCTTTTGGGAGACGCTCAGGAAGAGTCATAGGTAAGTTTGCTGGGTTACTCTCATTTTTAGTGGCTTTTCCTGTCGTTAAGTTGTGTTTTGGGCGAGACGCTATTTATAAGCACACTATTAGAGAATTCAACGCTAAATCAGCACTAGATCAAAAACAAATTTCTACCAAAGGATTTAGGTTTTTTGTAAGCGCTGTAATTACAATTATAGTTTCTGTATTGGTAATAGCTGTGAAACTTAATTTTATAGACTAGAGAAATATTGCCCTATATTATTGCAAAACGAGGTTTTACTAATAGCGAAACCTCGTTTTTTTAGACAGTAAATAACCTAACCATTATTCAGCTGTAATCTTCATATCTGCTAATTCAAATACCATATATTGCATTAAACGTTCTACGGTTGTAGCGTCTGAGGTGTTGTTTTCTGTATGAAATGATGAATATAATACGCCACCATCACCATGTAAAAAGGTATATGCTAAATGTTTGTCTTCACTAATACCATCATATTCTACTGGACCATAAAGCCATGGTAATACAGTAGCAGAATCGTATGTGTCTACTACTTGCCATCCAGACAAAAACTCATCTATAGTTACTGTAGCATTAGGAATATTAATATTATAATTAAGAGAAAGCCAGTCTATTAAATCCTGATTAAGAATTTGAGCATCTGTAGATAAAGAATCTCCGCTTTTGTAAGGGTCGTAAAAACTCATGTATTGTGTGCCATCTGCTGTAATATCGTTTAGATATTTATATGCCCAATCTGTTGCATACATTAAGCCGCCATTATTAATAAAATTGGTAAGATTATTACTAAATTCTGCCATACTTTCATTCAGCCCACAGTTTAAAAAGATAATGTCATAGTTGTCTAATAAATCTGGATCTTGAATAAAATCACCAAAACCAAAATCTACATTTGGTTCTAACATAGGGTTTGTTCGGTTTGCAATGCTTGTGTTTTGGTGATGACCATGGTCTGTATGATTAGGATTACGATCCATAACATCATGTCCGTCAATAATATCAAAAAGTGGCTCGCCAGTTGTAGGGTCTACTAAGCCTATGTTATATAAAACTTCTTCAATATGGTCATAACTTCCAGTTACAACCGCAATAGATGGTAGTTGATCTATAGGTAAATTATCTAAATTAAAAGTAAAAGTATCAATAAGATCGCTAAGGTTTACTGAGGTTGATGTTCTAAATTGTCCTTTAGATATGGATAACTCATAGCTGTCTTTAGATAGGTTTTCTAATATGAAATTTCCTTCGCTATCAGTAATAGTCTCATTTACGAGAGTACCATCTTTATACAATTTTACACTAGCCTTAGAAACAGGATCTATACCGTTTGGTGTAACAAATTTTCCAGAAATACTATAGTCGCCAGAAGCACTATCATCAGATTTATCTTTAGAGCAGGAAACAATTAAGACAAGGGCAAGCAAAAGAAAGAATGTTTTTTTCATAATTGGTGGTGTTAATTAGATTGATTATGATGCAGATAATAACTTTAATAAAAAGGTTATGCGTCATCTACATGTATATAACAGTTAAGGATTGCTTTTTCCTAGTGAGAAAGATAATAATTTTAAATTTAACCTCTGATTTTTAATTGATTAGATAGTCTTATGCCTGAATTAAGGGAGTAGGAGAGTTATTTTAAAAGCAGATAGCTTAAAAATAGGATTTTGAAAAGGAATTGCAGAAATGTATAAAATGTTTATGCCGAAACCTGTTGTAAATAAATTGAGGATTAAATTTTATACAACTCTAGTTATTTAATAGCAATCATGCTTATTTCTACATTAACAAACTTAGGTAAATTAGCTACTTCTACAGTTTCTCTTGCTGGTGCTGTAGCTTCATCAAAGTACTTAGCATAAACAGTATTAATTTTTGAGAAGTTGTGCATGTCACTTATAAAAATAGATGTTTTTATAACGTTTTCAAATGTCATGTCAGCAGCAGCTAAAACGGCTTTCATATTTTCCATAACCTGTTTAGTCTCTACTTCTATAGAATCCATAACTAATTCCATAGTTTTTGGATCTAAGGCTATTTGCCCAGAAGTGTATAATGTATTACCAACTAACACGGCTTGATTGTATGGTCCTATAGGTGCAGGTGCGTGAGGTGTATTAATAATCTGTTTCATTGTTTAAAGTGGTTTTATCTAGAAAAAATCTAATTACCTAATCGTCGGTCTGGTTGGCGACGTTGATCGTATTTTAAATCTTTCAATAAATTAGATCTAATACCTATAAAGAAATTCCATGAGGTATTAACACCTATTGGTACAATTGAAAAATTCATTCTCCAACTCAGTAAATCACGTTCAAAACGCAATTGGGTAGGTGTTACACCTTTGTTTAGTAAATCATAACCAGAGGAAAAACCAATAGACCATCGAGGTGATAGCTCTATATCACCAGAAAACATTAAAGAATGGGAGGATATTTGATCTTGCCTCCTTGTGTTTGTATAATTAGTTGCATAAGCAAATCTTATGCTCCAAGGCATGGCATAATTATAAAACTCATTGTTGTCTTCATCTTCTTTGTCCTTGTCTTTTTTTCTGTCATTAAGACGTTGGTCAGCATAATCTTGAGAGACACCAAAGAGATCATCTGCACGTGCATTGGCATTTGCAGAACGTCTGTCTGCTTCTTCGTCTCTTTCATCGTCTGTTTCTTTGCCAGAAAAGCTATCATTATTTAAGCTATAACTAATATTTAAATTAGCTGAGGTTAATCTAAATAAACTACCACCATTATTAATATTATAGGTGTCTATAAGATTATTGTTATTATCTAGGGCATAAGGATTTAAGGTCATGCCAAAGTTAATGTTCATCTTCTTATTAAGAATCTGTGTGCCTCCAGTAACTCGTAATGGACTCCAGTTTAGTGAGTCAGCAGCTAAATTATATGCTGTAGAAAGGTTTAGGTTATTAAGTAACATTACCTTTTTAGGCTCGGTTTCGGTAGAATCTTTAGCACGTACTTTGGCCTCAAAATTATTACCTACAGAAATACCAATATTGCTCGAGTAACGATTATTTGGTGAGCCAAGTAGCGAATTTTCAAAACGTGTATATTCTACCTGATCACTCGTAGTGCCATCGGCAGCAATAACATCGTAGGTTTCGTAATATTGGTCAAAAGCAGGTGAAACACTATAGCTAATAGATGGTCGCATAACGTGCCTTATAGCTTGTATTTTTGGATCATTGTCTTTGTTCTTAAAATTAAACATACCATATACGGTTGTTCCAATACTTGCTCCAAAATTATAAGTTAAAAAACGATCAAAACCGTTTACTTCAATAGGTGTAGAAGTTTCGCTTTCTAAAATATTATTTCGTTTTACGGTCTTTAATGTCCAGGTTTCATCAAAATTAGCATTAACACTTGTGCTAAAATGCTTAAATAGTTTAAAGTTTGTAGTGACAGGAATAGAATGACGCATGCCAGCACGTGCATCATCAAACATTTCGCTTTTACCAAATAAAGAATCTGTTGTTTGTATACGATACTCTCCTCTGGTGTTTAACTGAAAGTTAATGTTTTGTATAGCTCCTTTTTTTGTACCAGATTTTGGCGCAAAAGGATAGACTCTTGTCATTGAAGCTTGTAGTGTTGGTAAGGTTAAATTAATAGCTTCAGTATTGGTGTTTTGGTTATGAGATGCTGTTAAACTTAAATTAACCTGAGGCTCTCCTTGAAATGTTTTAGAATACGATACCGAAGAAGCCAAAGTGTTAGTTAAAGAATTGTTTAGGTTAACTTGGTTTATAGATTGCCTATAATATTGACTACTACCTAAGTTGACTGAAGCAGAAAACCTTGAGTTTGGATTGGCCTTAGTATCTTGAGTGTGCGACCATCTTAAATTATATATGGTACTCTTGCTAAAATCAGGAAAACCACGTTCACTATTTAAAAGGTTTTCGTATCTAAAGCTAAAATTACCTCTAAACTTGTAGCGTACAGCGTAATTACTTTCTATTCTTAAACCATAACTTCCATTGGTGTAATAATCACCCAGCACAGCAAGATCTACATAATCGCTTATGGCAAAATAATAACCACCATTTTGTAAAAAATAACCTCTATCATTACCAGTGTCTTCACCAAACGAAGGGAATATAATACCAGAGGTTTGCTTTTTAGACATCGGAAAATAAGCAAATGGTATAGCAATAGGAGTAGGTACATCATAGATGTACATTTGGCTCATCCCAGTTACAATCTTTTTATCAGGAACAATTTTAGCCCTATTCATTTTAATGTAATACTCTGGGTCATCAAGGTTTTCAGAAGTTGTAAACTTTCCTTTAGATATAAAGTATACTGAATCGTTTTCTCGTTTTGTGCGTTCTGCTATTACTGTTCCACCACTTTGTTCAGTAACAGAGTTAAAAATTAAAGCCTTTCTAGAGTCGGTATTAAAAATAATAGAGTCTGGCTCAATAACATTGGCACCTTGAGTAAATACTGGTTTTTGAGAGTAGCCTGTTGAGTCTTTTAAACGACCTGCATAAACTAAATTTTTGCTATAATCAATAACAATAACACCTGCAGAAATCTCCATATCTTCATAGAGTACCTTGGCTTCGTTGTATAAACGAATTTGTTGCTTCTTTTGGTTTATAGCAACATAATCTTTGGCTTTGTAGGTTACAATATCTTTTAAAAACCCTTCCTTTTTTACAGAATCTTGTTTAGTAGAGTCTACTTCTTTTGTGTTTAAAGGTTTGTTTAATAAAGAATCTGCAGAGATATTTACAGCATCTTTAGTTACAGATGTTGTATCCTTTTTTTGCTCAACAGGAATACTTTCGTTCTTTTTTGGTAATTCCTGTGCAAAGCTAAAAGTGTTGATAAACACTGTAAAACTCAATAGAAAAAGTATGTGTAGGCTATTTGTACGCAATCCTTTTAAATGTATTTTTGTAAAAGTATGGCTCGGTTTTTGAAACGCCAAAAGTACAGATATTTTTTTGTGATTTTCTTATTAAATGTCTAAAGTTTAAATATAGAATATTACTTACAATATTGCGTAATAATTCGAGTTTATAAACCGTTAAATTAAATATGCAAACGAAGCCAAAATATATAATAGTATTCTTAGTACTTATTTTTATAACTTCTTTAACATGCTTTGAACCATTACAAGCACAAGACGATAAATTTGTTGTGGTTTTAGATGCAGGCCATGGAGGTCATGATTCTGGAAATCTTGGTAATGGGTATAAAGAAAAAAATATTGCTTTAAATGTCACATTACAAGTTGGTAAAGCGTTAGAGAAAAATAATGACATTAAAGTTATTTACACGCGAAAAACAGATGTCTTTGTAGAGTTATATGAGAGAGCTAATATCGCTAACAAGGCTGATGCAGACCTGTTTGTTTCTATACATTGTAATGCGCATAGTTCACAAGCTTCTGGTACAGAAACCTTTGTTTTAGGTGAAAAGAATACCGCACGTAATTTTGAAGTTGCTAAACGCGAAAATGAAGTGATTTTTCTTGAAGAAAATCATGAAGAGCATTACGAAGGCTTTGATCCTAGTTCTCCTGAATCTACAATAGCTATTGGTATAGAACAAGAAGTATATGTAGAGCAAAGTATCGTTTTAGCGCGTAAAATTGAAGATAATTTTATTAATAAAGCAAAGCGAAAGAGTAGAGGGCTAAAGCAGGCTAGCCTTCTGGTTATAAGAAATACCTATATGCCAAGTGTTTTAGTTGAAGTTGGGTTCTTAACTAATAATAAAGAAGGGGCTTATTTAAACACAAAAGCAGGACAGTCTAAAATGGCAAAAGCTATTAAAGATGCTATAATAGCTTATAAGAAAGAAATAGATCAAAACGTAGGTAGCAATATTCTAGATTCTGACATTGCATCAGAAACCGGTAATAATACTGAAATTGTTGAAGAATCACCTTTAATATATGATAGTATTACATTTAAAGTTCAAATCGCTGCAAGTTCTAAAGCTCTTGAGCCAAAATCATATAACTTTAGAGGATTGTCTGAAATTTCCCGAGAAAAAATTGGTAGAATTTATAAGTATTATTACGGATCTACTTCAGATTATAATAAAATAAAAGAACTGCAAAAAAATGCAAAAGCTAAAGGTTACAAAGATGCCTTTATAGTTGCTTATAAAGAAAGAGAGCGTATAGATGTATCCGAAGCACTAAAATCTGCTACTAATTAGAAACATTATTAATAGAATTATTGTTAATTTTGTTTTCAATCAAATCTAAATCCGTTGAAAATTTCTAGAGAAGTTAAAGTAGCAGTACTTGTATTATCTGGTATAGCATTATTTATATACTTATTTACGTTTTTAAGTGGAGGTGACTTGTTTTCAAATCAAGATACCTATTACACTGAGTTCGATTATAATGCACTCAGTACATCTTCATCAGTAACTGTAAAAGGAAACCGCATTGGTAAAGTTGAAGCTATTGATTATATATATGAAACCGGAAAAACAAGAGTGGAATTTTCTGTTAGTCCACAATTAAAGTTCTCTAAAAACAGTGTCATTCGTTTATATGAAACAGGCATTATGGGTGGCAATGCACTTGCTATAGTAAATGCAAATGATGGTGAAATGGCAAAACCAGGCGATTATATTGTTTCAGAAATACAACCAGGCCTTATTACTTCTTTAAAGAAGAATTTTACAGGCCTAAGTGCAGATTTAGACAGTACTATTCGTTCAGCAGATACTTTAATGACCAGTCTTAATGCATTAGTAGTAGATGAGTCCAATGTTGGTTTAAAGAGCACCATTGCAGAATTAAACGCTACATTAAAATCATTTAAAACACTTTCTAATTCTGTGCAAGGTGTGATTAAGGAAAATGATAATAAAATTGCTACAATTTTAAATAACTTTAATGTTACTAGCGAAAACTTATCTAAGCTATCGAATGATTTAAAAGATATTGAATTAGCAAAAACTATTACAAAGTTTGATGAATCACTGACCTCTATTAATACACTTTTAGCTTCTGTTAATAGTAATGATGGTACTATAGGAAAGTTGATTAACGATGATGCACTATACAATAATCTAGAAGCTGCTTCAAAAGAAATGGAAGAGTTGCTTTTAGATATAAAATTACACCCAGCAAGATACAGAAGAATACTATCTAAAAAAGAAATTCCGTATCAAGCACCAACTAAAGATCAAAAGAATTAGACCTTTTTAAAATGCAATACATACCAAATATAATTTTTGCTATTATCCTAGTTTTAGGAATTGGTTATTTCGTAAGAAATATTAAAGCACTAATACGAAATATAAAACTCGGAAGAGAAACAGATACCAGTGATAATAAAGCCGAGCGTTGGCGAAATATGGTGCGCATTGCACTTGGCCAAAGTAAAATGGTAAAACGCCCTATAGCAGGTATACTTCATATCGTTGTTTATGTAGGTTTTATTATCATTAATATAGAAGTTTTAGAAATTATTATTGATGGACTTTTTGGTACACATCGTATAGGTTTAAAAGTTTTACCAAAAGCGGTATATGGGTTTTTAATTGGTTCTTTTGAAATTTTAGCAATATTAGTATTGGTAGCTGTTATTGTGTTTTGGATACGTAGAAATGCAATAAAGCTAAAGCGCTTTTTAAGTTCTGAGATGACGGGTTGGCCAAAAAATGACGGTAATTTTATTCTTTATTTCGAAATGGTCTTAATGACTTTGTTCTTAGTAATGAATGCTACAGATACATCATTTCAAGCTTTAGGACATGGTAACATTATATCGCAATTTATGGCATCTTGGTTTGGCGATAATCCAGATACACTTCATATAATAGAGCGTACAGCATGGTGGATACATATTGTTGGAATCTTGGTGTTCTTAAACTATCTATACTTCTCTAAACATTTACATATCCTTTTAGCATTTCCAAATACATACTACGCAAGTGTAGAACCAAAAGGAAAAGTAAATAACTTAGAAGCTGTTACAAATGAGGTAAAACTAATGATGGACCCTAATGCAGATCCTTTTGCAGCAGCACCAGAGGGAGCTGAAGACGAAGAACCTGCTAAGTTTGGAGCAAGCGATGTAATGGATTTAAACAGAATACAGTTATTGAGTGCTTACACATGTACAGAGTGTGGCCGTTGTACATCATCTTGTCCTGCAAACTTAACTGGCAAGAAGTTATCGCCTCGTAAAATAATGATGGACACAAGAGACCGTCTAGAAGAAGTGGGCAAAAATATTGATGCCAATAATGGAGAATTTAAAGATGACGGAAAACAACTTTTAGGAGATTATATTACTAACGAAGAGCTTTGGGCATGTACAACCTGTAATGCGTGTGTAGAAGAATGCCCTGTAAGTATTAATCCATTATCTATAATTTTAGAAATGCGTCGTTATTTAGTAATGGAGCAAAGTGCAGCACCAATGGAGTTAAATAA
>NZ_JAOARH010000089.1 GCF_025210595.1 Winogradskyella sp.
CTGATGAGCTATTATATGATTTTAATTTAAATGTTTCAGATGAAATTGTATTAGGAGATGATAAAACTTACACCGTAACTTCAGTAACTGACATAAATGTTATTAATGGCGTTAGAAAACGTATACATTTGGTTCATTTTATTGGCACTTTTGCCGCCAATAGCGAAACTTGGATTGAAGGTGTTGGAAGCTCTTCCCATCCATTAAAACCAAATTATGAACTAATTTTTTCAGACCCACATCTTTACCTTACCTGCAGTGCTCAAAATGGTGAAAACGTCTACAATCATGCAATTGCCAATGGCTCTTCTACACCAACAGATTGCTCTATGCTATTAAATGTAAATGAGTCAACATACGAAGCAGGTATAGATATCTACCCAAATCCTGCTTCAGATTTTATAAAACTAAAGCAATTAAAAAGCCTCAAAGAATATAGAATTTATAATATTCTTGGTGCAGAAGTATTAAAAGGAACTATTTCACCTAATGAAGTTATAAATATTTCAGAGCTTAAAAACGGATTATACTTTTTAAAAGTGGAGAAATACAACTCTTTAAAGTTTATTAAATCATAAATTAAAACTTTTTTTCACTCATACTACACCTTTTCTATTATCATATTTATTCCATTTATACATAACAAAAGACATATTATATTTACTAATTATTTATAGAGATTTTCAATATCTTAGATTAAAATTATTAGAATTTATTTATGGATTCCATATTAGAGTTTTTTAGTAGCACACCTTGGTGGATGTGGCTATTAATTGCCTTAGCTTTAGTTGCTATTAGAGATGTTTTTTTTCAGAAAAAGCATACGATTAGTCACAACTTTCCTATTGTTGGTCATTTACGTTACCTATTAGAAAGTATTGGTCCAGAAATGCGTCAATATTTTGTAGCTAACAATAGAGAAGAATTACCTTTTAATCGTATAGAGCGTGGTTGGATTTATGCTTCCGCTAAAAAAGAAAACAACTACGAAGGTTTTGGTACTGATAGAGACATATACACACATCAGCATATTTTTATAAATAATGCAATGCTACCCTATAAACTTGCTGACAATCATCCCAATTCGATTGATAAAACCTTTTTACCATGTGCTAAAGTTATTGGCGAATACAACAAAAGAAAACGTCCTTATCGTCCTGCATCAGTAATCAATGTGTCTGCAATGAGTTTTGGATCCTTATCTGCTAAAGCTATTGAGTCTTTAAATAAAGGTGTAGAAATTGCAGATGCTTATCATAATACTGGTGAAGGAGGTTTATCTCCTTATCACAGTAATGGTGGTGATGTGGTATTTCACTTTGGAACGGGTTATTTTGGTGTCCGTGGTGAAGATGGAAACTTTTCTATGGAAAAGATGAAAGCTTTAGTAGAACAAAATCCATTTATCAGAGCAATTGAAGTCAAATTATCTCAAGGTGCGAAACCGGGAAAAGGTGGCGTTTTACCTGGAAAGAAAATCACAAAACAAATTGCAGAAATTCGTGGTGTAGAAGTTGGAAAAGATGTCCTCTCTCCTCCTAACCATTCTGCATTTTCTAATATCAAAGAAATGGTAGATTTTATTGAAGCCATTGCTGAAGAAACAGGATTACCTGTTGGAATAAAAGCTGCCATTGGAAAACTAGACCAATGGAAAGAACTTGCAGAGATCATGAAATCTACAGGAAAAGGTCCTGATTTTATTACTGTAGATGGTGGTGAAGGTGGAACTGGTGCTGCACCTCCTAGTTTTGCAGACCATGTGTCTTTACCTTGGGTCTATGGTTTTGCAGATCTGTACAAACTATTCAAAGAAAATGGTCTCGCTGAACGTATAGTCTTTATTGGAAGTGGAAAGTTAGGCTTTCCAGCAAAAGCTGCAATGGCTTTCGCTATGGGAGTTGACTGTATTAACGTAGCACGTGAAGCAATGATGAGTATTGGTTGTATCCAAGCACAAATATGCCATACCAATCGTTGTCCTGCAGGAATTGCAACTCAAAGTAAATGGAAGCAAAACGGAATCAATGTACCTTTAAAATCGGAACGTTTAGCTCAGTATTTTAAAACTTTTAAGAAAGAACTGGTTGAAATCACACATGCTGCTGGTTATGAGCATCCTTGTCAATTTAAAATGAGTGATATTGAGGTTAATGTAGATGATCATAATCTAAGCAAGGAACTTGATCGCACTTATAAATACATTAAAGCTCCTGTTCCTTTTTCAGGTATGCAATCGCTTAAAGATTGTGAACATCTGGGTGGAAAATAAAATTAATACAAAAACTAAAAATTGTCAGACTGAGCTTGTCGAAATCATTTTTAAAGATCAATAATCTAAAATTTCAACAAGCTCAATTTGACAAAGCAACTTATTTTTTCAAATAGTTTCTTCTTTAAGTTTTAAGCGTCTTGCATTGTATCCGTTATAATGATTTCTCTTAAAGACACGCCTTGTGGAAGCTCGTAAGCATATTTAATAGTTTGCGCAACATCAGCAGCTGTAATGCTCACCGCACCTACAGATGTTTTCCATTCGTTATAACCATCAATAATATTTTGATTTGTTGTATGTCCTAAAAGTTCTGTAGTTACTGCTCCAGGCATTATAGACAACACACGAACATTGTAAGGCGACATTTCTCCACGAGCAACTCGTGTTAAACCTGTAACACCAAACTTACTTGCACAATACGCACCATGGTTACCAAAAGGTTGAACTCCTGCTATAGATGACACATTAATGATGGTTCCGCTTCGTCTTTCTTTCATATCATTCATAACGATTTGCATCCCATTCATCACACCCATAACATTAACATCCAACATCGTTTTCCATTCTTGAGCATCTTGAGTAGCAATATCTCCTAAGAGCATTACTCCAGCGTTATTAATCATTAAATCTGTTTTACCGTAAACTTCTTCTGCCTCTCTTACTGCAGCTTCAAAACTTTCTTTATTGATAACATCTACTTTTCTACACATTGTATTTGGCAACTCCAAAGCTTCCATCTTTTCAATTCTTCGTGCTAATAAAAGCAATGGATAACCTTCTTTAGCAAATGCTTTTGCCATTTCTAAACCAAATCCTGAACTTGCTCCAGTGATGACTATAAGTTTATTATTAGTTTTCATTATAATAAGCATTTAAAACATTAAGCTTCAATATTGAAGACTCTACAAAGGTACTTCGTATATTTGTTGCTTTAAAATACTATTTTCTCATACCTATTATAACAAATACTTATGGATGAAAGATTGTTACGATTTTTTGTTGCGGTTTACGAAGAAAAAAACCTTTCTCGAGCAGCAGAAAAGTGTTTTGTATCTCAACCAAACATTTCGAATGGACTAAAACAATTGGAAGACATTGTTGGAAAAGAATTATTCATTAGACATAAACGTGGTGTAGATATTAAGGAAGATGCGCATTATTTATACCCTATTGCTAAACGGATTTTAGGTGAATTAAATGCTATTCCTAAAATGTTTGAAGCTCAAAATTTTAAACAAAAAATTATCATAGGAATTGCAGATAGCCTACCTCAAAGTTTTAAAAATGCGTTTTTCACTGAAGCATCTCAACTCCTAAACAACATCGAATGGGACATTAGACCTATTGGACGCGATTGTGATTTGAATCTATTAATTAGAGAATGGAAATTTGAAGAGCATCTTTTTTTACCACTTATAAAAGAAGACTATGTCCTCTGTATTCCAGAGCATCATCCACTTTCTCAAAAAGAATGTATTGAAATTTCAGACTTAAGTGGCGAACCCTTTATTCACTGTCCTCCTTGTGAAGCTCACCAACAAAGCTTATCAATTTTAAATAACTCTGGCGAAACTTGGAATACTGTTGCGAATTGCCAAAATAAAAATGAAGTATTGACTTTACTGATGTCTGGATTAGGCATTAGTTTTTTACCTGAGTTTTTTGTTAGCGGTTGGGCTGGCTTTAAAATCAAACCTTATAATGGCCCTAAATACTTTAGAGAAATTGGTATTTCCTATGCTCAAAAAAGCTTTAAGAATCCAAATATTGAAATCTTAATTCATCATTTTTCTAATCACACTCTTAATATCACTTGAGACATATTAGCTAAATAACTCCAAGAATGCTTTTCTATTAGTTTTAGAAATTGGCACTCTATAATCGGAATCCAAGACAATGTATCCTTCATTTTCAAAATGACGTACACGCTCTAAGTTAACGATATGAGACTTATGACATTTGAAGAATTTTGAACTCAGCAATTTTTCGAATTTTCCTAAATTATAAGAGCTTGTTAATGTGATCTTATCTATGAGATGAATCCTTGTATAACCTTCATAACCTTCTAAGTGCATGACTTCCTCTTCTGGTATGAATGACACACCTTTTGCTGTTGGTACAATGACTTTATTTTTCTTAAAAATATTTTCAGATAGTAATTCAACTAATTTAGCATTAGAATCTTGATTGAGCTCTAAAGAAATGTTTTTTAAAGCTTTATTTACAGCTTCTTTTAAGTCGTCATTATCAATAGGTTTTAATATATAATCTACAGCAGATTTCTTAAAGGCTTCAATGGCATATTCGCTATAAGCTGTCACAAAAATAACTTGAAAGTTGACAACTCTTAACTTCGACAACAACTCAAAACCATTCATTCTAGGCATTTCAATATCCAAAAACAATAGCTCTGGCGCTTCACTTTCGATGCTTGAAATAGCCTCTTCAGGAATCTGAAACTTACTAGCTATCTCTAGTTGTGGAAATAACTTATTTAATTTCTTTTCTAACCCCTTTAAGTTAGAAATTTCATCATCTACAAGTATCGCTTTGATTGTCTTCATTAATTCAATTTCGTTATAGTAAATATAGCTTGATTTCCTTTATCCTTTGCTTCCATATGTAACACCTTATTTTCAAATGCAATTTTCCAATTTTGAGTTTGATTCAAGAATTTCAATCTATCTTCTATAACATTTGAAGAAGTATGTTGTTTTGGTTTGGAATTGGTATTTTCAAAACCTACACCATCATCACTAACGTTTACAACAAAAGTATTTTCATCTTTATACTGAAAATCAAGCACAACTAGTCCATTATCTATCTTATTAAACACACCATGATTTACTGCATTTTCAACAATAGGCTGCAATAACATGGTTGGAATTTTAGTCTGATTTAGATTAAGATCTTCGTCTACTTTAATTTGAAAATCCAACTTTTCTCTAAACCTTAATTTTTCAATTTCTAAATAACTATTTAGCAATTTAATTTCTTCCTTTAAAGTAATTTCATTCTCTTTTGAGAGTTCAAAAAATTGCCGAATAAGCTTTGAAAATTTGACCAAATAACGCTCTGAAGCCTCATAATCATTATCATTAATATAATACTGAATAGCCGCTAAGGAATTAAACACAAAGTGTGGATTCATCTGAGAACGTAAGGCTCTAAGTTGAATTTCGGATAATTGTTTTTCTTGTATAAGCTTTAAATCTTTTCGTTTTTGAATACGCTTACTCAACAACCAAACACTAGATAATATAAGTACAGAAATTAAAAATCCTGCTCCAATTCTAAATCCTAAAGTTTGCCACCACAAAGGCTTAATAGTGAACATAAATGATTTTTCAATACCATTTTTTGAAACTACAAATTCATAGTCATTAGGTTCTAAATCATTAAAATTTACGGTTGATGTTAAAGCCGTTTTCCAATCTTTATGATTTGGCAACAATTTATAATCAAACGTTTCATTATTATTTTCTGAAAAATCAATTGTAGAAATTGAAATATTTATGCTATTATCAGATTCATACATTTTGATTGAACCTTCAGAAAGCGTTTCAGAATTATACAAAACCTCGTCTAAATAAATATCTAAAAACGAAGATTGATATTCCTTATTTTTAGGTAAACTTACTAATCCATTATCTGTAGCTACAAACAGTTTATCATCAAAAACCGCAATAGTATTGACGTTATTTATTGGTAACCCATTCTTTGTATTTATTATTGATTTTAAAACATAATCTTTATCAGTTTTCTCATAATATAAAACACCTTTATTAGTTGCTAACCAAATTGCATCAGCTTCAATAAATGCATCTTGTACACTTAAATATTCTGTACCTTTTAATGGTTTTAGTTCAGTATTCGTTGCAATATAAGATCCAAATCCATCTGTATTAATTAAATACTGAGAGTTGGAAAGCTGCTCAAGATTTAAAACTGACTTATTAAGAAGCTCATTATAATTTTTAGATACAAATTCTCCATTTTCAAAAACCTTTAAGCCATTAGTTGTTGCTATAAACAATTTATCATTAAAAGACAGTACATCATTGGTTCCTTTTTGCGGAAATTCATTTTTAATATCAAAGTTTTCTTCATCTATATGATACAATCCAAAGGCAAATAAACCATACAATTTATTATCATGATATATTAGTTTTCGTGCTTTATCATTATTATTTGAATTGGTATTTGTATAATCGTATCTAAGCAAAGGTTTTCCATTTATTTCTGAATATGCATTACCTTGAGATAAATAATAAATTGTATTTAAAACTTCAACATATTGTGTTCTATACTTGTACCCTTTTAATTTTAATATCGAATCATAATTCAAATTCTCTGAGTCATATTTATAGAATCCATCATCATAGACACTAACATACAATTCTTTATCAATGATATCTAAAGACTGTACTTTTTGACCTAAAAATGAATATTTAGCATCTCTTTTATTATATGGAATTTTAAAAACTCCATTATTGAAAGTAGCACACCAAATGTTCTTTGATTTATCTATAAGTCCAAAATGTGCATTAAAGGTCTCTGGAAAGAAAAAAGGACTTTTAACATTAAATTTTTCGTCCAAATAACCAACAAATCCTTCTCCCGAAATCTGAAATTCATCATTAACTTTATTAATCCTTGCATGTTTAACCTTATCAAAGCCCAATTGATTCTTAAATGGTCTACGAAGCAATTTTAAGCTATTTAAATTAAGAATATAATACCCTTTAGAGTTTATGATATAATATAAACTATCTGAAAGATGACCTCTTTTTTTATTCAGTATAAAATCTTCTGCTTCAAATTCTGCCATAATC
>NZ_JAOARH010000090.1 GCF_025210595.1 Winogradskyella sp.
AGGCATACAACTTTCTAAATCAACTTTATTACAGTATAGTCTAAGGTAACACCGTTCCAAAGCTTTTATAAAAGCCACATGTACATCTATACACACAAACCATATCAAAATTTACAACATAGATATCCACTAACGGTTTAAGAGCTCCGTCGGGTCTCCTTCGGGTCTCCTTCGGGTGTGCCTCGGGTATGCCTCGGGTAAACTTTCATTAATTAAACCTTTAAATCAATGAGATCATTAGAACGTTACTGCGAGGAACGAAGCAGTCTCATCACGCTATAAGTATCATGAAACAGATAACATCGTCCTAGTTTGCTTGGTTCCCCCCCCCCAACAAGTCTCGTAATAATGGTACTAGCAAGGTACGAGCGCGGCAATCTGCATTAGGTATTGGGTATACACGATAAAGGTCGCTTAATACCTCACTATGTCGGTACAAACAAGGCACAAACTTTAACCACTATTTAGAACGTTGAGTCTGTATAGAATGAATTTTAAAATATATTTACACAATAAACCATTATAAGTATCATGGCAAAGTACGATATTGTTATTCTTACAGATCAAAAACATGCTTACCCTAATAAAGTAGATCACCTCATTAAAAATGTAATTACAGAAGACGCACTTTTAGTAAACGCTTTAGGAAAATTAGGACTCAAAGTCATTCGCTTAGCTTGGAGCGATCCAGATTTCGATTGGGCTTCTACCAAAGCCATTGTTTTTAGAACAACGTGGGATTATTGTAATGATTTCCCTAAGTTTTCAGATTGGTTAAATAAAGTGTCTAAAGTAACAACACTCATAAATTCTGAAGCACTCATTCGGTGGAATATTGATAAGCACTACCTGCAAGACTTACAAAATAAGGGTGTTCATATCACAGAAACCTTATTTATAGCACCTCATACTACAAAGCGCCTAGAAGAGCTACACACCCAAATGGGCTGGACAGAAACTGTTTTAAAGCCATGTGTGTCTGGAGGTGCAAGACATACATACAGGTTAAATGCAAACAACATCGCCAGCTACGAAGCGGTCTTTAAAGCCCTAATAGCAGAAGAAGCCATGATGCTACAACCGTTTCAACATCATATAGTTTCAGAAGGTGAAATATCTATGATGGTCTTTAATGGCGAATTTACACATGCCATCTTAAAAAAAGCCAAAGCAGGTGACTTTAGAGTACAAGACGATTTTGGTGGTAGTGTTGAGGACTATACACCCACTAATGCCCAAATTGAGTTTGCTATTAATACCGTAAATGCTTGTAGTGAGTTGCCTATATATGCCAGAGTAGACATTTTTAAAGATAATGAGGGTAACATTGCCTTAGCTGAATTAGAAATTATAGAACCAGAACTTTGGTTAAGACACCATCCAGATTCGGCAATGGTATTGGCAAAAGGCATCAAAGACAAGTTACTACGTATACCAAACTAAGCGGTTACACAAAACCCAGTAGATGTGTCGTTTGAATACCTTAACTGCGCATTAAATTTTTAAATACGAAAACTTGTTGAGTACAAGCAGGTATAGAATGATAAATACTTTAGTAAATTTGAAGCCATTAATGACATCATAGCAATGCCCAAAACATCAAAAACAAAACGCATACTAAAAATTATAGGAGGCCTTATTATCTTCTTTACACTGCCTTCGCTGTTATTCTTTGGCTTTTTATACCTTAAATACAACGAAGACTTACCTGCAGGTATAGAAGGAGCTAAAGCAGACCAACTTGCAATCAAAATGCTAAAGGCGCTTAATGAAGAAGCCTATCTAAACACAGATTACCTTGAATGGACGTTTGAAGGGAGACACCATTACAAATGGTATAAAACAGATAATACTTGTGAGGTATCTTGGGATAAGATAACAGTGATTTTAGATTTAGCAAACCATGATAACTCAAAAGTTTTTGCTGGGCAACAAGAATATAATGGTATAGAAAAGCACGATTATATTCATAAGGCAGAAGGCTATTTTAATAATGATTCCTTTTGGTTAGTTGCTCCGTATAAGGTGTTTGATACAGCCACCGAACGACGATTGGTCACCACTAAAGATGGTAAAGACGCCTTATTAGTAACCTACACATCTGGTGGTACTACACCTGGCGACTCTTACTTATGGCATTTAGATGATGATGGCAAGCCTGTAAGTTACCAAATGTGGGTAGATATCTTACCCATAGAAGGGTTAGAAGCCTCTTGGGATGATTGGACAACTACCGAAAGCGGCATCTTGTTACCAACCACTCATAAGATCTTGTTTTTTGAAATGGATATGGGAGATGTAAAAGGCTTAAAGTTTTAGTAGGCAGTCATCGGTTTTGCAATAATCTAAGCAAAACAACTGAATATTGCCTACTAAACACTAGCTACTACTTTTTTGAGTATTACTTAGACCTTTGCCCAATAAACTGTTGACTCTTTAGTTTGAACAACACATTAAAACTGGTTAAGCTTCCATAGCTTCTGGTAATGTATTGTTGCAAGTCTATTTTTTCTTGCTCATCGAGGTTTTTGCTAGAATTAATTTTTTGCTCCATAACACGCAGACGATCACGTACCATAGTGATTTTATGAAAAAACTTATCAATAGGTAGCTCACTGGCTTTAAGGTTTTCATCTCCTGGTTGCATAATAAGTTTGCCGCCTTTCCATTTGTCGCCAATAGTTACTACTTCTGAAACGTCTGACCATTTTTTAAGCAGGTCTCTCAAGCTCTTTTCAACTTCATAAAAGCTAACGGTATCTACTTCATCTTCTGCAGCTTCAATAACATCAAACTCTTCATCTAATTCTAAGGTTTCTAAACCATGGTCTATAAAGGTAACCCAATAGTGCTTAGAAGTAACGTTTGTAACGACACCTTTGCCGTAAGTTGTATGATTAATGCGCGATCCTATGCCTAATAATTTCATATATAGTTGTATTTATTTTTCTATAACAAGTATACTAAAAGTCTATTAGATTATTAAATACTTATGCCTAAAGTTAACAGGTTGTTGGCTTTTAGTTTTTGGCTTTTGTAATTGTTGAAGATAGATGATCTCGGTATAAATATAAGAGCTTTAATGGTGCTAAAATCCTATAGCTGTATCATCACCTCTGCGGTCTGCGCCACCTTCCATTGTGCCATTTTCTAATATTAAGATTCCATCGACTTTTCCGATGACAGGTGAGCGTGTTTCGTTTATTTTATATCCGATGGTTTTAAGTTCTTTTAAAATGGTTTTATCAAACCCATAACCTCCTTGTTTTAGGATCATTGTGCCAATTTCTGAAGCTTCTTTACGAGCACTAACCACCATGGCTTTTTCTGTAATTAATCCTCTATTGTTAGGTTGAGTGTTGTTGTTTTCTTCGATGTTTTTTTACAACTGCTTAATGTAATTAGGGTGAGAAATAAAATTAAAGTATGCTTCGTTTGTTTTAAACGCCTTTATATCATTTTTTTATGTGTTGTATGCTTTTTCTATTTCTAAGCGTTTGGCATTGCTGTAGGTTATGAGTTCTTTAAAAAAAGCTTTAAAATCTTGTTCAAAGGCTTCGTAATGTATTTTTAATTCATTAGTCGCTTCATTCATTTTAGACCTGCCTTTTGTACGCCTATTCATGCCATTTAAAACCAATTGAATGCCTTCTATTGTAGCATAGCTTAATAACCAATTGCCTTCTATTATAATTGGTGTTAATCGTTGAAATTTTTCTGGTAGAATGTCAAAGTTTTTATTTAGACTTTTGTAAAAATCGTTTATGTAATCTGCTAAGGGTATTTCTGAATAGTCTTTCCAGTTTTTAGCCAGAAAATGATCATAAAAAATATCTATAATAACTCCGCTATAATGACCATAGTTTTTATGTAAACGCTTGGTGCATTTTCTAAAAATAGGATGCGCATCGGTAAATGTATCTATAGCTCTATGTAATTGTATACCAATTTGAATATCTTCTGGGTAGTTTTTGTATTTATTGCCTCTAATGCCGTCAGCTACAAAATTGCCAATAGTAATTAATTCATTGTCTCCAGATAAGTATATATGTGCAAGGAAATTCATTTGTCGAATTTACAAATTCATAATAACAAAATCGAACTATTGTTTTTAAAGAGTTTCTAAGATATTATATTTGCTGAAAATCAAAAATCTATGACCTTAATAAAATCTATTTCAGGAATTCGAGGCACTATTGGTGGTGTGGTAGAAGATAATTTAACACCTATTGACGCTGTGAAGTTTGCAGCAGCATACGGTACTTGGTTAAAGCAACAGCGCAACAAAGAAAACTATAGCGTTGTTGTAGGAAGAGATGCGCGTATTTCTGGTGAAATGATTCAGAGTTTAGTGATGAACACTTTGGTTGGTATGGGTATAGATGTGATAGATTTAGGCTTATCTACGACACCAACTGTTGAAGTTGCAGTACCTATGGAGCATGCCGATGGAGGTATTATATTAACCGCTAGTCATAATCCTAAGCAATGGAATGCTTTAAAACTGTTAAACCACAAAGGTGAATTTTTAAATGGTGTTGAAGGAAAAAAGATATTAGAAATTGCTGAATCTAACTCTATGACTTTTGCTGAAGTAGATGATTTAGGAAAGATTACAAAAAATGATGCCTATATAGATTTGCATATTGATGAGGTATTAGACCTTCCGTTGGTTAATACAGATGCAATTAAAGCTGCAAACTTTAAAGTAGTTGTAGATGGAGTTAACTCTACAGGAGGTATTGCTATTCCGTTATTATTAGAACGATTAGGAGTTGAAGCTGTAAAATTATATTGTGATCCAACAGGGCATTTTCCTCATAACCCAGAACCATTAAAAGAGCATTTAGGAGATTTAGCCGAAGCTGTTGTTAAAGCCCATGCCGATTTTGGAATTGTAGTAGATCCTGATGTTGATCGTTTAGCTTTTATGGATGAGAAAGGTGATATGTTTGGTGAAGAATATACCTTAGTTGCTTGTGCAGATTATGTGTTGAGCCAAAACCCAGGAAATACAGTAAGTAATATGAGTTCTACAAGAGCTTTACGCGATGTAACTGAAAAACATGGTGGAAGCTATGAAGCCAGTGCTGTTGGTGAGGTTAATGTTGTGGAAATGATGAAGAAAAATAATGTGGTTATTGGAGGAGAAGGTAATGGAGGAATTATTTATCCTGAATTGCATTATGGTAGAGATGCTTTGGTAGGTGTGGCTTTATTTTTAAGCTTGCTAGCAGAAAAGAAGATGTCTGTAAGTGCATTGAGAGCTACGTATCCTAATTACTTTATGAGCAAAAAGAAAATTGAGTTAACACCACAGCTCGATGTTGATGCCATATTGAAAACTATGGAGTCTAATTATAGTCACGAACAATTAACTACCATTGATGGTGTAAAAATTGATTTTGCTGATAGTTGGGTGCATTTACGTAAGAGTAATACAGAGCCTATTATTAGAATTTATACGGAAGCACCATCGCAGGACACAGCAGATAGTCTCGCAGATCGTTTTATTGCAGAAATAAAGGCAGTTGCTAATATTTAGTATCTTTGATTATGATCTCTGAAGCTACAACACCACATATTACTGAGCTTGAAGCATATTTTGAGCAATTTAGAAAGCATATTATTGGCGAAAACCAAACGTTTGTATCTCCTTATGGAGAGCAAAAAATAATCTATACAGATTGGACTGCTTCTGGGCGTTTATACCGACCAATAGAAGAAAAGTTATGTAATGAGTTTGGGCCTTTTGTTGCCAATACACATACTGAAACAACAGTTTCTGGTACAGCGATGACCAAAGCCTATCACAAGGCAAAGCACATTATAAAAGACCATGTTAATGCCAATGAAGATGATGTGCTGATTGTAACAGGAAATGGGATGACAGGTGTGGTGAATAAGTTTCAGCGTATATTAGGTTTAAAGGTTCCTGAAAACTTAAAGGATTATACTACTATACCTGATGAAATGCGTCCTGTGGTTTTTGTGTCGCATATGGAGCATCATTCTAATCAAACCTCTTGGTTAGAGACTATGGCTAAAGTTGAAGTTGTGCCACCAGATGAGAATGGCTTATTCAGCCTTAAGAATCTTGAAGCACTACTTTATCAGTATAAGGATTGTACCCTTAAAATATGTTCTATTGTAGGTGGATCTAATGTTACAGGAATTCAGACTCCATATCATGATGTTGCAAAATTAATGCACCAACATGGAGGTGTTTGTTTTGTAGATTTTGCATGCTCTGCACCTTATGTGGCTATTGATATGCATCCAGAAGATAAAGATGCCTACTTAGATGCTATTTTCTTTTCTCCACATAAGTTTTTGGGAGGTCCAGGTACTTCTGGAGTCTTAGTGTTTAGTAAAAAATTATACCATAATATGGTGCCAGATTGCCCAGGAGGAGGTACAGTAAGTTGGACTAATCCTTGGGGAGAACATAAGTATATAGACAATATTGAAGATAGAGAAGATGGTGGTACACCAGGATTTCTTCAAACGATAAAAACAGCACTTTCCATAAAGCTTAAAGAGCAAATGGGAGTGGATAATATATTACAACGAGAGCATCAACTCGTTGAGATTATTTTTAATAAACTAGGATCAATTCCGAATATTAATATTCTTGCAGGTCAGCATAAAGATCGATTAGGAGTTATTTCATTTTATATTGATGATTTGCATTATAATTTAGGTGTTAAATTATTGAATGATCGTTTTGGTATTCAAACACGAGGCGGTTGCAGTTGTGCAGGTACTTACGGTCATTTTTTACTACATGTAGATCAGCAAACCTCCAAGGAATTAACCGATGAAATTTCTATTGGTGATTTGGTAAGAAAACCAGGTTGGATACGTATGTCTATTCATCCAACAACTACAGATGAAGAGATTACTTTTGTTTGCGATAGTATTATTGCTTTAGCTAAAAACCATGAAGCTTGGGCAAAGGATTACGATTATTCTAAATGTAATAACGAGTTTATACATAAATCTCTTATAGATAAGCCATGCAATGCTACCAATGTGGATCATTGGTTTGATTTAGATTAATCTATTTAGGCTTTTTATCTTTATGTTTCCAGCGTTTGTGTGTCCAGAGGTAGAATTCTGGTTTAGCTTTTATTTGCTGTTCTAACAGTGTATTGAATCTTTCAGTTATTTTAAAGTTTGGTTCTTCGCTAGGATTTTTAGAGAGAATGACAATATCTGCCTCATAATGTCCTCGTTTTACTTTATCTATCTTTAAAAAGCCTACAGGATAATTGTATTTTTTAGCAGTAACTTCTGCGCCAACAAAGCAAGGTATTTTTATATCCATAAAGTCTAACCATACATTATTGGATTTATATTTTGGGGATTGATCACTTAAAAAAGCAATCATTCTATGATCGTTAATAGTGTTTAGTTCAGCTATTTTAGGTAAAGCTTTTTTTGAATGTATAAGTTCAGTTTTATATTTAGATCTAATTCGCCTTACAAGTTTATCAAAATATTTATTCGCAATTTTTTTATAAATGCCTAACCCAGCAAGGTTAGTATAAGTTTGTATAACCGTGGACCATTCATAACTTGCATAATGGCCATACATTAATATAATACTTGTGTTATAAGATTCTAATTGTTTAACAGCATCTAAATCTTTAATAACAAATCTTTTGTTTAATTGTGTTTTAGAGATGGTTAGGGTCTTTATCATTTCTAAAAACAAATCGCATAGATGCTTATAGAATTTAAAAGTGATGGTTTTAATTTCTTTTTCAGATTTATCAGGAAAAACCAATCTTAAGTTACTTTTTACAATAGATTTTCTGTAACCAAATATTCTATACAAGAAAAAACAAATAACATCAGATAATGTATATAGTAATCTAAATGGTAGTATAGAAATTAACCAAAGTATCGGGTAAATAATTATGTAAGCAATAAGTTGCATAAAAGCATGTTCTTTCTAAAGCGCAAATATATTATATTTGGTTCAATAGATATTTTTTTATGTACAATTTAGATCCTATTACTATTGCAATTATTACAGCCAATGTTATTATGTCATTAAAAGGTTTTGATGATCGTCTATTTTTTGAAAAGTATAAGTTTAATATTGGAGGTATAAGACGAGGAGAACAGGTAAGAATGTTTAGTTCTGGTTTTTTGCATGTAGATACTACGCATTTACTGTTTAATATGGTCACTTTGTATTTTTTTGCCAGTCATGTTATTCAACCCTTAGGAGTTTTAAATTTTATAATAATCTATTTAGCAAGTTTGGTTTTTGGTAACTTATTATCATTGTATTTTCATAAGGAAGAATATTGGTATAGTGCTGTTGGTGCTAGTGGAGCAGTAACAGGCGTTTTATATGCTGCTATTTTGTTAAATCCAAGTATGAGTTTGTATATGTTTTTTGTTCCTATTCCAATACCTGGTTATATTTTTGGTATTGGTTATTTACTTTATTCTATTTACGGAATGAAAAATAGAATAGGTAATATAGGTCATGATGCGCATTTTGGTGGAGCCGTTGGTGGTTATGCTGTTACATTAATTATGATGCCTAGCTTATTTAAAACAGATCTTTGGCATGTAGGACTTTTGGCAGTACCAATTATAATTTTATATGTATTGCATAAAACAGGAAAGCTACATTAACAAAAAAAGTCTGCGAATGCAGACTTTTTTTGTTTTATAAGGCTTAGATATTTAATCTAGTAATTCACTTATTTTATTTTCTAAAGCAACTCCTCTTAAATTTTTTGCTACAATTTTTCCTTCAGCATCTAAAATAAAAGTGGCAGGAATTGATTTAATATTATATAATTCAGCTACAGGATCTCTAAAATATTTGAGACCAGAAACATGATTCCATTCTAAACCATCTTTTTCAATAGCAGCTAACCAAGCTTTTTTAGGGTCTTTTTGGTTTGGAGCACCATCTAAAGATACACCAATAATTTCTAAACCTTTACTATGGTATTTGTTGTACACTTTAACCACATTTGGATTTTCTCTTCTACATGGTCCACACCAAGCAGCCCAAAAATCTATAATAGTTACTTTACCTTTAATGTCATCTAATTTTAATATTTTACCATCAGGTGTTTGAGACTCAAAACTAGGTGCAACTTTACCAATGTTTAGATAAGACAATTTTTCATATTCTTTGTAAAGCTCATCTAGTTTTTGTTTTACAACCAAACCTTTTTTAGAGGTTTTTAGATGCTCAGGGAAACTTTCAAAAACCTTCATGTAGTTAGCAATATCAAAACCAGGTCTGCTAGACTCTAATTGAATAAGATTAAGGCTAAAGTAGCTATCACTATTATCTTGTATAAAATTTAAAGGATAAGCTGTTTGTCTTTGCCTTAAATCATCCATTACCTTTGTAATAGAGTCTTTTGTTTTAGGATTTGGGTTTTCTCTAAGTTCTTTGAAAACGGCTATAATAGATTCGCTTTCTTCTTTAAACTCAAGCATTCCTTCTTGAAAAGCTTCGTAAATTATGTTAGATTCAGATCCTGTTATTTTAGAATTCATAAGTACTTTTTGATCTAAATCTATATTTATGTTACTGTTTTCTAACATAAAAACAAAGTTGCCTGGTTTTCCATCAACTAATAAAAAATAGATGCTTGGTTCTTCAACTGATCCTTTTATGTTGAATTTGCCATTCATAACAATGGCAGAATCTTTAATCACTTGTTTGCCTTTTGAGTCTATTTGCGTTAAACGTACTCTGATACCATTGTGAATACCTTCAGCATTACCATTTATAACATATTCGGTAAGGTTCTCTTTTTTGCAACTTGCAAAGGCAACAACAATTGCCAGTAACATTAATAGTTTTTTCATTTTTTTAATATTCGGTTTTTTGCTGCACAAATATACTAACATAGAGTAATAAATGTTGTCTCTTAAGGCTTAATAATATTTAAATAGAAATCTTCTGGCTTTATCAATACCATATTTTGCAATACTTTTGCATAAAAGTACTTATTATGAACAATGATACTATTGTAGCTTTGGCGACTCCTTCAGGCAGTGGAGCAATAGCTGTTATACGATTATCTGGAAAAGAAGCGATATCTATAGCATCTCAATTTTTTAAGTCGGTTTCTAATAAAGATCTAAAAAAGCAAGCTACACATACGATTCATTTAGGGCATATTATTGAAGAGAATAAAACCTTAGATGAAGTTTTAGTATCTGTTTTTAAAAATCCTAATTCCTATACAGGTGAAGATGTTGTAGAAATATCTTGTCATGGATCTCCTTATATTCAACAAGAAATTATACAATTGTTTTTACGTAATGGCTGTAGAATGGCAACGGCAGGTGAGTTTACACTTCGTGCTTTTTTAAATGGAAAATTAGACTTAAGTCAGGCCGAAGCTGTGGCAGATTTAATTTCTAGCGATAATGAAGCCTCGCATCAAATTGCTATGCAACAAATGCGTGGAGGATTTTCGTCTGAAATTGCTAAACTGCGAGAAGAGTTACTAAATTTTGCGTCATTAATAGAATTAGAACTCGATTTTGCTGAAGAAGATGTAGAGTTTGCAGATAGAACACAGTTTAAGGAACTTATAGAACGTATTCATTTTGTTTTAAAACGATTAATTGACTCCTTTGCTGTAGGTAATGTGATTAAAAATGGTATACCAGTTGCTATTGTTGGAGAACCAAATGTTGGTAAATCTACATTACTAAATGCGCTCTTAAATGAAGATAGAGCCATAGTTTCTGAAATTGCTGGAACAACCAGAGATACTATTGAAGATGAAATTTCGATAGGTGGCATTGGATTTAGATTTATTGATACTGCGGGAATAAGAGAGACGAATGATGTTGTAGAAAGTATTGGTATAAAGAAGACTTTTGAAAAAATAGAGCAATCTCAGGTTACTATTTATTTATTTGATGCTTTAAAGAATATAAATAATCTTGAGGATGTTAGAATTGAAATTGAAAAAATTAGAAATAAATATTCTCAGAAACCACTTTTAGTTATAGCTAATAAGATTGATCAGTTAGATGATGTGCAATTAGCAAGTATAAATACTACAATAGCAGATGTTCTTTTATTATCTGCTAAAACAGGTTTTGGTGTAGAGCAGTTAACTACTTCGTTATTGAATCTCATTAATACAGGTGCTTTAAAAAATAACGAAACTATTATTACCAATACTCGTCATTATGATGCGCTCTTAAAGGCTTTTGAGGAAATTCAGAAAGTAAAGTATGGTTTAGAAACAGGCTTGTCAGGAGATTTACTAGCCATTGACATACGCCAGGCTTTATATCATTTTGGTGAGATTACAGGTGAAATTACTAATGATGACTTGTTAGGAAATATTTTTGCTAATTTTTGTATCGGGAAGTAGCTGTATTACAACTATTAAAGGTTGAGTTTCTAAAGTAAAATGTAAAGAATTGAAGAAGAAATATTCTATAATTTGATTAGCTTTATTTTTGTGTAATATAGTAGTGAAATCATCAAGATTAAAAAAGCAATATTTTATAGTAATACTTTTTAATTTCTCATGATAAGTATTTTAAGTGCTTTTCTCGTTGTAAGTTTAGCATAAGTGTTCCTAATAGAGTATTTGTACTATATAGTAGTAAGATCACTTTTTATTAGACATTTAAAAAAGAATATAAATTATCATCTTAACCAAGTTTAAAAAACATAAAGAACTTAAGAACATCAGTTTTTAAAGCTAAAAAAGTGTCTTCCCTATAAAAGAAGACACTTTTTTTACATCTCACATTATAAGGCAAAACAACAAAATCAGAAGCTGGCGATACATTTGCTCTATCTAAAAATCACATTTATTAATATTATGAACAAAACAACTTTAAAAACAGTTTTACTTTCTGCATTTATTCTAGCAGGAATTTTTATGAGCAACGCACAATCTGATTCTAATTTTTCATTTGGTGCAAAAGGTGGTGCTAACCTATCTAAATTCAATAGCAGCAATACTAAAAACAGAATAGGCTTTGTGACAGGTTTATTTACAGAATATCAATTTTCAAAACAATTTGCTATTCGTTCAGAAGTTCTATTTTCAAATCAAGGCACTGAAATAAAACAAGGTGCAAAAAAAATAAAACTCAATTACATTAACCTTACACCTGCAATAGCCAAATTTTACCCTATTAAAAATTTTAGTTTAGAAGCAGGTCCTTATCTAGGATATTTGCTAAATAAAAAAGGTGGAGCTTTAAAAAAATCTGATTATAGAAAATTAGATTATGGTGCTAGTCTTGGTTTAGCTTATCGCATTAGTGATGATTTAGAAATAGGAACTCGTTACCATCTTGGATTACGAGACATTACCAAAGTATCAGGTGAGGTTAAAAATAGAAGCATAATAGCTACACTTTCAGTTTATTTTTAAACACACGCATTTAACAGCCAGTTTTACATCTCATTTCTTGTTTAAAATCACTAAACCGAATTTTTCATTTTATTCTAATCTTTTTAAATAGGAAATGAGATTAACCTCTAATTGAAAGTACAAATGCAAAAAAATAGAATTGTAGGATATGATATAGCACGAGCCTTAGCTATATTTATTATGGTAATCATCAATTTCAATCTGGTATTAAGCAATTTGAGAGACACAGGAATACTTAGCCATGTATTGAGTTTTTTGCAAGGTAAAGGAGCTGCGCTTTTTGTAGTGCTCGCGGGTGCAGGTATTTCTTTAATGATAAAAAAAAGCTTGCAAAGCAACAACAAATTGGATCTCAAAAAAAAGCGAAGAATCTTATTAAAACGAGCGCTTTTTCTCTTTGTAACCGGACTGATTTACATGCCTCTATGGCCTGCAGACATTCTTCATTATTATGGGTTTTATATTCTCATAAGTGTTTTAGTAATGCATTCAAAAAACAAGATTATATGGACAGCTGTAACGGTTATTATAGCTATGTACCCTGTACTAATGCTATTTATTGATTACGAAGCAGGTTGGAACTGGACACTTAACGAGTATACCAATTTTTGGAGCATCCAAGGGTTTACGAGAAATTTACTAATCAATGGTTTTCATCCTGTATTACCTTGGGTAGCTTTTATGATTGCTGGACTTTGGTTGGGCAGGCAAGATATGAGCAATACCAAAATTAGAAAACAAATTTTATGGACAGCTATGTTTGTCTTTATGGCAACTCAATTAATATCTTCATCGTTAATTGAAATGCTCATATCTATTTTAGGATTTTCTATAGAGGATGCTACTGCAATTTTGGGAACACAACCTATGCCTCCTATGCCTTTATTTATGATTTCTGGGATTAGTTGGTCCTTCGCTGTAACAGCCATTTGTATATGGATCTCAGAGAAGTCAGAGCATAAAAAATCACTAGATTTTTTAGTAAAAACAGGGCAACTTGCCTTTACTCATTACATTGTACATATTGTTGTAGGCATACTTAGCGCATATCTGTTTTTTGGTGAAAACAATTTAAGCTCAATAGAAGCTTTACTATATGCATTTCTGTTTTACATACTCTTAGTTGTTTTTTCAATCTATTGGCGTAAAAAATTCAAAAAAGGCCCTATCTCTTTGCTTATGAGATTAATTACAGGGTAAATAATTAATAAAAATCAAAAAATGAACAATACAATAAAAACTCTTGTGTTTGCTTGCTTAATTTTCATTGTAAACCTCAGTGGAGCAGCACAAACTATTAATAAAAATGCCTTGACTAACATGTGGAAATTGGATACTTACATGATAAACGGCAAAAACTATACACCATCCAAAAAAGAAAAAAACGATTTTATCTGCTTTAACGATGACATGACTTTTGTATTAAAGTCTGAAGGAAAGGAAGAAAAAGGAACTTATATGATAAACACCAATGGTGCTTACATAGAAATGATTGATAACAACAATGAAAAATTAAAAGCTTACATCATTCTAACTACAAAAGAAAAACTTGTTCTAGTATTTAACATTAAAGAGCTTAGAGAAGTTGAAGTGCATTATAAAATATCTAAATAAAACTTTATAGATACTATACACTCTCAAATTTACAATTAAATAATTCTAAAAATTTAAACATGTGAAAAAAGCACTAACAATTTTAACCTTATTATTAAGCTATGTAACGTTATATTCACAAACTAACATCGAGTTACAAACTGTTCCTATAGAATTACCTGAACAATCATTTTATGTTCATGAAGTCTTTGACGACAGATTAGATAAACACTTAGGAAATATTAAAGATGAAAATGACAATACAACATCATACAAACTAAAAGGAAATGCAGCAACTACTATATTGGATTTTATATCTGTAACGTTAAAAAAATCTGCAGAAAAAAAGCCAATCCATCTAAAAATAAAAACCTTAGAAATTCAACAAAACCAAACTAGTATAGATGAGATAACCACAAGGATTATAATAGAGTTAGTTTTTTTTGATGCTAACACATTAAACGAAGGAAAAATTTTCAGTATCTCACATACCGAAGATGAGGTATTTTCTATATCGGAAACATCCCAGATAGCGAAAACCCATGAAAAACGTATTCGTGCAGCTATAGAATATTGCTTATTAGCTTTTATCAGCAAGCAAAGTTCTATAAAAAATAGTAACCCTGGAGCTGAGAAAATGAATACTTCACATTTTCAAAAAAGTGCCGAATTATCTAAAAAAACAAAAAAACTAACACCATGGTTTAATACTTTGATATTTAGTAAAACATCAGACAAATATTTTAAAGGTTGGAATATAAATTACATTGGTTTTTCTGATAGTGATGATGACTTTATTATACCTTTTACCTTTGGCTATGGACAATCCAAGGCAAAAAACAACACCGTAAAAGAACGTGGCTATAGTTCAGTAGATTATTATGGTCTAGACAGCGGACTTGAGGGTTTACTAAAAATTATTCCAGGTTGTTATGCTAATGTAGGTATCCAAGTACCTTTAGGTATGGAAATACTAAAGAATTTAGATGGTAAAAAATCACATAATTTTGTCATTGGAATTGGAGCAAAACAAGGTATACGCATTATACCTTGGAAAGAATATGGTATTGTATTTGGAGCAGGTTTTTACCAAAAATTTAAAACCTCCAAAATTCATAAAACTAATTTTGGCTTTCAGTTTGAAGTAGGCGTGAATTTCTGATTTAGGAATAAACGTAAGTTTTATAAACCTATTTTCTATGTGTTTTCAATGAAAAAAACAATAATGCGTTCTACATATTAGGACATAAATGTATATTTAATACTAAGTTGATTTGTTATCATTAGTAAGGTTTTTAAGTGAAATTTTAGGGCAAGTAATTTTTTTATAGACTATTATTAAAAACAGAGTTTTATGTATTATTAATTAGATAGAGGCCTTTCTTGAATCGTTTTTTGATATTCTCTTGGCGACATATTAGTTTCCTTTTTAAACGCATTATAAAAAGTAGATGCTGTATTAAAGCCAACATCGTAAGCAAGGTTTTCAATTTTTTCATTGGCAAATTCTGGTTGCGATAACTTTTGCTTTATAGCATTAATTCTAAAACTATTAATTACCTCAGGAAAACTTTTGTTGTAAATAGTTTTGGTGGCTTTAGAAACTAAATACGTTGGTGTATCTATAGCTTCAGATAACTGCGCCAACGTAATTGCTGGCTGCATATAAATTTTATCATCTTCAATAGTAGTCTTAATTTTTTTTAATAAAGGTTTTGGTAAGGTTTTAGGATTACTTTTTTTTATGATTTCTGGAGATTGCAATGCATAGAAAAATAAAAAATACATCACTAAAGAAGCTAAAGCAATACCAATTGCATAATTTGTCATAGTGGCTCCTAGAAGCTGATAAATTAAAATCGCAGATATAGCAACTAAAGAGTAGAAGAGTACCTTATGCCATTTGCTTAAACCAGCTGTTTTAGGTTTAAATACAAATTGATTCGCAATAAGACCTAAATATGCAGCTAAACTTATATTGGCTAACAAATATAAATCATACGCATGATTGCTATTAATTATGATTATTGCAAATCCAATAATTGGAACTATAAGATGTAAAAGATTAATAGGTTTTAATTTGGTGAAATCAGCTTGATTGATTTTAAAATATGTAAGAGCTAATGGACCAATACATGCAAAACCAAAAAAGCCTAGACCAATACCAAGTGGTGATATTTCGGGTAAAGAATAATAAAAAATAGACTTAGCAATTCTAAATGCAATAGCAATAAATAAAAACCCTAGAGTAAGATCTTTTAATCGATGTTCTTTTTTGATAAATAAAAAATAGCTTGCCAAAAATCCACAAGAGGTTACTGCAACACTCGAAAAAATAATTAGTGCTAATGAAGGCGTCATAATCTTTTTTTGATTTCTACAAAAATAGGAGTTAAAACTGTGTTCCTTTTGTTAAAAAGCTCTTAAATCTATCTCTAGATTCCACGAATTAGGTGATTAAAGAGATGCTAAGCGACTAGTTTTGGGCATATAATCATTAAAATTCGCATTATGCTAAAAACCAATTTCACAACACTAGTTTTACTGTTCTTTACACTTTTTGCTTCGGCTCAATTTCACACATTGAACATTCCACAATCAAGTCCAGAGGTTCAAGAAAGTCAAAAATTAGGTGTAACAAAAATTACAATTAATTATAGCAGTCCATCTGTGAAAGGACGCGATGTTTGGAACAATCCAAGAATTATTCCACAACAAGGAAATCCTATTCCTTGGAGAGCAGGTGCAAATATGAATACAACCATTACATTTAGTACAGATGTATTCATTGAAGGGCAAAAACTAAAAGCTGGTACATATGGTTTTCATATTATTCCAAAAGGTACAACGTACACTTTATTATTCGCCCACAATAATAATCAATGGGGAAGTTACTATCTTGATATTGATAAGGATGTTACATTAAGTGTTGAGGTGACTTCTGAAGAATCCTCATTTTCTGAGCAATTAGACTTTGAGTTTTTAGATAGAACAGAAAATTCATTAGTTATCGGTTTAGAATGGGAAAAGCGTCGTATTCCGTTTAAAGTTGAAGTAGATTTAAACAAAACCACAGTAGAAAGTTTTAGAAGTGAATTAAGAGGTATAAATACCTATCATTGGCAAGCATGGAATGATGCTGCAAATTGGTGTTTAAATCATGATACAAATCTCGAAGAAGCACTAGAATGGGTAAATAGATCTATCAATGGAGGCTATGGTGGTTTTGCGGCTGATAAAAACTTGAGCAACTTAGGAACAAAAATCCAACTTCTTAAAAAGCTAAATAAAACCACAGAATTAGAAGCTACCAAAACAGAAGCGATGCGATTAGATGTCACCGAAAATGAAGCAAATGGTTTTGGGATTTTCTTAATGCAAAATGGATTTTACCAAGATGCTTATGACTATAACAAAACACAGTTTAAACAATATCCAAACGCTTGGTTTTTGCAATTAAATAGAGGATTGAGTCAATACTTTTTAGGAAACACAAAAGCAGCAGTAAAAGACATAAAAAAAGTACTTGAATCAGCACCAGAACAATATCACAACAGACTAAACGAAATTATTAACGAAGTAGAGTCAGGAACATATACACTATAAAATTATCAATTAAAAAATGAAACGATTAATAAATATAAGTTTACTAGCATTTTTGCTAGTAGCACAACAAGGTTTAGAAGCACAAACGCTAAAACGTAAAGGACTATTAGGCATTATGATGCAAACGCTTACAGACAGCATTGCATCTCAACATAACATCAAGGTAGATAGAGGAGTGCATCTTACTACAGTAATGCCAAAATCTACATTTTCAAATTTAGGTATAAAACAAGGAGACGTACTAACAAAACTGAATGGAACTTCAGTGAGTTCAATTCAAGACGTATTGGAGGTGACAAGTCAACTGTATGAAGGCGATAAAATTAATGCCGAGTATTATTCAAATAACATTAAATCAAATGGTTCAACCACTTTAAAAGGAAGACCAATAGAAACTTTTGAAAATGGCAATGTTACTTATGGCGAAGTGGTTTATAAAGATAATGTATTACGAAGTATTTTAGTAACACCAAAACATACACGAAAAGCACCAGTAGTGTTCTTTTTACAAGGTTATACTTGTGGTTCGGTTGAAACAGTTTCTAATGATAATCCTATGAAAAAACTGATGAGCGATTGGGTAAATGCAGGTTTTGCAGTATATCGTATAGAAAAACCTGGAGTTGGAGATAGCCAAAGTAAAAAACACTGTTCAGAAATTAGTTTTTATGAAGAATTAATCGCTTTTAAAGAAGGTTATAAAGATTTATTACAACAAAAATCTATTGATGCTAATAATATCTTCATGTTTGGACATTCCATGGGAGGCGTAATTGCACCACTTTTAAATGAAGTAAAAGCACCAAAAGGTATGCTGGTTTACGGAACAGTTGGAAAAAACTGGTACGATTATATGATAGATTTATATACTGTACAACCAAAACATTTTGGTGTGTCTGATGCACAAATCAAAGAAGATAATAAAGTGAATTTAAAATTTAATAATGACTTTTTAATTAAGAAATTATCTGGAGAAGAAATGCTTAAAAACGATGCTTATGTAGCGTTTTTTAATGCTGAAGACTTTAGAAGAAACCAATATATAGGACGTCATTTTAAGTTCTGGCAAAGTTTAGCAGCTATTAATATTCCAAAAGCATGGTCTAAAGTAAAAACCAATGTGTTTGCAATGCATGGTGAGTTTGATATTCAAGCCATAAATCCAAATGGCGCAAAAAAGATTGCTGAAATAGTTAATGACAATGGAGGAGAAGGAGATTTTATCTTAATAAAAAATGCAGATCATGGCTTTGTAAATTTCAATTCAATGCAGCATAATTCAGAAACCTTAGGTAATGGAAGTTACATGACACATGCACGAGATAATTATGCTAAGTTATTAGGTGCTGAAAGTGTAAAGTGGATGCAATCTAAAATTAAAAGTAAATGAAATTAAAGCATTTAATAATTCTATTTTGCTTATTAATTGGTTATACATGCAATTCGCAAGAAGTCAGTTTCAATATTAATCAAAAATCGTGGCAAGAAGATTTTCAATTTTTGAAAAAGAAAGTTGAAAAAACAGTGCCAACGTATCAGATTCCTGAAAACAAAAAAACGTTTGATGAGGTTTATAATATTATAAGAGATTCAGATGTAGGAAACAAAAAAGAAGACATCGTATTTGCATTGCAGTATTTACTCAATACACTTAATGATGAAGGTTGTAATGTGCCTTTGTTTCAAAAAGGTGTTGCATTAGAACTTCTGCCAATAAAAACCTATTGGTTTAATGATGGATTATATGTTTTGGACGCTTCAGAAAATTACAAAGGCGTCATTGGTCAGCAAATTGTAAAAATCAATAATACTACTGTTGACGAGGTTTTTAATAAACTCAAAAGAGTAATCAATGCAGATAATGATTATTATCGAAAATACTTATTTCAGGCTTACGGATTTATGCCTTTAGTTTTAAAAACTATGGGTTTAGGACAAAGTGACAATGAGATAACTTTACAGTTTGCTTCAGGAGAAACTAAGGCAATAAAAAGCAGCTCAATTAGTGACTATGCTTTACTTTCAAGAGGTTTGCCAAATAATGAAGTGTTTAGTTTAACAAATAAAAGTCATAAAGACGAAAACTATTGGTATGAATTCTTGCCAAATTCTAAGACATTGTTTGTGCAGTTACAAAAAATTGAAAATGATGAAGAAGTTTCATTTTCTGAATTTACTAACCAAATAGAATTACTTATAGAGCAAAATAAAGCAGATAAAATTATTATTGATGTACGTTATGGTGGTGGAGGCAATGGTTTTAAATTAAAAGGTCTAACTGATTTATTAAAAGAGTCTGAAGCCATTAATATAAAAGGAAATTTGTTTGTGTTAACAAGTAAAGCAACTCGTGGTACATTGTTAGAATTAGCATCCATTTTAAGGTTAAATACCAAAGCAGTAATTGTAGGTGAACCAACTGCTGAAGGTGTAAATACCGTTGGAGATATTAAGTATGTAACATTACCTAACTCAAAAATAAAAGTATCATTAACGCATACACTTTGGGCAACAAGCTGGAAAAAGGATACGAGCACATTTTTATTGCCAGATGAACAAGTTGCGTATAATTATTCAGATATAGTTGAACCACGTGACCCTTGGTTAGAAACAGTGAAAAACTATAGAGTGCAAGATTCTAAACAACAAATTCCAAATACATTAAAGGATAAGCTTATCGGAACCTATAAAATTGAAGGTAGAAAAGTAACCATTAAAGAGAAAGGCGATAGACTATTTTTAACCATGAACAGAAAAATGAAAAGTTTTTTTGAAATTCATACAGAATTGTATTTTCAATCAGAAGGTGTGCTTTCTACAGATATTGATAATGTAAATATTATTTATAGCGCAGATTCGTCTAATAAGATAAGATTAGAATCTCTACAATGGAAAGGTTTAAACCTAAACAATCAGTAACAATCGTAATATTATGCGCTTCATAATGAATAAATTAATAATAAGTATTTCATTTTTTCTATTTAGTACAATAGTTAGTAATGCACAAATAGATTCTGTATTAATCAGTCAAGCAAAGTTTAAAGATTCAACGTTTAATAATTTACATGCAGGAAGTGCTTTTTTACTGAAATATAAAAATAAAGTGTATGGTATTACAGCCAAGCATGTTTTGTTTTTTGCAAAGACAAATAGTATGAAAACCATCAGTTTTAATAATGATTTAAAATCTTGGGAATTTGTTTCTAAAACTTCACCTCATAAAAAAGTTTTAGCAGGAAAACTTATAAATGAAGATAAAAATGAAATATTAGAAATGCCACCAAAAGGGGATTGGCTAATCTTTGAAATAGAAGGGAAGGTTCCTAAAGATATTGCTGTCTATTTGTTAAAAGAAGAGCCTTTAAAAACAGATGAAAGTGTTTATTTCTTAGGTTATCCATATAACACAAAAGAACCAATACATGTTAAAGGAACTTATATTGGTTTAACTGAAGATAATAATCTTAGGTTAGATGTACCAAAAGGCAAATATAATGGTTGTAGTGGTGGTCCAGTTTTAGATTCGCAAGGTAAGCTCGTAGGAATAGTATCAATGGGTTACTTTAATAAAACCGAAAACAAAATGATTTTTGAACCTGCTTCTCTTGACTATTTTAAAGAAGTAGTGGATAAAAAACAATGAGTGATTTATTTAGATGATATTTTTATTGTGTTATTACTTTTTAGAGGTGAAAAAATTAGCTGGAAACTATAAGTAATAATTAAATTCTTAAATCCAAGTAATCATTATATCATTTCTTTTAATTCAGAAGAATTTAGGTAATATGAAAAATCTAATCAGAAAAGTTGTAGTAGTTTTAGTATTCATTAATCAAATTAGTAATGCTCAAAATGAAAGTTTTGATACATTACGAAAACATTTTTTTGAAACCTATTCCGCATTACAGATTCCAAATTTGCAAGTTAATTATGTTCAGAATTTAAAGTCTATTAAATCACAGAAACACATTAAGCAACAAGAAGAGTTTTTCAATAATATTAAGCTGGAATTAGCAACTGTGAATGCAAATAGTTTAAACGAATATCAACGTTTAGATTTTTACATCATGAATTATGAAACTAATTTGAATTTAGAACGTATTTCTTTAGAAAAACAATGGAGTTACAGCACAAATTTAAATGATGAAAATAGTATTTATACAGTTGAAAATGGAAAGGAATGGTATGCATATCTTTTAAAACGTTGGGTAAATGCTGAGGTATCATCAGATGCTATTTTTCAATTTGGATTAGATGAAATTGAACAAGTGAAAACAGCAATGAAAGCATTGCAAAAGCAATCAGGATTGTCTGAAAAAGAATTTGCAGCTCATTTAAATGACACTTCATTTTTCTATTATAACGAAAAAGATGTTCAGAAAGCTTTTGAAAAAGTAAAGTTAGAAGTCGCTAAAAAAGCATCAGAAGTCTTTCCGTATATAAAAGATATTCCAGATGTTAATATTACAAAAGGAACTAATGAGGCTTTAGCTCAAGTGCCTGCGTATTATAATAACAGCACCTTTTATTTCAATTATTTTAATGAGCCTTTTAATAAGCGACAATTTGATTGGATTTACATTCATGAAGGTATTCCAGGACATCATTATCAAATTATGGTTAACAACATCATAAAGCGTACAGATATACAGCAATTGTTTTGGTATTCTGGTTTTGTAGAAGGTTGGGGAGCGTATGTTGAGTATTTAGGAAAGGACTTAGGTGTTTATAAAACCATTTATGATGAATATGGAAAATGGGAATGGGATTTAATACGTTCTGTTAGAGTTGCTTTAGATGTTGGTATAAATTACTATGGTTGGTCTGATGATAAATCGATTACTTTTTGGAAACAACATATTAGTAATAAAGATGCTATTGGTTGGCGCGAAATAGCACGAATGAAGCGTTGGCCAGCACAAGTAGTTACTTATAAATATGGTGCAAATAAGTTTTTAGAATTTTTGGAAAAAGAAAAATTAAAAGAGGATTTCTCATATATCAATTTTCATAAATCACTCTTAAAATATGGAGATGTACCTTTGTTAAAAGATATATTGGGAAGCTAACTTTGAAGTATAAAATATTTAGCAATATCAGAAACTCTAAGAAATAAAGGTTATGCTGCTTCAATTTTTAATGAGTTTATTCAACTCTTAGTAATGACGTATCCTAATACAATCTCTAAAAGTGAGCTAGATGCATTTGTAAGGGAATGTCATCCTATCATGTATTAGTTTTATGTTATAAAAACAAGGTATAACAGTTCAGAGATAGGAATCAACAATTCAGGGTGTTATTGTTTCTATAACACTCAAAGTTTTAATTTTAGTTGTAAAACATTATAAACTTAAATTATGAAAACGTTATATGCTTATTTACTAATCGTATTAGCATTGATTTTTAATGCTTGTCAAAGCAAAGAAACTAAAACAAAAGAGAGTGATTATTTAAATAAAGAAATCTATCTTGGGCAGAAACCGCCAGGTTTAGAGCCAGAACTATTTGCTCCTAATATTATTAAGACTGAATTTAGAGAAGCTGCGTCAACCTTTACTCCAGACTTAAAAGAATTTTATTTTCGTCGAAGAGGGGGAGAGTATAAGTACAATACTTTGGTTGTAGTTAAGCATGAAGATAACCAATGGAAGGAATCTCTTGTAGAATCTAAATCTGGAGAGCCATTTATTTCAATAGATGGTAAAATCATGCATTTAGGAAAAAGGTACAGAGAGTTAACTGCTTCTGGTTGGTCTGAAGTAAAAAATCTAGGAACACCATTTGAAGAATTTCGTATTATGCGACTTACCGCTTCATCTAATGGAACTTATTACTTTGATGAAGCAAGTGAGAATGGTCCGCTACGTTATTCCAGGTTAATAGATGGTGAATATGAAACGCCACAAGCCTTAAATGTTGATGTAGGTTCATGGAATGCTCATCCTTATATTGCTCCAGATGAGTCATACATAATTTGGGATGATCAAAGAGAAAAAGGGGGGTATGGTGATGCTGATTTATATATTTCTTTTCGTCAAGACGATGGTTCTTGGGGATCTTCAATTAATCTTGGTGACAAAATAAATACAGAGTATGCAGAAGCTTATGGTAGTATAAGTCCAGATGGTAAATTTTTATTTTTTCATAGGTCATACGGAAATAATAAAGCAGATATATTTTGGGTTGATGCCCAAGTAATCTTTTCATTAAAAAATAAATAAAATTACTCTGCTTCTTTAACGCAAATGTTTAACAGCCTTTTGAGTTTTCAATTTTGTTATAAATATAATAGTTATGACGAAGCTAATGTTATTAAGATTAAAAATGTCCTACAATATCTGAGCCTAATGATATTTTAGTAAAAATCAAAACGTCTTCTGTAACTATAGCCAATACTATGATTAGAAAAGGCGAATTAAAATTAGCGAGATTGTTTTAGAGCTTTTTAATCAAAAAGCCAAACATAAAGGACACTCTTCAAAAGCTGCAGAAGGTATCGTATGTTCCGTTTGGACTCCTTGAAGTATTAATGCTTAATTTTAAAAAAATATATTAATAAAAAACACCAGCTTTTTTAGCTGGTGTTTTTTTATTTAAACTTTTTGTAAGAATAATTATCTAATCGTTTACAATGTAGAAGTAAGAACGCCTGTTTAACTGATGTTCTTCTTCAGTACATTTAACACGGTTGGCACACTTGTTTAAAAGTTGTGATTCGCCATAACCAATGGCACTTTCTATTCTATTGGCATCAATACCTCTAGAAATAATATAATCTCTTGTAGATTTAGCACGTCTATCAGACAGCTTCATATTATATTTATCACGACCACGACTATCTGTATGAGATTCAATTTTTATAATCATATCAGGATGCTTACGCATTACATCTACAATGTTTTCTAGCTCATATTGCGCATCTGTTCTAATATTCCACTTATCAAAATCAAAGAATATAGGATTAATAACAATTTGATTGTCTATAATCAATGGTTCTAAGTTAAGATCTACTGTGTTAATCTTCTCATTATCTGTACTCGTAGTAGCTGTTTTTTGATCGTCTTTATAATCTGGTTTACTGCCAACAACAGTATAAGTTTTATCACAATCTATCGTAAAGGTATATTCGCCTCCGTCTTCGGTAAATACTTCTTCTATAATTTTACCAGTTTCGTCAATTAAGCGCACAGTAACACCTGTGAGTATAATGTTTGTTTTACTATCTCTAGCGACTCCTGTAATTTTTTGTTTACATTGCTGTGCATTAAAACTGTAAATGTCATCACTACCTTTGCCATCTGGTCGGTTAGAGGTGAAGTATCCTTTTTTAGTATCTGTATTTATAAAAAAGGCAAAATCATCATAGCCACTATTGTATGGCGATCCTATATTTTCTGGGTCGTTACGTAAGCCTTTAAGAATATCAGATTTAAAAATATCTAATAAACCTAAGTTTAAATGTCCATCTGAAGAAAAATAAAGCGTACTATCTTTAGCTACAAAAGGAAACATTTCTCTCCCTTCAGTGTTTATTTTTTCTCCAAGGTTTTCAGGAGATCCATAAGAACCGTCGTCATTAATAGCAACAGAATAGATATCGGATTGTCCTAAACCTCCTTCACGATCAGAAACAAAATACAAGGTTTTATTATCTGGACTTAGCGCAGGATGACCAGTAGAAAATACTTCATCATTAAAAGGTAATTCAACAACATTGGTCCATTGATCGTTGTTTAATGTGGCTTTATATAGCTTTAAATGTGTAGTTCCTTTTTTATCATACTTTAATCGGTTACGTTTATTGACGTTGTCTCGTGTAAAGTATAATGTTTTACCATCATTTGTAATAGCTACAGAGGCTTCATGGTATTCGGTATTAATATCGTTAGAAGAAAGTTCATTTGCAGAGCCATAAGTAACAACACCATCATCATCTGTAAGTGTAACTTCATATAAATCTAAGAAAGGTTCTTTGTTCCAATTATAAATTTTGCCATCATCATTTCTAGCAGAGGCAAAGTATAGTTTATTCTCAAAAACATAAGACCCAAAATCGGAGTTTTCAGAATTAAAAGGAAGGTTGTCAATTTTTACAATAACATCATTTTTAGCCGTTAGTGTAGCGTATAAATCTACTTCATCAGGATTATAACCTTTAAGTCTACTATCTCCTTGTTGCGCTGCACTAAGCTCTTTAAACCATTTATCAGCGTCATCATAATTACCAGTACTTCTAAGCGATTGTATGTATTTATATAAATATTCAGCTTCTATTTTTTTATGCTCTTTTAGAGCTTCACCATACCAATAAGCAGCCTTTTCTGAGTTAGAATTATTATAATATGCGTCTCCTAAACGAGTAAGTACATGTGCACTATTATCACCATTTTCTACAGCTTTTTCATATAGTTCAATAGCTTTTATATAGCTATAATTCTTAAAGAATTTATCAGCTAACTTCGTTTGCGAATATGATAACGAACAGCTGAGAACGAGTGTTAGAACTAATATTCTTGTTTTCATAATGCGTTTCTTTTTAGAAGTATCTTGGTGATTTTATACGTTTACTTTTAAATACTTCAAACATTAGTAATACCTCATGTGTACCACTTGTATAAGCTCTTAAATCTGAAATTGGGTATTCATAGGCATAACCAATTCGTAATTGTTTAGATACTTGAAAATCAGCTATACCGCCAATAGCAGCTGCGTTTTCATTTATTCTATAACCTCCACCAATCCAAAATGTTTCATTAAATAAGAAATTTGCAGAAACATCAAATGATAATGGAGCTCCGTTTGTTGCTTTTAATAAAACTGAAGGTTTTAATTTTGTAGTTGCACTTAAATCAAAAACATAACCACCTGTAATATAGTAACTGATGCGTTCTAAAGCTACGTAGTCTAATTGACCTTGGCGTCCGTTATTATAATCTGTATTTAAGATTCTTGGTGCAGAAAGACCAACATACCAACGTTGCGAATGCCAGTATAAACCAGCACCTACATTTGGACTCCAACGGTTAGATACATCATTAAAGAATGGATCATTAACAACAGAAGGGTCAGTTAATAATTCTTCATCTAAATTATAATGTGTAAAACCACCTTTAACTCCAAATGCTAATTTAGAATTCACTCCAGTTTGAATAGTATAAGAAAAATCTGCATATATATATGAAAAGTTTTCATAACCTAATTTATCATTGATAAATGAAAGTCCTATACCAATCTTTTCATTTCTCAGTGGAGTATGAATAGATAACGTCTGGGTTTCTGGTCCGCCTTCTAGTCCAACCCATTGACTTCTATGTAAGCCAACAGCACTAAATGTTTCTCTACTACCAGCATAAGCAGGATTAATAGAGATGGTGTTAAACATGTATTGCGTAAATTGAGGTAATTGCTGTGCAAAGACAGTAGAAACACCTAGTGTAAATATCGCAATACTTAAAAATTTAGATAACTTCATCGGTTAAGTTTATTTATCAGTTGCTACGTAGATTGGACCAGCAAATGGTTTTAATCCACTATTTCTTAAATTAATAATGTAATAATAAGTTCCGGTTGGGACTTTTCCAGAGCTTCCTACAGAAGAGCCATGTGCATCACCATTCCAATCGTTTTGGTAATTATTGTTCTTATAAATTTCTGCTCCCCAACGATTGAATATTTGCAATTCTATAACAAAATCACAATCTTCTACACCTGTTATTTCAAATACATCGTTTATGTTATCACCATTAGCAGTTACAGTTTTTGAAATAACAACATCATCCTCACCACAAGCTAATACTACACAATCATCATCAATAGTAACATTTACTTCCACTTCAGTAGGACATGATCCTTCAGTGATTGAATAAAGGAATGTATACATACCTACTTCTACAGAAGATGGATCAAACAAGCTACCATCAATAGTTGCATTACCAGAGGTAACGCTCCAAGTTCCACTCATGTCAAAATCACCAGACAGTAAATCAAATAGATCAAATTCAGAATCAAGTACACAACGGTTAGCGTCAAAAGCGTTTATAACATTGCTGATTTCTACATTGATAGATTGAGTAAATATTGCCTCATTACCACAATCATCTATTACTGTCCAATATCTTATAATTTCATAATCTTCAAAATCATTTGCCTGAATAGAATCCTCATTAAAAGAAACACTAATATTATTAGAGCAAGCATCTTCAAAAACTAGATTTGGTACATCTGGGATATCGTCGCATGCTACTGTCATATTTTCATCAAGCGAATTAACTAGGGTAGGAGCCATAGTATCTTGAACTGTTATAATTTGAATATGAATTGAATCGTTACCACAAGCGTCAGTTGTAGTCCAGGTTCGTTCTATAATATAGTCACCCATACATGCTCCATTTGTAATTTCTTCAACAAAGACAACATTAACCGAACCACAGTTGTCAGAAGCCGTTAAAGTTTCAGCTGTAGGAACAGCATCACATTCTACAGTTATATCTGAAGGTAGAGTTTCATTAAATGTTGGTGCTGTTGTATCCTGTACCGTAATAGTTTGTGAGTGTATAGTTTCATTACCACAAGCATCAGTAGCTGTCCATGTTCTAGTTAACGTATATTCATTATCACAAGTACCAGCTGTTGTTGATTCGTTGAGTGTTACAGTAGCTGTACCGCAGTTATCAGAAGCCGTTAAAGTTTCAGCCGTAGGAACAGTATCACATTCTACAGTTACATCTGCAGGTAGAGTTTCATTAAATGTTGGTGCTGTAGTATCTTGAACCGTGATGATTTGGGTATGTACAGTTTCGTTACCACAAGCATCAGCAGCTGTCCAAGTTCTAGTTAAAGTATATTCATTATCACAAGTGCCATCAGTAGTTGTTTCGTTTAAAGTAACTGTTGCATCACCACAGTTATCAGAAGCTGTCAGCGTTTCAGCTGTAGGAACAGCATCACATTCTACAGTTATATCTGAAGGTAGAGTTTCATTAAACGTAGGTGCTGTCGTATCAACCACAGTAATGGTTTGATCCGCAGACACGCTATTACCACATTCGTCCGTTACAGTCCAAGTTCTTACAATCGTTTTCGTATTTCCACAAGCAGCAGTTTCTACGTCAGATTCTGTAATGGTAACATTACCACAAGTATCACTACCAGTGGCCACACCAGTATTGGCAGATGATGTATCATCAGTACACTCAATGGTGATATCCGCAGGAGCTGTTATCGTAGGAGGTGTCGTATCTTGAACCGTAATGGTTTGATCGGCAGACACGCTATTACCACATTCGTCAGTAACCGTCCAAGTTCTTACAATCGTTTTCGTGTTGCCACAAGCAGCAGTTTCTACGTCCGATTCTGTAATAGTAACATTACCACAAGTATCACTACCAGTGGCCACACCAGTATTGGCAGATGATGTATCATCAGTACACTCAATGGTGATATCCGCAGGAGCTGTTATC
>NZ_JAOARH010000091.1 GCF_025210595.1 Winogradskyella sp.
CTCATTACCAGAGATTGGTTAGCCATAGAGCGCACCAAACTAGCTAACGAACGTACTTTCTTAGCTTATTTTAGAACGTTTTTAGTAATACTAGGAACTGGTGTAACCATTATAAAACTCGAGTTCCTTTCAGACTTAAAAACTTATGGTATTATTCTTATACCTGTTTCTACTATAATTCTATTAATAGGCATTTACAGATTATTTAGAGTTAGAAAAGTTATTAGGCAGCATTATTCTTAATCTTTAGTTGATTTCTGTATTTATTACACCTTCAATTCCTTTTTCATTAAAAAGGTAATAATGAATCAATTGTTGTATTTTCAAACACTGATTATCAGCTAAATTATTATCAATTAAAAAACTAAACATGAAAAAACTAATCCTTACACTTCTTATTACATTACCATTATTAAGTTATGGGCAAAAAATCAAAATAAAAAAAGGCATTATTACTTTTGATAAAAAGGAAGTCGCCAAAGTCAATGATAATGTTAAAAACTTTTATAAGTTTTCTACGCTAGATGGCAAAAAAGCTTTTGATGTAGAATTTAAAGGGATGTCAGCCTCTAATCTTGAAGGTTTTCAATGGTTAGAAATGACTTCTGCTGATGGCAAAAAAACAGAAATACAATACGAAGTTTTAATGACTTCTTTTAGTGTTACCAAACTAATCATCAAACTTTTGAGCGATAAATACGAGCTCATTAGTTCTAATGGCATAGATATGACAAAAGTAGATGAGTTCTTTGCCGTTGAGCGCGAAAAATTAAGTGATAAATATGCAAAAGCAGTAGTATCTGCCAAAGCGGACGAAGCTCAACGTCAAAAAACTATTGGTCGTTATAACCCATTTGTAAAAGATGATGGTACCATTTTATTTGGTGGCTCTAGAGGAACAAAAATTGCTGGTAAAGTAACGTATTACCAAAATGTATATACAGTAAAAGATTTAGATAAAATTGTAATTGGCACAGCTAAGGGATGCTCCACATGCACTTCCGTAGATGCCAAAACCTACACCGATGAAGAATTTAAGTTCGACTATGGATCGCGCACAATGATGACTGGTCGTTTTTCTAGATCATTTGCACAAATTTTTGTTGAAGAATTATTAGGAAGAGGTTATCAATTACAGCACGAAGCAAAAGCTTATAAAGCAAGACTTCACAAAGAACGAGTTAAAGTAGCCAAAGAAAACAGCATAAACCTTTATGGCGTTGATGGTACAGTGACAGATACAGACGGTAAAACGTATAAAGGTACTATTTATGCCATTTTTGAAAAATTACAGTTAGACCCTTCGCAACAACAAAGTGATTATGCCGAAATGAATCGTATAGACAAGTTTGGGAAATTTGTTAGCGTAAAATATAAGAATGATAAAAATCGAGAGCGCACAAAAAAATTCTCAGCTAAAAACAAGGTTAAGTTTTGTGCAAATGATAATGGAACAGAAAAATGTTTTGTTGGTATGAAAACCAAAGGAAATGCACTTAAGAAGATGTCTAATGCATCAAACTTAGGATTCGATAACTCATACTTCTATGAGATTATTTATGAAAACAATAGTCATATGGTTCTAAACAAACCAGGTGAAGAAAGCACTTATGTATTACGATTTTCTAACAAAAAGGAAGGTTTTATGATAGATGGTAGAAAAAATGAAAAAGTATCTGCTAAATTAGCTAAGTATATTTCAGAGTGTAAAAGCTTAGCAGAAGATCTTAAAAATGGAGAATTTGATTTAAGTAATCTCGATAATTTAAAGCAGATTGTAGATGAATACTGTAAAAACTAGATAAAAGAACATATTTAAAATAATGAAGAAGGCAAATTTGCCTTCTTTGTTTTTTACACTAATTTTAGCATATGAAGATAGAATCAATCGTCACTATAAAAAAAGAGCTACAGCATTTGCCAAAAGAAGACTTATTGGCGCTTTGCTTACGCCTTGGAAAGTTTAAAAAAGAAAACAAAGCACTTCTTACCTATTTATTATTTAATGCGCATAATGAAGATGCTTATGTAGAAAGTGTAAAAGAAACCTTAGATGAGCTTTTTGAAGGAATAAATACAGACAGTTATTTCTATATGAAAAAAACGATTCGGAAAATTCTAAGGCAAATTAGAGTGTACAGTCGTTATTCTAACAAAAAAACTACAGAAGTAGAGCTCCTACTCTATTTCTGTGAGCGTTTAAACACATTAAAACCTTCCATTCATAGAAACAAAACATTGAGCAATTTATACGAGCGCCAAATCTTATCTATTAAAAAGAAAATAAGTGTCTTACATGAGGATTTACAATACGATTATAATTTGCAACTAGAAACACTTTAATAGTAATTCTATATACTATATTTGCCCTTAATTAATTTGTTACACATGAACAAAGCGAAACTATCTAACCTACTAAGGCAATTCAAGCTCATTTACCTTGCCGATTTAGTAAGATTTCGTATTCAGAAATATAAGCATCAAAAAACCAATAACGCGTTTAGAACAAAGCATCCTAATGTTGCATTACCACCAGATTATTTAATCTATGAGTCTTTCCAGATGAATTACGACAAGTATTATAATGGTGGACTTAACATGGCTAAAAAATTATCTGAACACTTTAAAAAACACATTGAATTAAAAAGTATTAGCATTCTAGATTGGGGCTGCGGACCAGGACGAATCATTAGGCATATGCCAGATGTTATAAATAACAATTGTAAGTTTTTTGCAACAGATTACAATGCTAAATCTATTGCTTGGTGTTCTGAAAACCTACCTAAAGTTCAATTCAATAAAAACGAATTAAATGCCTCTCTGCCATACAATGATAATTCAATGGATGTTATTTATGGTATTTCTATTTTTACACACCTCTCTGAGCAATTGCATTACGACTGGTTTAACGAGCTTTTTCGTGTTTTAAAACCTAATGGCATAATGCTTTTGTCTATGCATGGAGATAATTTTAAAATTAAACTTACCGAAACAGAACTTAACGACTATAATCAAGGTAAAATAGTTGTAAGAGGTAGCATAAAAGAAGGCCATCGTACCTATGCAGCATTTCACCCTAAACCGTTTGTTGAAAAGTTATTTAAAGAAGCTACTGTTTTAGAACATATTATCCAAACATCGGAAACTAAAGATTGGGTACCACAAGATATTTGGATCTTAACTAAAGAATAGCATTACCTTTCTAAACTTGACATTTATCATAGTATTTCTACTTAGTAATTAAGAACTTTAAGAACATTCTAAATTACTGAGTTATGAGAGTTTATTATATAATTTCTGTTTTATTATTTTCACTTCTTTTTAATTGTGCTGCAACATCTGAAGTTGTTTATGATTATAACTTACAAACTGATTTTAATCAGTTTGATACTTACGTACTTTGTATAGACGATTTTACGGTAGAACATCTAAACCATCCTAATTTAGATAATGAAAACGTAAGGCTCACTATTGGTGATGCTGTAGCAATAGAAATGGAAAACAAAGCCCATAAAACCAATGTTTTAGAGCCTCAATTACAAGCAGGTTTTAGAATATTAATTAGCGAAGAAACCGTTGCGTTTAAAAACTGTGAGCATTCTAAACATTTAGAGTATTGGGAAAACTGTACTTTACACGAAGAAACCTATGAAGAAGAAACGTTAATTGTTTATGTTGCTGATTTTGAAACTAACAAAGTGTTATGGCATGCTTCTATTAAATGCGAATTAAACAAGCCTAAAAAGAAACTAAAGCCCTACATTAACGGTTTAGTTAAATCATTATTTGATACATATCCAAAAACGCAAGTTGGTCAAAATCCTGATGAATTTAAGGAGCTTCAATGATTTTGTTTCTTTGCTTTACGGCTTCCTGCATACATTTCGTACTTTACTAAGCGTGACTCTAGTTTAGCGTTAAAGACTTTTATTTTGCGCGAAGGTCTTAAACCTATAAACTTTAAAGCTTCGAGATTTGAAGTGATTAACCATGCATCTGTATTAGAATAGCCATGCTTTAGTGTTGTACCTATATTACCGTAGAATTCTTCAATATTTAAATTCTCTAAACGCTCACCATAAGGCGGGTTAAATACCATGTGTAGCTTATTAGTACCAGCCTTTTGGGTTTTAAAGAAATCTTCGTGTTGTATATGTACAAACTCGTCTAAATGTGCGTTTTTTATGTTAGCTATTGCTTTTCTTACTGCTGAAGGTGATTTATCATAACCAATAATTTTATAATGAAAATCTCGTGTTTTCTTTAGTAATGATTCTTCAATCTTTTCAAACAAATCTACATCCCAATCTTCCCAACGTTCAAAAGCAAACTCTTTTCGCATTAAATTTGGTGGTATATTACAGGCAATCATTGCTGCTTCTGCAAGCATAGTACCACTACCACACATAGGATCCATAAAATCGGTTTGGCCATCCCAACCACTCATCATAATTAATCCAGCAGCCAGCACTTCATTAATTGGCGCAATGTTAGTTGCTGTTTTATAACCTCGTCTATGCAAGGATTCGCCAGAAGTATCTAAAGAAATGGTACAACGCTGACGATCTATATGCACATTGATTTTTAGATCTGGAAAGCGCAAATCTACATTAGGTCTTGTGCCTCCATTTTCTCTAAAACGATCTACAATAGCATCTTTGGTTTTTAAAGCCGTGTATTGCGAATGGGTAAACACGCTATGATGCACAGTGGCATCAACCGCTAAAGAACCAGTTGGTTTAAGATAGTTTTCCCACTTTATGTGTTTAACATTTTTATACAAATCTTCTTCTCTAGTAACTCTAAAAGATTTTATTGGCTTTAGAATTTTAATAGCCGTTCTTAAACCCATATTAGCTTTATACATAAAGCCTTTATCACCAACAAAACTAACGTTACGCACCCCTTTTTCTACCTGCATTGCTCCAAGCTGCGTTAATTCTTTTGCTAATATATCTTCGAAACCAAATAAGGTTTTGGCTACCATTTTAAAGTTATTATCCATCTGCTAAAAATATCCTATAAGAAAGACTCAAATACTTTTTTTGAAATCTATTAAAAGTTTACTCGACTAAGTTATTATATCAAATCTCGCTGTGCGAACTGTGAGATTGCAAATTTAAACTATTTTTGCAGTACAATATATACTAAAAAAGAGACTCCTATTTATGTAGGAGATGAATATGACTAAATCAACAAAACAATGGTACGCTTCGTGGTTTGACACTCCTTATTACCACATCTTATACAAAGACAGAGATTACTCTGAAGCCCAACACTTTATGGATAATCTTACGCAATATCTTAATATTCCTGAGGGAGGTAATATATTAGATTTAGCTTGTGGTAAAGGCAGACACTCTATCTACCTTAATACTTTAGGTTATAATGTTACTGGAGTTGATTTGTCTGAACAAAGCATTAAACATGCTAAGCAGTTTGAAAATGACACACTTAACTTTGATGTGCACGATATGACTCTGCCTTATCCTAAGACGTTTGATGCTGTTTTTAATCTTTTTACAAGTTTTGGCTATTTTGAAGATGATACTTGCAATTTAAAAACCATTACATCTATAAAGGCTGAGCTTAATGACTTTGGCTTTGGTGTTATAGATTTTATGAACGTTAATTATGTAATAAACCACTTAGTTGCTAAAGATGTAAAGACTGTTGAAGGTATAGATTTTCATCAGCAAAGATCTGTTAAAGATGGTTATATCATTAAAGACATTAACTTTGAAATTGATGGTGAATTATACGAATTTCAAGAACGTGTTAAGGCCTTAACTTTAGATGATTTTAAGACTTTGTTTGAAAAAGCTGGTGTACATTTGCTCGATATTTTTGGAGATTACAAGCTACAAAAATACCATTCACAAACTTCTGAACGTTTGATTATGATTTTTAAGTAATTTATGAATAAGTATCTTTTTCCTATATATGCTATTATTATTGGTATTGGTATTGCTTTTTTAACTAAAAAGCAGCACTCTATTTATACCAAATTGCTTTTATCTTTTAGTGGTGCATTTTTATTAGCGCTTACTTTGTTTGACTTACTGCCTGAAGTTTATGAACATTTAGATGCTAAGCGTACAGGTTTATTTATAATGTGTGGTATTTTATTACAGATTATTTTAGAGTTTTTATCTAAAGGTGCTGAGCATGGCCATGTTCATATTAGTAAAAAAGACACTAAGTTTCCGTGGTTGTTATTTATAAGTCTTTGTATTCATAGTTTTTTAGAGGGTTTCCCTGTACATCAGCATAATGATATGGTTTACGGAATACTTATTCATAAAATACCTATTGCTGCTTTGCTTACTTCGTTTTTATTACAATCTAAGTTTGCTAAAGAACAGGCTATTAGTTTTATGTTTGTTTTTGCTGCTATGACTCCTTTGGGTACTTTGATATCTAATACTACAGACATAAATACGACTTATCTTATGAGTATTAATGCTATTGTTATTGGTATCTTTTTGCATATTTCTACTACTATTTTATTTGAAGCTGGCGAGGGACATAAGTTTAATCTTTCTAAGCTTGTTGCCATTTGTTTGGGAGTAGCTATAGCCTATTTTATTTAAGAGTTTTATTTTTCGTCTGTCAGTTAGAGCTAATTTAATAGATGTTTACCTTATAAATTAATGTATAGTTTTGTCTTTCTACCTAACAAGTTCTCGCTACAATTTTCTATTGAAAATCGCTCTAACTGACGTAATATTGCATTTATAAATCACTACTGATATATGTTCTCTAAAGAAGAAAGCCGTTTGTTACGCCAAGAATTTTGGACTAGTTTTGGAAAGTCTTTTCCGAGGAAGTGGATATTATATAATACTAAGATAAAGGGCTTATCGTTTAAGTTTCATTTTGATACTAAAAAAGCTTTTATAACTCTAGATTTGGAAGATGATTTAGAGAACCGTATTAATTGCTGGGAAAAACTAGAGGCGTTAAAAACCATACTGCATACTGATTATTTGCCTGATGCTATTTATGAAGAGGAATTCTATTTGACTAATGGTAAAGAAATTTCGCGTATTTATTTGCCTCTAGAGGGTAAAGTGTCTATTCATAATAAAAATACTTGGCAAGAGGTTATGGAATTCTTCAATATTAACATGATTTTGTTTGAAGCGTTTTTTGAGGAATATAGGGATATTATAAAGGGATAATTGTTTTTTTGATGCTAATCTATTCAATATTAAATAATTCTTAGCCTTTAAGAGGCATTTGGTGCTAGATTGGTGGTGATTTTGTTTTTTGTAGGAATTATCGATGGCTGACCCGAAGGAGACCCGAAGAAGACCCGAATTAGACCCGAAGGAAACCCGAAGGAGATGCGGTGTTAACTTTTGGGATGTTTTATAATGCTATTATTTTGGCTGATTTTGGGTATTTTATGACTTGTTGGTGTGTGGTGAGTGCGTTAGTTTTTAGAACACTGCTTGTATTTGGGTTTTTATTACAGGCTATCTAATGGGCTCTTTATTTTTGACATGCTTCTTGGTGTTACTTTTGTATATACTTGTGTTGTTTTTATGGAGTTATGCCCAAGTAATTCTTGTATGAAACGCATATCTGCGCCAGATTCTAATAAATGTGTTGCATAGGAATGCCTAAGGCCGTGTATGCCTATTTCTTTTTTAATGTTTGCTTTTTTCATGGCATATCTAAATACTTGTTGCAGACTAGATTTGGCGTAAGCACCTCCATATTGGCCTTCAAACAGATATATTTTTGGCCTGTATTGTAGGTAGTAGTGCCTTAGTTCTGGCAGAATGCTTTTGGGTAAGGGTACATATCTGTCTTTTTTACCTTTGGCTCCTCTTACGTGTACTACCATGCGTTTGCTATCTACATCTACAATTTTAAGATTTACCACTTCGGACACGCGCAATCCCATACCGTAACATAATTGTAATGCTACACGATGCTTTAGGTTTGTTGTAACTCTAAAAAGTTTCTTCACTTCTGTTTTGCTCAACATTTTTGGTAGTGTTAATGGTTTTTTGGGTCTTGGTATATCAAAAAACATTTTGGGTCTGTGCAATACTTGCTCAAAGAAGAACTTAATGGCATTTATTTTACCATTGATTTTTCTTTCGTGCATTTTTTCTACTTTAAGGCAATAGAGAAAATAATCTTTGAGGCGTTTTGGATTAAGGTCTCCTACGTAATAATCGTCTAGAAGTTTTAATAAATGCTGAAACTCTGCTAGGTAAACTCGCTTGGTACTTTGGCTATATTTTTTTAGAGTTAACTGTTTATTGAGGTCTAAATATGCTTGTTGGTTAATGAGATGTATTGATTTTGCTTTTTCTGCTATATTATTTCTTTTTTGCATTTGCAATGCTTGTCTTACGACATGAAGGTCTGGTAGGTACCATGATTTTTTGGATGCACTCCATTTTGCTGAGGGGAATCTTTTTCGTAATGCATTAATTAAGTTTGGGCTATACGCAAACTGAATAAGGATGACATTTTTATCTCTATGCTTGGTTGGTTGGAATGTGTATTTGTTAAAATCCATACGTTCATTTTGTATAACATATTGTATAAAAATAACAAAAA
>NZ_JAOARH010000092.1 GCF_025210595.1 Winogradskyella sp.
GATCTAAACTGTTTTTTAGGATCTATTGTAAGCAAGTTTAACTAAAGAAATAAATGCATATGAAACAATTAACTAAAGCTGAAGAAGAGATTATGCAAGCACTTTGGCAACTTAAAAAAGCCAATGTGAAATCAATAATAGACGTATTGCCAGAACCAAAACCAGCTTATAATACGGTTTCTACTATTGTTAGAATTTTAGAGTCTAAAGGTTTTGTAGACTATGAAAAACAAGGTAAAGGACATCTTTATTTTCCTATTGTGGCAAAGGAATCTTATAGTAATCAATCCATAAATAAATTGGTGGATAATTATTTTCAGGGTTCTTTTAAAAGTATGGTATCTTTTTTTGTTAAGAAAAATGATGTCGACCTTAAGGATATAGAAAGTTTGCTTAACGAAATCAATAAAAAGGAGTAATTATGCTGTACAGTATTATTCAGATTGTTGCATTTCAAGCCTTATTTTTATTGGTTTACGACTTGTTTTTGAGAAAGGAGACCTTTTTCAATATTAATAGAGCTTATCTGTTGGTAACCTCTTTATTATCATTGGTCTTACCATTTGTTCAACTTCCAGAATTACAAAAAGTAACAACGAAAGATGTAATAATTCAATTACCAGAAGTTTTTATTGGTCAACAAAACCCTACGGATTATGAAGTTTTTGTGGCAGAAAAAGTTGGTATTATTTTAGAGCAACCATCAATGCCAATTTGGCAAATTATTTTGCTTTTGGGAATTGCAGTGGCTACGCTAATCTTTATTGTCAAATTATTAAAAATTAATAAGTTAAAATCCAATAATCCTAAGCGTTGGAGTGGAGAGATACTTATTGTTAATCTGTTAAGAAGTAACAAAGCCTTTTCTTTTTTTAATACCATTTTTTTAGGGGAAGATATTCCAGAATTAGAAAAACGTACCATTTACAATCATGAGTTAGTGCATGTTAAAGAAAAACACAGTTTAGATTTGTTGTTTTTTGAATTGCTAAGAATATTGTTTTGGTTTAACCCATTAGTATATATCTACCAATACAGAGTTAAAGAGTTGCACGAATTTATTGCAGATGCCAAAGCTGTAAAGCAAAACGGAAAAGCAGAATATTATCAAAGTTTACTACATCAAATATTTGACACTAATACGCTCTCATTTACTAATACATTTTTTAAAAAATCATTAATCAAGCAACGAATCACTATGTTACAAAAGTCAAAATCTAACCGGAAGAACTTATTAAAATACATGCTTTTATTTCCGTTAGTTTTTGCAATGTTGGTTTATACCTCTACAGAAGTAAAAGCTCAAGAAAAAGAAGTGGTTGAAGCCAAAATAAATCAAGAATTGACAGATGAAGAACTTATAGAAATCTATTATAATGATATTCTTAAAATGAGGGAAGAGGGAGCAAAATATTTTGAAATTTCAAATTATGCAGGCTTTGGTCAAAATCACTCAGAAAGTTATATTAAATCTAGAGAAGATTATCTAAAAACCAGTGCTTTCATGAGATTTATGGCTTATATGATGAAGGAGACGAAATCTAAAAATGATGAGTTAACAAATGTTAACCAGACACTATACAAAAAAATGACAGAATTGCCTCATAAAAATTATAAAGGGTATTTGGAATGGAAAAAGACAGATGAGGCTAAAGAGCGTTGGATGTCAAATGCTAGAGATAATTCTTTAAGACTAGTTGTTGACGATATGGCAGATAAGACCAAAGAAGAACAGCAACGTTTTGATGGTTTAATGAAACAATTAGAAACAGATAGTTACTACAAAAAATTAATAATTACTGATGGTAGATCTACTTTAGTTGTTGATTCTCCATTATTAACAGAGGAAAATGAAATTGCAGAAGTACCTTTCAATGTTATTGATGAGTCACCAACAATTAAATCTTGCCAAGATTTAGCAACAAATGATGAAAGAAAGCAGTGTTTTTCAGAGTATATAAATAAGCATGTTTATCAACATTTTAATAAAGATTTAGAACAAACTTTAGGGTATGGTAGAAAGCGCATTTTTACACGTTTTATAATAAATTCTGAAGGGAAAGTTACCGATATTCAAGCCAGAGCACCAAGTGAAATTTTAGAAGAAGAGGCAAAGCGTGTTATCGCATTATTACCGCAATTTATTCCAGGTCGTCATAATGGTGAAGAAGTAGATGTTCCGTTTTCTCTACCAATTATATTTCAAGTAGCCAAAAACGATATAATGCAATTAAAAAAGAGATATAAGAAATTGATTGCTGAAAGAGACAGGATTTTAAAACATTCTAGCGAAAAAAATCCAGTAGTTATAAATTTAAATGAGCAGATAGAAGGTTTAAAGAAGAAAATAGATAAGGCTAAAAACTCTAAGAAAGATTAGTGTATTTATGAGGTGCCAAATATCAATACTATTAGGATTGCTTTTTTCTATTTTAGGGAGTAGTCAAAACGTAAAAGAAAAAGCAGATCAGTTTTTTGCTTTAGGAAATTATACAAAAGCCATTGAAACGTATAAATCTTTAGATGATTTAGAAGAGGCTTATAGTAAAATAGCAAAGTCGTATGTCGCTATAGGTAATTTTGGTGAAGGATTAACTTACTATGAAAAGGCTGTAGAAGCTAATCCAGATAATGTTCTTATAAAATACGAATATGCTAAGCTGCTTAGACGCACAAAAAAGTATAGTGATGCTAAACAATTATTAGAAAAGCTTATTGTAACCGATAGTCTAAATCCTAACTTTCATTATGAGTTAGGGTTGGTGTTAGAAAAGCAAAACGATTCAACATCTATAAAAACTTTTATGAAAACCTTTGGTTTAGATTTTACACATCAAAAAGCCATCTTTAAAATTGCTAAGCATAGTATTAAAAAACGAAAATTTAAATTAGCACATCGTTTTATAGATAAAGGTCTAGAAAGCTATTCAGAAAATGTAGAGCTTATAAGTCTAAAAGCACAAGCGTATTATTTTCAAGAACACTACACACATGCTGTTGTGTGGTTTAAAAAACTTTTAGATTTAGGAGAAAAATCAGAATTTATTCATGAAAAATTAAGCTTAAGCTACGCTCAAAATCACGATTATGAAGAGGCTATCTTCCATAGAAAAGCAGCTTTAAAATATAATCCTAATGATGCTAATGCTCTATTTGTTATAGGAAAATATTATGAGCAATTAGATAATTTTGAAAAAGCAGAAACTTATTATAAGAAATCATTGTTGTTAAGAGATGTGTCGCTGTCTAACGAGTATCAGAAATTGGGAGTGGTTTTAAACAGGCAGCAAAAGCACCAAGAAGCTATAAAGGCCTTTCAAAAAGCACAAAAAGAAGATCCGAGTGATATTATGAATGAGTTTTTTATCATTAGAACTAAAGATGAATATTATGCAGATGTAGATGCTAAGATTAAACTCTATGAAGATTATATAAAAAAGGACACAAAAAGCCCATTTAAAGTATTTGCAGAAAGAAGATTAAAAGAGTTAAAAGAAGAAAAATTTTTAGAAAAAGAATAAAATCTAAAAATATTGTACATTTCACTATTAGAAATGTGCTAATGAACCGACTAGCTTATATTTTTTTAATCATTCTTTTAACTTCTTGCAATTATTTTGAAAAGCAGAAAGTAAATTCTGAAGATTTACTAGAAGAAGAACTGCAAACCTTTAATTGGAATGACGTAGATACCTATCCAACCTTTGACAGTTGTAATTCCATTACTGCAAAGCAGGAAAGTAAAATGTGTTTTCAGAATTCAATTTTGTTTCATGTCAACGATTTTTTAGGGAGACAAAAAATTGTAGTTTCAGAAGATGTTAACGATACCATACGATTAAAACTAATAATAGATAATAACGGTCGCTTAGAAATAGAACATATTAGCATTAAACCCGAAACTCAAAATCAGATTCCGCATATAGATAGTCTACTTCGGCAGAGTTTAAAAGGTATTCCGAGAATTTATCCAGCAATTAAAAGAGGTCAGCAAGTAACAACAGCTTTTGAATTACCTGTTATTGTAAGGATTGATTAAAACCGTATTGCCAACTTCTGCATTAATCGTAATACTTCAATATATAGCCAGATAAGTGTTGCTAAAAGTCCCCAGGTTGCTAGCCATTCCTTTTGTTTAGGTGCTTTGTTTTTGTAACGTTCTATATAATCAAAATCTAAAAGTAGCGCAAAAGATGCTACAATAGCTGCCAATACATTAAAGCCAATGGCAAACCAAGATGTTCCCCAGATATAGGTTTTAATTCCAAAAAAACCGAGAATCCAAGATATTAAATACACAACCATAATACTTACAGTAGCTGTTATAATAACGCTTCGTATTTTTTTGGTGACTACAATAATTCTTAGTTGGTATAATAAAAGCATTACAAAAAAAGTAACTATGGTTACACCAATAGCCTGATAGGGTAACTCTGGGAAATTGCGATGTGCGTAAGCCGAAAATCCTCCTAAAAAAAATCCTTTTGCAATAATGTATAATGGTACTAAAATATGAGCCCAGTTTTGCTTAAAAGATATGAGTACGCTTATAATAATGGCGCCAAGCATACCTCCTAATCTAAACCATTTCATAGGAACACCTGTTTCGTTGAGTTTCCAGAGATAAACAGTAATAGCAGCGATAATCAAAATTCCAATCATGGATTTAACAAAAACTCCAAAAACAGACATGGTCTTGGTAGAAGACCTACCATCCTCCCAAAAATAGCCGTTAAAAATAGGATTAGAAGTTTTAAAATTTCGCAAACGCATTATTTTACAAATTAAATTTATAGCCTATTGCAATATCAGTAGAAAAATTGCCTTGGTTGTCTAAGAAAAACGCAAATAGTTCACCATAAATAATGGTGATAAAACTATTTTTACCTATTTTAATATCTGAGCCAACACCAAAAATAAAAGGAATGTCAAACGAGGTTTCGTTAACGTCTACTTCCATATCGTCTTCATTAATATAGCTAGAATTAGAAAAATTTAATGTCGCCAATTTCATTTGGCCATAAATAGAAAATGTTTCTTTATTGATAATTCTATAGCGATAACCTAAAGATAATTCTGTGGTACTATACGGAAAATCATTACTATCAAAAGCATGTCTTACTTGTA
>NZ_JAOARH010000093.1 GCF_025210595.1 Winogradskyella sp.
ACAATACTACTTGTTAAATCTCCATCAAGATTATCTGTAGCTGTTGCTCCTTGATCTGTATAAGTATCACCAACTGTAAGATTTATTGTAGATGAACCAATTAATGTAATTACTGGCGGTGTTGTATCTGCATTTACATTTACTGTTCTTGTAACTTGAGCAGCAACATTACCAGAACTATCACTTACATTATAATTAACAAAATATGTACCTGCATTAGATGTATTAACTGATCCTGTAATAACAATATTTGCACTAATATCACCATCAAAATTATCAGTAGCTGTTGCACCTAACTCATTATATGCATCACCAACATTTAAGTTTATAGTTGATGCTCCAATTAAAGTAATTACTGGTGGTGTTGTGTCTGCATTTACATTTACAGTTCTTGTAACTTCTGTTGCAGCATTACCTGCTGCATCACTTACATTATAAGTCACCGTATAAGAACCAACTAAACTTGTATTTACAACATCTCCACCAACAACAATACTAGAAGTTAAATCTCCATCTACATTATCTGTTGCAGTTGCTCCTAATTCTGTATAAGTATCCCCTAATTCTAAATCTAAAGTAGAAGATCCGTTTAGAGTAATAACTGGTGCTTCCGTATCTGGTCCACTTCCCTCGATTACTACTGTGTAATCCTCTACTTCACCATAAGTAAAACTATCACAAGGACCAGGAATTTGGTTATAGCGTAAAGTTACTCTCATTCTTGTAGAGTTCTCTACTGCACCAGAAGGAATCGTAAAGCTACCACTTACTGGTGTTGATTGTGTTGGTGCTAAAGTAAATACTTCTTCACCTGCATCTGAAAAATCACCATCTCTATTATAATCTATCCAAACACCATAAGCTTCATTATAAGCTGTTCCTGTCCATGTTGGAGTAATCGTTATGGTATATTGAGAGCCTTTAGTTAGAGTGGTAGAAATATTAGTAAAATCTGAATAAAATTGAGCTCCAGATGTATTATCTATAGTATTTAATTGCACTCTACTTATATATTCGTCATTAACATTTGTACTCGCAGAATTGCAATAGTTTAATTGCACATCTGTTGTCGTAAAATTAATTAAGCTACTATATGCAGAGTTTGATCCTCCAGAACACTTACTTCTCACCTGAGCTTCATATTGTGTTAGAGCGGTTAAGCCTGATAGATTTGAAGACACTCCAGTTACTGCTATTGTTGTCCAGCTAGAAGCTCCTGTTTCTCTATATCTTAAATCGTAAGTAGCTCCTGGCACAGCTGTCCAACTTAATGTTGCTGTAGTTTCGGCTATGTTAGATGCTGCTAAACCAGTAGGAACATCTGCACTACAAACTACTGGTGGACCAATTATAAAATTGGTATTAGATATATCGAAAAATATATTATTAGACCCTCTTACCATAATTCTGTTTTGAGTTCCTTGATTATCAGGAACAACAATATCGTGTGAGCCATCATTCGCAACACCTGATGCCAAAGTTATTGGATAAGTATCTCCTCCATCTGTTGATAATAAAATATCAACATTAGCTGCATTTACACCATTTGCTGTAGTACCTGCAACATCCCAATTTACATTTTGAGTTGTACCAGCATTCCATGTAACGTTTGTATTAGGTGAGTTTACAACAAAAGGACCTGCAGTACCATTAACAGTAACCACCATATCATCACTATTATTGGTTCCGCCTCCTGCAACATTATCTCTAACAGTAAGTCTAAAGTTTAATGTTCTTGCTACATTAGGCACTACTTCCCATTTCCATGAAGTCGCTCCTGTTTTTATAGTTTCTAATCTTGGAAAGTACCTATAAGATTCTGAGCTTGGCTCGTAAGCCCTAAAAGCTACACCTGTAGTTGCAGTTGCACTAGGAATTGTACTAGATGCATTATTCTCATCCAGTTGCTCCCAACTATAGGTTAGAGCGTTAGATGGTGTGTCAGCATCTGTAGCTGAGCCTTCTAAAATAAAAGGTGTTCCTTTAGGAATTGTATAATTAGATCCTGCATTTACAATAGGCACTGCGTTACCTGTATTGGTGTTAGTTTGACAACTTGTTGTTTTTATATAATCGGTAACTTGCTCTATTGAAGCTGCATGAAAATTAGGGTGCACATTAGGCTGTACATCTGTATTAGTACCAGTAATACCTGCATAACTCATAATGGTAGAACCACTTCCAGGCTCAAACTGTACATTAGTACCTTCATTACCACCATGCGTCCAAGTATGGTTTGCACCAAATTGATGCCCCATTTCATGAGCGACATAGTCTACATCAAAAGCATCACCAACAGGATTTGTAGCCGAAGTCCAACCACTTCCTTTTTGGTTATTAACACAAACACACCCTATACAACCTGCATTACCATTGTTTTGAAGGTTAGCAAATAAATGCCCTATATCGTAATTAGACTCTCCTATAACAGATGTTAGGGTGTTCTGTAGTTGAGAATTATAACCACTTGTGGAATTACCATAAGGATCAGAAGATGTGCTTGTGTATATAACATCATCAGTGTTAGAAATTAATATCATGGTGACATTAAAATCTACTTCAAAAATACCATTGACTCTTGTCATTGTGGTATTAATTGCAGCTAAAGCTTGTGCTTTTGTACCTCCATGAAATTGAGTATATTCACCTGTTGCAGAAACTGCTAAACGGTAGGTTCTTAAAATAGAATCGTCCGCATTTCTTAAAGCAAAACCACTGCCTATTGCAGTATTTATGTCTTCAGAAACAGAACATTCAAAATCATTATTATAATTTATTCTGTCTTTTCTGTTAAATATGATATAGTTGTTTGAGCCTTGGTTTATTGGCTCTATAAAAGTATTTCTTCCGTTTGATGAAAGCATCATTCCACTAAATCCTTCAGGAGAAACACTAAACCTTAGTATAGAAGACGCATCGTCTATTCCTTGACCAACGTAAGATCTAATATCTGGAAACCTTGCTTGCAAATCAGGATGCATTACAGACGCTTCCTTGATTGAAAAGCGCTCTAGTTTTCCTTCAGAATTTGGAAAAGATAAAATAGTGTTTGATGAAACAGAAAAATTGTTTCGTTTCGCAACACCATTTAAGGATTGCCTTAGTGCATCAATGTTCAAACTAAATGTATGAAACTCTTTTAAAGATTGATGGTTTTCTTTTAGAGTAGTACTGGTGTTAGAGCGTGTTTTTTGCCATAAGTCATTACTCTGAGACCATATAATGGTCGATGTCATCATTGCGATGAACAATAATAATTTTAATCTCATAATGTTAGGGTTAAATGATAAATTTATTAATAGCTTTCTGCTTGAAATTAACCAATTATTCGCCTCAAAAAACTAGTCATACTAATTTATTACCCTAAATTTTAAAAATGTGCGGAAAAACCGTAATCAAAAGTAAGAATGCGGTTACTTTAGTACTTAAAATACAAAAAGCTCATGAAATTCATGAGCTTTTTGTATCATCATATATTCAATATTACCTAATAATGATCTTTTGAGTCATTAAGTGTTCTTTATTATTAAGTTGAACTAGATAAACACCTTTTACAAGACTATTTGTATTTATCGTATTTATAACACTATTCATATCTAAGTCTTTACTTAGCACCTTTCTTCCTTGTATATCAAAAAGTGTCAATGTGGTTTCATAATTCAACAAACCTCTTATTATTAACTGTTTTATATCAACATTATTATATATTAATATATTATCTAGTTCTGAAGTATTAGTTGATAAAGTACTCTGTCCAAATCTTAAGTAGAATCTACCTGTATCTGTTAAATCTGTATCTGGAGTAAAACTATAATTAGATGTATTTAATTGTGTTAAAGTATTTGTCTCAATATCTTCTAAATAAATATCTTGAGTTACATTAGTGTTCTCTATGCTAATCATTACCTCTTGCCCTGATGCCACATTAACACCTAAAGGAATTACAGTTGTATCACTAATATCATTAGTACTGATAGATTGAATAGCCATATCTAAACCTTGATTATTTTCTGCTAACTTAGAATAGATTGAAAAACCTGATGGCGCTCCACCAAAGTGTTCGGCATCATATCCTAAATCTAATCCTAAAGTTGAATTATCATTAAAATATATCTCCGTTTCAAAAGTATTTTCTGAAGTTGTCATTCTTAAAATAGAATGTCCAATAGTATTATTGTTTCTACCTGCAATAAAATCATCAGATGTTCCAATAGCTCTCATTGATGGTGTGAAAGATATATTTGCTCCACCATTTTTAGAAGACACAAAAAACCCTTGTCCTGGTGCAATTAATGCTCCTGGGTTTGCATCTGAGTATGCTAAATTCCAAATGGTCCAATTACTCCCATTAGAAGTGTCTGCATCATATCCATAGATAGCTGCACTAAACGGATCTAATTCTGAGATATTTGCTGCTAAGAAATCTGCAAGTGAAATATAAGTTGTGTAAGGATTACCTATTAAATTCCATTTATCGAAGTTAGAACCTACTTTTACTATAGGGACTGTAACATTTCCTGTACTTACATTACCAGAGAATGTAAATGTTCCATTATCTGTTGATGCCACTCTATAACCTTTACCAGCTTCTAAGTTTGCTGTTTCATTGTTTGCAAACAGTACATAATCATTAGAAGGTTTTTCAAAAGGTCCAAATAAATATAAGGTTTGGCCTGAATTAGACAAAACATTGCTATTGTTAGATAAGAAATCTACAAACGATTGACCGCTCACAGGAGGAGCTATTAAATCATTACCACCTGCATTTGAATTTGCATAACGGTTATACTTAATATCCCCTGTTACTGTGCCATCTACCATTAAACTTGAGAACTCATTAGAATCTGAATTTAAAATAAATTCCCCATTATTAGTTATGTTTCCTGCTACAGTAATTGATTCACTTTTATCAACATTTATAGTAGCACCTGAGTTTACTGTAATGTTATTAACACTAATTGCAGAATTCACATTATAAGTGCCCTCTTCAACAAGTACATCTTCTGAAGATGTAGATCCACTTGGTGCGCTTGGAATCCAAGTACCTCCTGAATATCTTAAACCATTATATCTTACATTCACAGTATAATCTTCAACTTCTCCATCAAAATCATTTTGGCAATATGATGGATTATCATTGTACCTAGCAGAAACTCTCATCCTTGTATTACCAAAATTCATACTCTCAGGAATTGCAATAGATAATGTTGGCAAAGCTCCGTTTGACACATTAGTTATATCGCCTAAATCATATTCTTCTCCACTATCATTAAAATCCCCATTCTTATTCCAATCAATCCATGCAAATGCATGAACCGTGTAACCCCCATCTGTATTAACTCTAACTGTAAGGTCTACTGTTGTTCCTTGAGTAACATTAGTACTTATATTAGTAAAATTCTCATATCCGTTATCTTTTAATGGACCATCTACATGGTCAATATCACCAAAAACAACTCGTGTCACACCTGTTTCATACTGAGTAGTTCCTGATGAAGAACAATAACTTACTGTTAATGTTGCAAATAAGAAACTAGGAGAATACGATGAAGTATTTGATTCGCATTTAGAACGCACTTGGTATTCATAATTTGTATCTGGATTTAAAGCCGAAAGACTGTTAGAGTTTGTAGACAATCCTAAAACATCTGTCCAAGAGCCCGAGCCAACCTCTCTATATCTTAAATCAAAGGTAGCTTCAGAAGACGTCCAACCTAAATCTGCTGTACTTGCTGTAATTGCTGTTGCATTTAAACTATTAGGTATAGATGGTGTTAATGGTGTTAACAAAATATCTGATAAGTCTACAATAGTATAATCTGAAATAGATTGATTACTTAATGTTACTGACTGATAGCATGGTGCACTAATTGTTAAATTGTAAGTACCACCTTTTATTGGTCTGTAAAAATCACCATTAGTATCTGAAGAAACCTCAGAACCATAGGCATCATGCCCAACAACTGTAATAGTAGCACCTTCTATTGTATTTGTGGTTGAAGCATCTTTTACAACACCTCTAAATCCATAAGTACCTTGTGTTAAATAATCTAACAGTGCATCTCTGTTATAATACCAGTAATCTATAAGAGAGCTTTCAGGTAAAATTTTAGTGTCAGACAGCTCAATAGTTGTTTCTCTACATTGATGATAAAAATTCATATAATCTTGACGCCCTCCATATACACGATACCATTCAGCTCCATGGGTTACACCAGGGCTTGGATAAACACTACTATCCTCATCATCCGTCATATAAGATGCTTTATTTGTGTAAGAAGGTGTTGATGTGTTACCAGCATTAGCATCTGTTTGGCAATGCGTTGCGTATTCTACACCAACAAACTCATACCAATCACCGTCAGCATGTGTGTATTGCGATGAAGCATAAGCATTATCAAAAGGGTAATTTACCAATTCTGTACCTCCGTGAAAATTTGCTGCAATAACAAAATTGTGTTGGTCAGCAAAGTTCATAAATGCAATGGTTTCTGTTTGATATACTTCACCATCTGGATGAGCTCCCTGAACGTTATCTGGATAATTTCTGTTAAGATCTATATTGTTGCCATTTCCTCGTCTTGCATTTGCGACAGAAGTGTTAGATGCACTGTTATGGTAAGTTCCATCAGGATTTGCGCTCGGATTAATCCAAATCTCAGCATTCTCTACTAAGTTTTTTACTCTGGCATGGTCTGTGTGTCCTGTATCATTATATACCGTTAATATATAATCAATTAATGTTAGCATCATAGGGTAACCTGCAATGTCGTCACCATGCATAGATGAGGTAAACATTAGCTTTGGTTCAGCCTCGTCAACAGATACATTATCAGAAATCTTTACAAACAGAAGCTCTTTGTCACCTTGTCCTGTAGCACCTATACTTACTTTTTCTACTAAAGCAGGATAATCGTCTTCAAAATCTTGCATTTGCTGAGCGTATTCTGCATAAGTTGGGTAACTTCCTAATGGAAAGGTAAGTGTAGACATCATACCTCTACTTGCTAAAGGTCTTACATCATAGATAGAATTTTCGTCAACTTCATTTTCATTTTCAGGAACCTGATAAGGAATATTTAAAGCTTCAAAAAATCTAAATTGTTCTTCATTCGCCCAAGCTTTTACAATATTGCTATCTGGATCATAATGAACTATAGATAATTTATTTTCAAAGTCTTTTAAACCAGTAGTACTCATTTGAAAAGTGAATGTCAATTCACCTTTAGTTTCAATATAATTTTCGGCTTTAATTTTTTCTAGATTCTGAGCATTTATAGTGACCAGAAATAATAAGATAACTGATAGAGTTATAGTAATCTTTTTCATTTGCTTTGAGGCTTTAAAATGAATTTTCTTTCGGCTAATATATTATAAAATATTTTAAAAATTAGATTAAATGCATAAAAAATCGATTAAGTGTATTTTGAAAGAACTTAATAACTCACAATCAGAGATTTATAAAAACAATATTTAAATCAATTCTTAAGAGCAATAAAAACACTATAACCTTTGATTATTGATTTTATTTATTTTTACATATGGCTGAACAAAATTTGCTTAAAATAGATAATCTTTCTATTTCATTTATAGATGGTAGTAAAGAAAAGGAAATCATTAAATCGATATCATTTCGAGTACACTCTAATGAAATAGTTGCTATTATAGGAGAATCTGGCTCAGGTAAATCTGTATCGTCACTTGCCATAATGGGTTTGCTACCTAAAGCCATATCTAAAATCACTTCTGGTTCTATTTGCTTTGATAAAAAAGAACTTACTCAGTTTTCTAATAAAGAATTTCAAGCAATACGAGGTAATGAAATTGCAATGATTTTTCAAGAACCCATGAGTTCATTAAACCCATCAATGCAATGCGGAAAACAAGTTGAAGAAATATTAAAATTACATTCTCAATTATCTAAATCAGAAATTAAAGCCGAAGTACTTTCACTTTTTGAAAAAGTAAAACTCCCTAACCCTAAAAGAGTATTTAAGTCTTATCCTCACGAAATATCTGGTGGTCAAAAGCAACGGGTTATGATTGCTATGGCTATTGCTCTTAAACCTAAATTACTTATTGCAGACGAGCCAACAACTGCTCTTGACGTTACTGTACAAAAAGACATATTAAGTCTATTAAAAGATATACAAAAAGAGACCAAGATGAGCATTCTTTTTATTTCTCACGACTTGTCACTAGTTTCTGAGCTTGCAGATAAGGTTTTGGTAATGTACAAAGGTGAAATTGTAGAACAAGGAAAAACCGAATTCATATTTAAACAGCCTAAGCATAATTATACTAAAGCATTAATAGGAGCAAGACCATCTACAGATTATAGGTTAAAAAAACTACCTACTATAGCAGATTTTATGAGTGAAGATATTGATAATTCTATCATATCAGAATCTAACAGAACAGAACATCACAAAGCCTTATATTCACAAAAACCACTGCTTGAGGTTATTGATATTGAAAAAGTTTATCTCTCAAAAAAAGGATTCTTTTCAAAAAACAGTGCTTTTAAAGCTATTAATGGAGTAAGCTTTAAGGTTTATCCTGGTGAAACGCTTGGACTAGTTGGTGAATCTGGCTGCGGTAAATCAACACTCGGTAATGCCATAACCCAATTAGATAAAGTAACATCAGGCATCATAAAATACAAAGGAAAAGATATTACGAATTTAAAATCTTCTGAACTTAGAGAATTAAGAAAAGAGATTCAGATTATATTTCAAGATCCATTTGCCTCATTAAACCCAAGACTAACCGTTGGTAATGCTATTATGGAACCTATGAAAGTACATGGTATAGGAACTTCTAATGCAGAGCGAAAACAAAAAGTTTTAGACCTATTAATAAAGGTTGGTTTAGATGAATCTTGTTTTTATAAATATCCTCACGAGTTTTCTGGTGGTCAACGTCAACGAATTGGTATTGCCAGAACTATTGCATTAAAACCTCAACTTATTGTTTGTGACGAATCTGTTTCTGCATTAGATATTTCTGTTCAAGCGCAAGTTTTAAATTTATTAAACGAATTAAAATCTCTATTTGGTTTTACCTACATTTTTATTTCTCACGACCTTGCTGTTGTAAAATATATGGCAGATCAATTGTTAGTTATGAATAAAGGAAAAGTTGAAGAAATAGGAGATGCTGATACAATTTACAAATCACCTAAACAAGATTACACCAAAAAATTAATTCATGCTATTCCGAAAGGATTATAGCATGAATAATTTCTTAGTTAATTTAAAAACACCAGAAACAACTCTCATGGTGCTTTTAAAATTTGAAAACAATAGATTTTCATTTAAAGTAGGTTCTGGTAGATTTGATTTGGTTTTCATAAGCTTTAGTTTATGCTAGATTTGGGGCAAAATCAATAAATTAAGTTTATGGTAAATTTAGGTTAATTTAATTTGTTATTTGGGATTACTAAGATGCAATAATTTTCAAAAAAACAAGTTGTATTACGTTATTAATCGATAAAATACGTATTTTTTTAACATTTATAGTAAATAAAATTGAAATTTCCTACAAAAAAACCACATATAAAATGTGGCTAATTATTAGGATTTAAAAGAAGTATTATCTATATCTGCATTTCTGGTATTTCACCTTCAATAATTAAATGCCCTTCTGTAGCATTTTTTATGTCCACTACTGAAACACCTGGTGCACGTTCTAACAATTTAAAACCTTGTGAAGTTACCTCAATAACAGCCATGTTTGTTACTATTTTTTTTACGCAACCAACACCTGTTAGAGGTAAAGAACATCTTTTTAATAATTTTGAAGCTCCTGCTCTATTTGTATGCATCATAGCAACGATAATATTTTCTGCACTAGCAACTAAATCCATAGCACCTCCCATACCTTTAACCATCTTCCCTGGTATCTTCCAATTGGCAATATCACCGTTTTCATCAACCTCCATAGCTCCAAGTATGGTTAAATCTACATGCTTACCTCTAATCATAGAAAAACTCATTGCTGAATCAAAAAAAGATGCACCTGGTAATGTAGTAATGGTTTGTTTACCAGCATTAATAACATCAGCATCTTCCTCTCCTTCAAAAGGAAATGGCCCCATACCTAGAACTCCGTTTTCACTTTGAAACTCTACTTCAATATCTTCTCTCACAAAATTGGCCACCAAAGTTGGTATACCTATACCTAGATTAACATAATATCCATCTTTAACCTCTCTAGCAATTCGCTTAGCTATTCCGTTTTTATCTAACATAATTAACTTCTTTGTCTTACAGTTCTTTGCTCAATTCGTTTTTCATAATGCGCACCTTTAAAAATACGTTGCACAAAAATTCCTGGTATATGAATTTGATTAGGATCTAACTCACCAACTGGCACTAGTTCTTCTACCTCTGCTACAGTTATCTTGGCAGCACCACACATATTAGGATTAAAATTCCGTGCAGTACCCTTAAAAATTAAATTACCTGCTGCATCCCCTTTCCAAGCTTTTATAAAACCAAAATCTGCATCAAACGCATGTTCTAAAACATACATTTTCCCATTAAACTCTCTAGTTTCTTTTCCTTCTGCTACTTCGGTTCCGTAACCTGCTGGAGTATAAAATGCTGGGAAACCAGCTTGAGCTGCTCTTGCACGTTCTGCTAAAGTTCCTTGTGGTATTAATTCTACCTCGAGCTCACCTGATAGCATTTGGCGTTCAAACTCATCATTCTCACCAACGTAAGATGATATCATTTTTTTGATTTGTTTTTGCTGAAGTAATAAACCCAAACCAAAATCATCTACACCTGCATTATTAGAAATACAGGTTAATCCTTTAACATTTAACTTTACAAGCTCTGCTATTGAGTTTTCTGGTATACCAGATAAACCAAAACCACCAAGCATAAAGGTCATATTATCCTTTACTCCATGTAAAGCTTCAGTAACATTAGCTACTTTTTTATTAATCATAAGTTTAATATTTTTCCTTTTGGAAAAATACAAAACAAAGTGCTAAATAAATAGTTTAAAGTTATAAAATAAGGGTGTGGCTTTAGTAAATCTTAGAAGTCCACAACATCTGGCTGTTCTTCTTCTTCGTTTGTGTCTGAACCAAGATCACCTTCATCTAAAGCTGTACAATCTATGTTAATATTAAGCTCAGAAGGTTCTTCAAATTCATCTTTAGAAACATTTAAATCTTTATCTGCATAACACGCCTTCATATACAAACCCCAAATTGGTAAAGCCATAGAAGCTCCTTGTCCGTAAGTAATACTGCTAAAATGAGCCGCTCTATCTTCTGCACCTACCCAAACACCTGTAACTAAGTTAGGCACCATACCCATAAACCAACCATCACTTTGGTTTTGCGTGGTACCAGTTTTACCAGCTATAGGATTGTTGAATTCGTATGGATAACCTGTCATTATCTCTCGATACATTGGATTATACTTATCAACACCTGTATGTCTTAAACGTCTACCAGAACCAGCTTGTGTAACACCTTCCATTAAATTAACCGTAACATAAGCCACTTCTTCACTTAGCACATCCTTACTTTCTGGAGCTACTTGATACAATACCGTTCCGTTTTTATCTTCAATACGTGTTACCATTACAGGTTTATTATAAACTCCCTTATTAGCAAAGGTAGAATAGGCTGCAACCATCTCATATACACTAATATCTGCTGTACCAAGAGCAATAGCAGGCACAGGTAAAATATCTTGTTCTACACCAAGTTTTTTTGCCATTTCTACTACGGGTTGCGGACCAATCTCATTCATTAAACGCGCTGTAACTGTATTGGTAGAACTCGCCAAAGCATCTTTTAAGGTTTGTTTACCTGAGTAATTGCCATCGGAATTTTTAGTCGTCCAAGGTTCTGGATTTCCAAATTTCTCTGCCTCAATAGTAATTGGTGTTCTTGGGAAAGAATCGCAAGGTGACACTTGCAATTGGTCTATAGCAGTAGCATACACAAAAGGCTTAAAGGTTGAACCTACCTGACGCTTACCTTGCTTCACCATGTCGTACTTAAAATGCTTATAATTCATGCCACCAACCCAAGCTTTTACATGACCGTTTGAAGGATCCATAGACATCATACCTGGATGCAAAAACGATTTGTAATAACGCATAGAATCTATAGGCTTCATCACCGTATCTACTTCACCTACTTCACCATCTATCCATTTAAAAACGCGCATTTCTACAGGTTTATAAAATGACGCTTCTATTTCTTTATTAGACTTTCCTTGGTTCTTTAAAATCCTCCAGCGTTCTCCTCTACGCATTCCATTTTTCATTAACCTATCTATCTCTGATTTATCTAATTCTAAAAATGGGGCTGTTGGGTTTCGCTTTGGAGTATTTTGGTGATCAAACTCTGCTTGAAGTCTTGGCATATGCTTTGCTATAGCTTCTTCTGCATATTTTTGCATACGCGAATCAATGGTTACAAATACTTTTAAACCGTCGCTAGTAATATCGTACTTGCTACCATCTGGCTTTCTGTTTTCCTCTTTTTTTACCCATTCTTTCATAAAGCCTCTAAGGTATTCTCTAAAATAAGTAGCAATACCTTGGTTATGAGTTTCTGGTGTGTAGTTTAAATCTAGCTCCGTTGCCTGTAATGAATCTTTCACCTCTTCTGAGAGATATTCATACTTATGCATTTGAGCCAAAACCACATTACGCCTATTTTTAACTCCAACAGGATTTCGTCTTGGGTTATAAAGTGATGAATTTTTAAACATTCCAACCAACATTGCTGATTCTTTCATGTCTAAATCTTTAGGTTCTTTACCAAAATAAATTCTTGAAGCAGAACGAATACCATCACCATTATTACCAAAATCATAAATATTGAAGTACATGGCAATAATCTCTTCTTTGGTGTATTGTCTTTCTAACCTAATTGCAATAACCCATTCTTTTATTTTTTGTGTAAGTCTTTCGAGTGTGCTTTGAGATGCGACTCCAACAAATAACTGTCTAGCCAATTGCTGAGAAATTGTACTGGCTCCACCTCTACCGCCTAAAAAGAAAAAGGCTCGCAAAGTTCCTCTAGCATCAATACCTGAATGATCGTGAAAACGTGCATCTTCAGTTGCAATTAAAGCATCTACTAAATTTTTAGGTAAATCTTCATAACTAACTGGTGTTCTATTATCGTTAAAATAAAACTTACCTAAGGTTTTTCCATCTGAGGATATAATCTCAGTAGCTAAATTGGTTTCAGGGTTCTCTAATTTGGTATGATCTGGCATTTCACCTAAAAATCCCCAAGAAGCAAATAAAAATAAAAGTACAACTGCTAGAATTCCACCTGAAAAAAGCATCCAGAACCATCTTACATATTTCGAAAAGTCAATTACTTCTGCTTTTGATTTTGTTGTTTTCTTTTTTGCCATAATTATACTTATTGCACTATTTCTATTCTAAAACCTATATCTGTTATACCTTCTAAATTTTCTACTCCATTAACATCTCCATTTTTTCGCATTGCATGCTGAATATCTACACTATAATCACCATTTTCAGTAAAATGAAATGCCGACTGATAGCCTCTATACCACAACTTATTTTCTTTAACATCTGTAAAACCAGATCCTAAAAACTCACCATTTGGTGCTGCCATTTTGTATTCTAAAGTGTCTTTAATGGCTTTTCCATTAGGATAGTTTAATTCTACAATAAGAAATAAATTACTGAACTTATAATCATTAGTATTTCTAAGATTAACAAAAAGATTATAATTATTAATGGTATCTGGAGCTTTAAAATTAAAGCTTGTTATAGAGTCTTTATGCCATTCATTCGGAACAGATTTATATTCGTCATATACCATTTTAGAATCGCAACTTGTAACTAAAGATAAACTAACAAGTGCTAGTAATAACAAACTAGTTCTTTTTTGCATTTTGTTTTTGATTGCGGTTTTTGTTTCGATTTTTATTTCTGTTCCTATTATTTTTACGTTTCTTTTTTGACTTTGGATTATCGAAACGTGTTAAACTGTCTTGTCCTACAACGTTTTCAAATTCTGTTTTAGTGTCTTCTAGATGCTCTGAAGCATACTCTTCTAAACTAGCAACTTTTTGTTTTTTCTTATTAATTGCGATGATTTCGTTTGCCTGTTCTGTAGTAATAATATGCCAATTCATCCACTCACCTTCATAAGCATACCACATTAATCCTTTAAAGATATCTGTCTTTTGACATACTGCTGCACCTTTCTCAGTATACAATTTAATTTCCTTCTTTGGAAATGACTTTAAAGCATCTTGATAAGCGTCTAACTCGTAATTAAGACAGCACTTTAATTTACCACATTGCCCTGCCAATTTTAATGGATTTAAAGATAATTGCTGATATCTAGCTGCTGAAGTACTTACCGATCTAAAATCGGTTAACCAAGTAGAGCAACACAATTCTCTTCCGCAAGAACCAATACCACCTAATCTAGCTGCTTCTTGTCTAAAACCTACTTGGCGCATTTCTATTCTTGTTCTAAACTCTCGTGCAAAAACCTTAATTAATTCTCTAAAATCTACACGTTCTTCTGCGGTATAATAAAAAGTTGCTTTACTTCCATCTCCTTGATATTCAATATCAGATATCTTCATTTTAAGGTTTAAATCAATAGCAAATTGCCTTGCCTTAACCTTCATTGGTTCTTCTTTTTCGCGAGACTTAGACCAAATATCAATATCTTTTTGAGATGCTTTTCTATAAATTTTTAATACATTTTCAGCGTCTTCAATATTAATTTTTTTACGCTTCATTTGCACTCGTACCAACTCGCCAGTTAAGGTAACCATACCTATATCATGTCCAGTCTTTGCTTGAGTTGCAACTATATCACCAATGCTTAACGCAAGGTTCTCTGTATTTTTATAGTATAGTTTTCTTCCGTTTTTATAACGCACCTCAACCCCTTTAAAGGGTTCTTGTCCGTTTGGAAGTGACATATTCGCCAGCCAGTCAAAAACCGTGAGTTTATTACAGTTATCAGTACCGCAAGTCCCATTGCTTTTACATCCTTTTGGCTGACCGTCTTTAGCAGTTGTACAACTGTTACAGGCCATAAAAGAGTTATATATATAGAATCTAAGCGTTATAACTTAGATAAAGGATTCATAATTTATTAATGAGTAAAGGTAATATTATTTCCTCAGTTTATTAATTAATTGACTGACAGATTTTTATAAAATATTTTTTATCTTAATGCTCACATTATCAAGTATCTCCGATGCTATTTAAAATCAATATATTTAAATCATGAGGTCTAAAATTACTTTACTTGTTTTCTTTTTAGTTTTTAATCTAAATTATGCTCAAAATTCTCCTTCTGAAGCCTTTGGTGGAGAATTTATTAGGAATACTGAAAATTCTGAATGCTTAACTAAGGTACAACGTAAAATCATACTTAAAGAACTAAAAGAAAGTATTGATTTATTAAAACACACAAACAAACTAGCATTTTCTAACACTAAAAGAAGAGGTGGAACTCACCCTCTCTTTGCTTGGCCTGTTCAAAAATCTGCAAGCACAGCTTATAATGAGATTTGGGGAATTTCTAATTATGTAGACCATAACCCAAACTATCCAAACCAAATAACCGACTATCTTTGCGGCACAAAAACTTACGATACTACCAGTGGGTACAATCATCAAGGCATAGATATTTTTTCGTGGCCATTTGCATGGTATGCCATGGATAATGACCAAGCTGAAATCATTGCTGCAACTGCTGGACAAATTATTCACAAAAGTGATGGCAATTTTGATCGAAGTTGCAATTTTAACACAACAACACCTTGGAATGCAGTATATATACAACATTACGATGGAAGCATTGCTTGGTATGGGCATTTAAAAAGCGGTTCTTTAACTTCTAAAAATGTTGGAGATATGGTTACTGAAGGTGAATATTTAGGCATTATGGGAAGTTCTGGAGTTTCTACAGGACCACATTTACATTTTGAAGTACATACCAATAGTACTTACACACAATTAGTAGACCCTTACGCTGGCACATGCAATACTTTTAACACAGAATCTTGGTGGCAATCTCAAAAACCCTATTCAAATCCGACTGTAAATGCTGCATTAACTCATACTGCAGATCCTATATTTAATGATTGCCCTAATGCAGAAACCACTAATTTAAGCAATCAATTTAATGTAAACGACGAGGTCTTTTTTGCTGTATACTTAAAAGATCAAGAATCTGATACTTTTTTAAACCTTAGAATTATAAAACCCGATAACACGGATTTATATAATTGGAATTTTAACTTAACAGATAACTATCAACTCTCTTGGTGGAGATGGAATGCTTTTCCAGATGTTGAAGGTGAATGGAAATGGGAAGTTACCTATTTGGGAGAAACTACTACACATACATTTAATGTAGGTGCTTTAAGTATAAAAGATAAAAATTTAGATAATACATCTATTTTCCCAAATCCATTTGATGATGTTGTAACAATTAATTCAACAACAAAAATTAAATCTGCCAATGTGGTGGATGTTTTAGGAAAAACAGTCATAAGCATAAAAGAAACCTCTGCCAATGGTCTTACTCAACTTAATATGGGAACACTATCTAACGGTTTATATTTTGTAACTCTTATTGGCGAACAAAACCAAAAGAAAACCATTAAACTTATAAAAAAGTAGATAAAAATCTAAGGAAAAAAAGTGCTTCAGAAATAAAAACGAAGCACTTTTTTTAAACATCTTTTACTGTAATAATATTTACAGGACAAGCTTTTGAAGCATTTTGACATGGTTCTAAAATTTCATAATCTTTTGACTTAAGCGTAAAAAAACCTTTCTTTTCTTCAGTATGTAACAATACAGATTTCCCATCTTTTTTAGACATTTGAAATTGTTGTGGTGCTAACTCTACACAATAATTACAACCAATACATTTGTTACGCTGTAACGTTATAACAACCATTAAGCCTCTACTTTGTTCTCAACAATCTTGTACAATTTATCTGACGGTCTCACTCTAAAATCTAAGGGAATAGTAATAGAATCTCCCTTTTTTCCCTTATCCAGAGATTCATCATTAACTAACATTTCATTTAGCTTAAACTCCTTTGCGCCAGTTGTAGGGCCAGTAATTAAAATGGAGTCTCCAATAGAAATATCATAAGCTTCAATTTTAAACTCCCCTATTTTGGCTTTAGGAAAATAGTGTACCCCTTTACCTATATACACTTTCTTCTGTGTAGCATGGCTACCAGAACCCTTACTCCATTCACCTAGCTTCTGCCCCAAATAATAACCACTCCAAAAACCTCTATTATACACCTTTTCTAAATCTTGCATCCATGATATAACTTGTGCTTTAGAATAAGTGCTATTTTCTATACTATCAATAGCTTCTCTATAACATCTAATAACTTTTGCTACATATTCTGGAGCTCTTCCTCTACCTTCTATTTTTAAAACTTTAATACCAGCATCTACTACTTGATCTAGAAAATCTATGGTACACAAATCTTTTGGAGACATTATATACTCATTATCTAACTCCATTTCAAAACCAGTTTCCTGATCAACAACTGTATATTTTTTTCTGCAATTTTGTTTACAAGCTCCTCTATTTGCCGAAGAATTATAAGCATGTAAGCTCATGTAACATTTCCCTGAAACTGCCATACATAATGCACCATGACCGAAAATTTCTATTTCTACCAATCTACCTGATGGACCTTTTATTTGCTCTTTTTCTATTAGCTCTGTAATGTGTTTTACTTGTCGTAAACTTAACTCTCTACTTAACACCATAGTATCTGCAAACATGGCATAAAACTTAACAGTCTCAATATTGGTGATATTAATTTGAGTTGAAATATGCACCTCCATATTATATTCTCTTGCAATTGCAATAACGGCTTGATCCATAGCAATTACAGCAGTAATATTAGCTTCTTTAGCTTTTTTTACTAATGTTTTTACTATAGATAAATCGTGATCATAAATTATAGTGTTAAGCGTTAAATATGTTCTCACATTTTTTGCTACACATCGTTTAGAAATCTCAGGCAAATCATCTAAAGTAAAATTAATAGATGCTCTTGCACGCATATTAAGTTGCTCAACACCAAAATATACAGAATCTGCTCCATTATCTAACGCTGCTTGTAAAGATTCAAAATTACCTGCAGGTGCCATAAGTTCTATCTTTTGCATATTCTTTTTAAATTTTTTATTTGAAACCTATTTTTAATTAAGTTCTATTTCGTAATTAAGTTTATTTGATAGTGTTTTTAGATTGGATTTGGATTTAAACACATTAGAAATCAATATTTTACCCCAGCCTATTTTTTTAGAATAATCATTAAAAGATTCTTCACGCCAATTAAAGCCTTCTTTCCAAAATTTATTGGGTGATATATAACAAAATGTATAGTCAAAAATAACGCTAGATTGATTATACTCTTTTAATTTAGACAATGCTTGAGGTGCCATTAATATAATATTATTAGCATTACAATTAGCTCTTATATCTGATATTACATTAGGATAATCTTTTTCTAATGTAGATATATCAAAATCATTATATTCTGTATTTCCAATTCTTTGAATTGGTCTAACCTGAAGAATATCGAAACCTTTAGCGTCAAAGTGTTTAAAAATATCTTTAAGCTCGTAAAAATTATCTTTATTAAAGGTATAATTAATCCTTACTTTAAAATCGTAAGTTGCTTTCAACTTACTAAATGCCTTAAATGCATTTTGGAACTTTTCATAATTTGCTTTTTTCATAAAATGCTCATAGCTCTCTTTGGTAACACCATGAAGTGAAATAGTAAATTCGTTAAGTCCTGCTTTAAGTAAAGTCTCAATACGCTCTTCTGTAAGTAGGTTTGCGTTGGTGGTTAAAGAAATATAAGGAACTTTATAGTGTTTTCCCAATGCTACTATCTTATCTAAATTTTTATACAAAGTAGGTTCAGTACCGCAGCCTATTTGTAATTTTAAAGCTCTTTTAAAAATCACTTTAGCTATTAACTCTACATCCTCTGGCTTTAATTGACCTTTAAGCGTTTTTACAAAATCTGAATCAGTAAAATAACACATTTTACAACGCAAATTACAAGCCATTACAGGATCTAGATTAACAGCCAAATAACGTCTATTAAATTTATGAAAAAGAAAAAGCGCAAAAAACTTTATTCTATGGCTTTTTATCTTTCTATTAAGTTGTAATAGTTTGTAAATATTCATTTATTGAGCTGTATTATCTTGAGCTTCAAAAATATTACGCAAGTCCTTTTTATAAGGTAAATGTCTTGCTCTTCCCTTTTTAAAAATATCATTACTATTACCTTGTCCTTTTCTTAACGCCTTTTGTTCTTCGTATGGTAATTTTATAATTTCTTGGCAATGTGTTGAACAACAATTATCCATCTTTTCTTTACATTCTTCACATTGAATAAAGAGAAGATGGCATGCTTCATTTACACAATTTGTATGCATATCTGCAGGTTTACCACATTGGTGACAATTAGCAATAATATCTTCGCTTATACGTTCTGAACGTCTTTGGTCAAATACAAAGTTTTTACCAATAAATTTGTTCTCTAATCCTTCGGCTTCAATTTGTCTAGTATAATTTATGATTCCCCCTTCTAACTGATATACATTTTTAAACCCTTTATGCTTATAGTACGCACTCGCTTTTTCACAACGAATACCACCAGTACAATACATCACCAGCTTTTTATCCTCTTTATGTTCTCTTAAATCTTCTTCAATTAAATCTAGAGATTCTCTAAACGTGTCAACATCTGGAGTTATGGCATTTTTAAAATGCCCTATTTCACTCTCGTAATGATTACGCATATCTACCAAAACCGTACTAGGATCTTCAATAAGCTCATTAAATTGTTCGGCATTAACATGTATACCTTTATTAGTAACATCAAAAGTATCATCGTTTAAACCATCAGCAACAATTTTATGTCTCACTTTTACTTTTAGTTTTAAGAAAGCATAATTATCGTGCTCAATAGCAACATTTAACCTAACGTTTTCAAGAAAAGTAATGGTATCTAAGTGATTTTTAAACGCATCAAAATTCTCTGCCGGAACCGATAATTGCCCATTAATACCTTCGTGAGCTATATAAATTCTGCCTAAGACATCCAATTCATCCCATGCCAAAAACATATGGTTTCTAAAAATCTGTGTGTTGCCAATTTTGGCGTACTTGTAGAAAGAGATTGTTAAGCGTTCTTTTCCCGCTTTTTCAATAAGTTCTGCTCTTTCTTTAGCACTTAAGTTATTGTACAGTTGCATGCTATACTAATTTTAAGGTTAAAGAATAAAGTTCATCTTCGCTAAAGCTTAGATATATATTGCCGCAAAGGTATTGATTTTATTGAATTTACATTAAAAAAAAGCACCTTGAATAATCCAAGATGCTTTTTTCCTTGACTAATAACCTAAAACTAATTCGTTGTAGAATAACAAAGTGTATACTAAACACTTTGCGAAATTTCATAGCAATTTTTTCCTTTTTCATTTAGTAGATGTAAAAAGTGTAAAAGGGTTGCGTCAAAAAATTGAAAAAAATAAAATAAGTGGTATTTTTGATATCAATTTAACATAGAAAACAAAAGAAATGAGTAGTGAAAAAGAAGCAAAATTAAAGGCATTAAAATTAACTTTAGATAAGTTAGATAAAGCTTACGGAAAGGGAACTGTAATGAAAATGAGCGATCAGGCCATTGAAGATGTTGACGCTATTTCGTCTGGCTCTTTAGGCTTAGATATTGCTTTGGGAGTTGGTGGTTACCCAAGAGGAAGAGTAATAGAAATATATGGTCCTGAATCTTCTGGTAAAACAACTTTAACACTACACGCTATTGCCGAAGCTCAAAAAGCAGGTGGTATTGCAGCATTTATTGATGCAGAGCATGCTTTTGACCGTTTTTATGCAGAAAAGCTTGGTGTTGATTTAGAAAATCTAATTATTTCTCAACCAGACAATGGAGAACAAGCTTTAGAAATTGCTGATAATCTTGTTCGCTCTGGTGCTATTGACGTTGTTGTTGTAGACTCTGTTGCTGCACTAACACCTAAAAGCGAAATTGAAGGTGAAATGGGAGATTCTAAAATGGGATTGCATGCACGATTAATGTCTCAAGCATTAAGAAAGTTAACAGCTTCTATTAGCAAAACCAACTGTACCATGATTTTTATTAACCAATTACGTGAAAAAATTGGAGTAATGTTTGGTAACCCAGAAACCACTACAGGCGGAAATGCATTAAAATTTTATGCGTCTGTACGTTTAGATATTAGAAGATCTACTCAAATTAAAGATAGCAACAGTAATGTAATGGGTAACAAAACTAGAGTTAAGGTTGTAAAAAATAAAGTGGCGCCTCCGTTTAGAACTGCTGAATTCGATATTATGTATGGAGAAGGTATTTCTAAAGTTGGTGAAGTTTTAGACCTAGCTGTAGAGTTTGACATTGTAAAAAAGAGTGGCTCTTGGTTTAGCTATGAAGATACCAAACTTGGTCAAGGACGAGATGCTGTTAAGTCTCTCATTAAAGATAATCCTGATTTAATGGATGAACTAGAAGAAAAGGTTCGGACTTTAATCAATGATAATCAATAAATTATAAAAAAATCCTGTTAAAATCAGGATTTTTTTATTTTTAAACGCAACTCTTTTACATTTTCTGCATCTAATAAGCAGAATTAATATACATTCTTATGAAAAAGTTTAGCGCTTTATTTATTTTATTTACTCTAATTTTCACTTCGTGTTCATTAGACAATGACACTCAACAAAATTTCAATTTTGAGGTCATGCCTATTGTAAGCGTAGATATGCCAGAGCAATTTATTTATGGAGAAACTTACGCTATTAACATTAGTTATATTAAACCAAATACCTGTTATCAATTCAATGATTTTGCTTATGAAATTAATGGTAATGAAAGGATAATTGCAGTAGTAAATACAGTATATACAGATGAAAATGCAAATTGTATTGGAGAACCAGAAGAAGTAACTGTTTATTTTGATTTTACTGTAACAAGTTCAGATACTTATGTTTTTAAGTTTTTTCAAGGAGAAGATGAACAAGGAATAGATCAATATCATATTGTTGAAGTGCCTGTTTTCCAAGGCAGAAATACGGCAAAAAAATAAAACTGAAAGATTATTAATTAACTCTACTAAAATGTGAGTTTAGAGCAACTCATAAAAAATTGTATAAAACAAGATGCTAAAGCGCAAAGCCTATTATATAAGCGGTATGCGAGTAAATTATTTTCGGTTAGCCTTAAGTATTCTAAAAACTATGCAGAAGCAGAAGATAATCTGCACGATGCATTTTTAACTGTATTTAGTAAAATAAATCAGTATAAAAGTAAAGGTTCTTTTGAAGGTTGGTTAAAGCGAATCGTAATTAATACATCATTACAACGCTACAGAGAAAATATCGGTGTTTTTGATATTGTAAATGAAAACAAAATTGAAGACGTTACTGTAGATATAAATGACAAAGACTTGAGTGTAGAGTATTTACTAAAAATCATTCAAGAATTACCAGACAGATACCGATTGGTGTTTAATTTATATGTATTAGATGGTTATTCTCATGTAGAAATAAGTGAGTTAATTAACATTTCTACCGGAACCTCAAAATCTAATCTTGCAAGAGCAAGAATGATTTTAAGAAATAAAATAGAAGCTTACAAAGCGAATTTAAATTCGCGATCATTATAAAATGAACGAAAAGAAAAACATAGACAGACTTTTTCAAGAAAAGTTTAAAGATTTTGAAGCTGCACCTAGCGATGCAGTTTGGGATCGTATAAGTGAAAGTCTTCCTAAGAAAAAGAAAAAACGAAGAGTTATTGCGCTTTGGTGGCAAATTGGTGGCGTTGCCGCTGCAATAGCCTTGCTCTTAACTGTTGGTGTTTCTATTTTTAATTCTGATAATAACAACTCAAAATCTCCTGTAATTGTTGACACAGAAAAAACCAACAACAATTCCATAGAAAATGATAATAATTCTAATTCTCAGAATGTAAAAAACAACCTCAACACAACAAATAATACTGAAGTCGCTAAATCCTCTAATGAGGACAATGAGTCTATCTCTAAAGAAACTGATAAATCAATCTTAAAGGAAAACACTTCGAATAAAGCCTTAACAACACCTAATGCGTCCAAATCAAACTCACTAGTAAATAATACTGACAAAAACAAAAAAGCATCTTCAACACAACACAAAAGCTTAACTAAAATTGAAAATAAAGACAATAGTACTAAAGTAGCGTCTAGCATTAACAATTCTAAAAACAACATATTAAAAAACAGTACAATTAACGATTCTGAAATAAAATCTGTTATCAAAGAAGCTATTAAAAACAATAGCTCTACTGTTACTGATAATACTACATCTAACGAATCTGAGACTTCAAATAACAAAGGCACTCAGAACAATAAAGAATTAGAAAAAGAAACTTCCATACTTAAAGAAGATGAAAACAAGGAATCTATTATAGATGCTATTGCAGACAACAACGAAGATATTGATGAAAAAGAAGAAGAAGAAGACAAACAAAGTAGGTGGAGCATTGCGCCAAATATTGCGCCTGTTTATTACAGTTCTCTAGGTAAAGGTTCATCAATAGATCAACAATTTAATAACAACTCTAAGAGTAGCGACATAAACATGAGCTATGGTATTACAGGCTCTTACACCATTTCTAAAAAATTAAAAGTTAGAGCAGGTATTAGTCGTGTTAATCTTAGCCAAAGTACTTCAGATGTTTTTGCTTTTAATGGTGGTGAATTTGCGTCTAGAAATGCGGAAACATCAATGCGTAACATTAACCCAAAAGAAGGATTAGGAAATATTACGTTTATGAGCGCTAATATGTTTAACACAAGCACTACTCCAGAGGTTTTTAATACGAAAATTGTAGGTAATATAGATCAGAGGTTTAGTTTTATTGAAGTCCCTCTTGAGTTAGAATACCGTGTGTTAGATAAGAAATTTGGTGTTAATGTAATTGGTGGTTTTAGTACGTTCTTCTTAAATCAGAATGAAATTTATGCTGACTTAGACGGAACCTCAACTTTAATTGGTGAAGCAAGTAACTTAAACACTACTAGTTTTAGTGCCAATTTTGGTTTAGGATTAGACTATAGCTTATCAAAACAATGGAATATAAATCTTGAACCTCAGTTTAAGTATCAAATAAATACATTTAATAATACATCTGGTAATTATAGACCATTCTTTATTGGTTTATATACAGGATTAAGTTATAAGTTTTAGGTTAGGTTGTTAAAGCAATGATGAATGCAATGATGACAAAAAAGCTGCTCGTGGTTAGGGTGGCTTTTCCTTTTTTATTGACTTTGCTATTTCTGTAAACTCTTGGTTAACTCATCTAAAATTACTGCTCTAGCCTTTTTATTTAATGCTTTAGTATCTTCGGTTTTTAAATCCTTTGTTTGCATAAATTGATGAATTTTTGCTTTCATTCGTCCTGGACTACCACTAAAGAATGTGTACGAAAATCGTTTTTTATTATCGTAAAAAGTAATTGGCACTACAGGTATTTGATGGTTTATAGCTAGCCTAAAAGCTCCATCTTTAAATTGGTCTAACATAACTTCTTCTTTTGGGACACCGCCTTCAGGAAAAATACATATACTCAATCCTTGTTTTAATCGTCTTTGCGCTCTTAAAAACACAGCCTGCCTACTCTTAGCACTACTTCTATCTACCAAAATACAAGTACGCTTGTAAAAGAATCCAAACAATGGGAGTTTGGCTAACTCTTTCTTACCAACAAACACAAAAGGATTTTTAACAGACACAAGCATTAACATAATATCTGTCATAGATGTATGATTAGCAATAAACATATAACTCTTCTTTGGGTTTGGCATTTCTTCTTTAACAATCTTATAATTAAAACCCATACCAATTAATATGAATTTAGCCCAAAAACGCGCTAATTTAAAAAAATAAGGATACCATTTTTCTCGTAATATAGACGTAAAAAGAAAAGGAAACAGTAGTATAATTGGTAGCGCTACCAAAATATAAAACCATATACGATATAAAACCCAAAGAGGATATTTAATTATTGCCATGGCACCAAAACTAAGTAAATAGTTCTAGTAAAAAAATTATCTTTGCGCATCGTTTAATTTTTAAAAAGATTCCTGCTTTCGCAGGAAGTTGATATGGCAAGAATACTTACAGGCATACAAAGTACAGGAACACCACACTTAGGTAATATATTAGGTGCTATTTTACCAGCAATAGAACTATCCGCAAAGAGCGACAATGAATCGTATTTGTTTATTGCTAACCTACACACCTTAACTCAGATTAAAAATGCAGAAGAGTTAAGAAACAATACCTACTCTGTAGCTGCTACCTGGTTGGCTTTTGGACTAGACACCGAAAAAACCGTATTCTATAGACAAAGTGATATTCCACAAGTAACAGAACTTGCATGGTATTTAGACTGTTTTTTTCCTTATCAACGCTTAAAATTAGCACATGGTTTTAAGGATAAAGCAGATCGTTTAGACGATGTTAATTCTGGGCTATTTATGTATCCTATGCTTATGGCAGCAGATATTTTGTTGTATGATGCTGAGATTATTCCTGTTGGAAAAGACCAAGTTCAACATATAGAATTCACAAGAGATGTCGCTTCTCGTTTTCATGCAAAAATGGGTGAAGCTTTTGTTTTACCAGAAGAACGTTTACAAGAAAACACTATGCTTATTCCTGGTACAGATGGTGAAAAAATGAGTAAAAGTAGAGATAACTTTATCAATATCTTTTTGCCAGAAAAACAGCTTCGTAAAAAAGTAATGTCTATACAAACCGACAGCACTCCATTAGAAGAACCTAAAGAATGGAAAACTTGTAATTGTTTTGCAATCTATAGTTTACTAGCTTCAGAAGAGCAAATATCAGAGATGAAAACTAATTACGAAGGCGGTAATTACGGTTATGGTCATGCCAAGCAAGCACTTTATGAACTTATTATAGAACGTTTTGCAGAGCCAAGAGAACGTTACAATTATTACATGAATAACATTGATGAGTTAGATGCTGTTTTAGCTAAAGGTGCTGCAAAGGCAAAACTTGTGGCTGATGATGTGTTAAAGCGTGTAAGAGTTAAGGTTGGTTATTAAAAAGCATAATTTACAGAAAAAAGACCTCACAGGTTTGGTGACTAAAACTTACAAAATTAAACCTGTGAGGTCTTGATTTAAATCACCTCAAATAACTTCCCAGGCAAAGGTCTAACCACACCTTTAAGCTCCATATTAAGTAAAATGGCTGCAAGTTTGTAAGTTGGAATGCTACATTCTAAAGCTATAACATCAAGTAATTCTTTATCCTTTTCTTTAAGATAATTATAGATAATTTTTTCATCTGGTTCTAACCCTACAAAAAGTTGTTTTTGTACGGCTGGTTTCTGCTCTTGTTTTAACTGCCAGTTTAATAAGTAAGGGACATCCATAGGATTGGATAACAAGTGTGCTTTTTGAAATTTAATAAGATTATTACAGCCAACACTTTGGCTATCTGTTGTGCGTCCTGGTACTGCAAAAACCTCTCTATTATAAGAATTTGCAATATCTGCCGTAACCAAGCTACCTCCTTTTTCAGCCGATTCAATAACAATAGTTGCTTCACTTAGGCCTGCAATAATTCTATTACGTTTTAAAAAATTGTTTCTATCAAACACATCTGTACTCCAAAAATCGGTGTAAAACCCACCATGTTTTTCTACATCTGCCACATACTTTTTGTGCACCTTAGGATAGATTTGATTAAGTCCATGCGCCAAACAACCAATAGTTTGTAAGTTATGCTTAATTGCTGCTTTTTGAGCAGTTATATCTGTACCATAAGCAAATCCAGAAACAATAATGGGATTGTATGGTGAAAGCGATTCTACCAACTTTTCACAAAAGGCTATACCATTTGTAGTGATTTTTCGAGCTCCAACAACACTAATAATTGGTTGACGGTTTATATTGATATTTCCAGATTGAAATAATACAATTGGACCATCAATACAGTGTTTTAATTTTTCAGGATAGGTATCTTCGGTAAAATAATGAACGTCAATATTATTGTCTTTAATAAACTTCAGCTCATGCTCTGCTTCTTCAAGATGAATACTATTAAAAAGTCCTTCTATGGTTATTATTCCTATACCATCAATTTTAAGAAGGCTTGTTTTTTTCTCTTTCAAAACCGCTTCAGCAGAACCACAATGATTAATTAATTTTTTAGCTGTTGTAGAACCAATCTTAGGTACATGTTGCAAGGCTAAAGCATAAATTAAATCTTGATCTGTCATTTAAAATATTGATTTTCAAAACTACAAGAAACTAAATTTTCTGATGTTAATAACTATATTCCACTAAACTTTTTTCGCGTTTAAAAATTTATAATTTTGTTTTACTCGATATTCGAGTTTAAGCAAAACTAGGTATTACGCTAAATTTATGGACTTGGTTTAATTACATTCTAAGTTCTATTATAATGGCTATAGATATATGCAATTAGAGACTTACATCAGTGACCTTTTATATAGATACGATTGTGTAACTGTACCAGAATTTGGTGCATTTTTAAGCAATCGCGTTTCGGCTAAAATGCACGAATCTACTAGTACATTTTATCCTCCTAAAAAAGTATTGTCTTTTAACGAGCAATTACAAAACAATGATGGTTTGTTGGCTAACTACATTGCTGAAGTAGAAAAAATACCTTACGCTTCTGCTAACGATAAAATATCTAAGCAGGTAAAGACCATAAAATCTCACCTCATTGAAGGGGAAACCATTCCGTTTGAAAACATTGGAGAACTTGTTTTAAATACTGAAGGCAAAATAGTATTTAACCCTTCTAATCATATTAATTACCTTACTGATGCTTTTGGTTTATCGCATTTTACATCGTCAGACATTAAGCGCGAAGTTTACAAAGAAGAGGTAGAAACTATTGAAGAAGTTGCTCCAATCGTACTTACACCAGAAAAAAGATCTAATCGTAATTGGTTAAAATATGCAGCTGCAGCTGTTGTTGTATTAGGATTAGGTGGTTTTGGAGCTGCTAAATATTACAGCAACACCATTGAAAATCATAATCAGTTAGCACAAGAAGAAGCTAATGCACAATTAGACGCTAAAGTACAAGAAGCTACTTTTATTATTAGTAACCCATTACCTGCCGCAACACTTTCGTTAGAGAAGCAAACAGGAAATTATCATATTGTTGCTGGTGCATTTAGAGTTGAAGCCAATTCTGACAAAAAAGTTGAGCAACTTAAAAGTCTAGGTTATAAAGCTAAAACTATTGGTAAAAACCGTTATGGATTATATGAGGTTATCTACGAAAGTTTTGAAACCAGGCTAGAAGCTCATAAAGCGCTTTACAAAATCCGTAACGAGCATAATAAAGACGCTTGGCTTTTAATTAAAAAGTTAGATTAATCATTAAGGCGCGAATTCCACTAGTTTCCACGAATAATTATTGAACTCTTTAGACGTTATTAATATCTTAAATCTTAGACCTACAATCTAAAATCAGCTTATCTTTGCAAAAATTTAAAAAGTTTATGCAACCTAAAACCGCTTTACAGTCTAAAACTGTAGTTACAGATATTGTTTTACCTAGTGAAACTAATCCTTTAAATAATCTTTTTGGTGGTGAATTATTAGCACGTATGGATAGAGCTGCTAGTATAGCTGCAAGACGCCATTCTCGTCGTATTGTAGTTACTGCTTCGGTTAACCACGTAGCTTTTAACAGATCTATACCTTTAGGTAGTGTTGTAACTATTGAAGCAAAAGTTTCTCGTGCTTTTACATCTTCTATGGAAATATATTTAGATGTTTGGATTGAAGATAGAGAATCTGGTGAATGTGTTAAAGCTAATGAAGCTATTTACACTTTTGTTGCAGTAGATGAAACTGGGAGACCTGTAAAAATCCCTCAACTTATTCCAGAGTCTGACCTAGAGAAACAACGTTACGATGCAGCTTTGCGCCGCAAGCAATTAAGCTTAGTACTAGCAGGAAAAATGAAACCAGTTGATGCTACTGAGTTAAAAGCTCTTTTTGAGTAATATATTCCTGCGAAAGCAGGAATCTCTTTAATAAATACATTAACAAAATCATACGATTCTTACCTACGTAGGAATGACAATTAAACCTTTACTCATTTCATAAGTCTTATCATTAAACCAAATTTATTAATGATATGAGATATGTAGTTTACACTTTAGTTTTTGTTTTTGCCTTAAGCTTCAGCTCTTGTGCAAAACGTGTTGTGGTTGCTCAACCAACCTCTGTAGTTATAGTTAAAAAATTACCTAGACAATATAAAGTGGTTAGAATTAAAGGCAAACGCTATTATTACTTTAATGGTAAGCACTACAGAAAAACCAGAAGAGGTTATATTGTCGTAAGGGTTTAGTACTTAGCCAACCAATACTCTGGGTTAAGCACTTTATCGTTTTTATAAATTCTGAAACCTAAGAGTGTTTCTCCCTTTATCTTATTTGTAAATACTTTACCTATTACTTGACCAGTTGTAATCTTATCACCTTTAGTAACCTTTACCGAAGAAAGGTTCATGTAAACACTAAAATAATTTCCGTGACGCACAAGTATAGTCGGATTTCCACGTTTCATAACATGTACTTCTGAAACCACTCCATTAAATACGGCTCTTACATCAGAGTTTGGTTCAGTAGCTATATAAATACTTTTATAGTTTTGTGTTACTGAGGCATCTGTTAATGAACGTCGCTTTCCAAACTTACCTTTTATAACACCTGTTCTAACTGGCCAACCTAGCTTGCCTTTATTGGCAGCAAAATTATCGGCTAATTTCTTGGCTTCAGGAGTGAGCACAAATTTACCTGTAGAGGTTTTCTTTCCTGCTTTTTTATTTGAGGCTGCAATTGCTTCTCTAATTAATCTATTAATTTCTTTATCTAATCGATTAGCTTCCTGTCTTTTCTTCTTAATCTGAGCCGTAAACTTGCTCATATCTGCTTTTATAGAGGCCATCAATACTTCACGCTCATCAAGTTCTTTTTCTAGCTCGCGCTTTGCTATTCTGTTTTCTTTAATTAATTTTTCTTTATCTGCTTTTTGCTTAGATAATTGAAGATTTAAAGCTTGTAACGCTTTAGTTTTGGTTTTTATAGCTTCTCCTTGTTCTTTCTGATAATTAGCATATTGCCTTATGTATTGTAGTCTTTTATAGGCTTGCTTAAAATTACTTGAAGATAACAAAAACATAACTTTACTTTGCTCTGACTTGCTTTTGTATGATTTTACAATCATAGCAGCATAATCGTCTTTAAGCTCTTGTAACTGCGCTCTAAGACTTGTTATTTCCTTTTGATTTGTGTTAATCTCTCTAGTAAGTAAATTGGCTTGTTCGTTAGTGATTCTAATGAGGTTTTTTCTAACACTAACTTTATAGTTAAGATCTTCTAAAAGTGTAATAGCAGATTTTTCTTCTTTCTTTTTAGAAAACAATAATGCATTTATCTGCTTTATCTCTCTACGCTTTTGTTGAAGTTCAGCTTCGAGCTTTTTTTGCTTGTCGCTTTGCGCAAATAGCGAAATTGAGGATAATAAACACCCAAAAAAGAAAATTACATATAATCGCTTATTCATTTTGTAAACACCTCTAAAATCCCTCTTTTATAACACTGATCACTTAATCTCAAGGGAACAATTCATCTAATTTGTTTTTATAACTATTTCTTTATATCCTGAAGGAATTTTAAACGGAAAACGAACCTCTTCATTTAAGGACAGAGATTTAAATTCCATAGAAATTTCTACCTGATCTGAATCTTCTACAGCTATAATTTTAATGTTTTTTGGCAAAACTTGTTTTTCCACTTCTTGATAAGCTTTATAATCTACCTGAAGAAAACGTCGTTTTAATTGTTGGTACATTTGCAAGCTATCCATCTTAAAATGAGATGGATTAATTAAATAAAATAACTCTAAAAGAGCACTTTGTTCTTTAGGCTGTAAAGCATAAGAGTTTTCATTAACCGAAAGAATATGCGATTGATTTTTTAGGCTGAAAATTGCCTGACCCAACAAAATATTCTGAACCTTATAAAAATCTAATTCCACACCAACAAAATTACTAAGCAGCTTGTAATCTCCATCAAAAAATTCGTTATCTAATTTGTTATAAAAACGAACTTTATTTGGTGTAATCATCATTCTTACAGCGCCTAAAATTGATTCACTTAACCAAATAACCTTATCTTTCTCAATTCTAATTTTAAAACTAGCTCCTTGCTCTTTTTGATTTTGTGTAACATTAATCTTAACTCTTGCCTTTAAAGTTTTAAAATCTACATCACTCTTTTGATGCTGCTTAATCACTTGTTTAGCAGAAAGCTTATCGCTAGCTTTACCAGAAGCAATAACACTTTTGGTAGACTTACAGCTAAAATTTAAAACCATAAGACTAACAAAAATTGCAATCTTAAATATGTTATTTGTTTTTTGTTTTTTCATTCTCTATTGAGATTCCCACTTTCGTGGAAATATTATTGTTGCGCTTTTAAAGCTTGTGCCTTTTTAGCAAACGTATTAGATTTATTAATATTATTAATGGCTTTGTAAGCAATACTTAACTCTGAATAAAAATCGGCTTCCATATTAGGGTTATCTATTAAAAAATCTAAACCCATTTCTAAATTATCAATAGCTTTTTTATAATCTCCTTGTTTATTATTGGCAACTCCATTTACTAAATACAAAATAGGCTGAGCAGGATACAGCTCTAAAGCATTGTTACTGCTTTTTACAACTGCTGCATAGTCTTCCATATCTAATTGTAATAATAAGACGTCTTTAATAAGCTTAAAGTCGTTAGAATCTTGCTTTAAAGCCTCCTTAAAATGAAATAATGCTTTTGTTTTATCTCCAGACTTAAGATAATACCTTCCTAAATCGCTATGCGTTTGTGCATTCTTATTATCATCTACCATAGCAGTAATCTCAACTAGGTTGCTTTCGTACTCAGGATTTTTAGAGACAAAAGCAACGAAATCCTTTAATACTTTGGCTTTAGCATCTGCGTTAATTTCTGGACTTGTTAAAGCTATTTTTACAGAGTTAATAGCGTCATTAACTTTTCCGTCTTCTAAATAAAATTTATATAAAGCCAAATGCACAAACTTAGATTCTGGTTTAACCTTTAAAAGGTTTTGAGCTGCTTTATACGCTTTCTTTTTATTCCCTGTTTGGCTATATCTGTAAATGAGTTTTAAGTGGTTTTCTTCGTTATTTGGATTATTAGCAACACGTTGCTCAAGATTTTCAATACGATCATCTGCATTGCCTGTAATGCTATAAATATCGTTACGCATTGCATCTCTAGCTTCACTTACTCCCAATTCTTCATCTAACTCATCTAAAAGATCTAAGGCTTGTTTATACTTTTTTTCTCTTACGTATAATGCTGCTAAATCTTCTTTATAATCTGGATGATACTTTACCAATTGCTTTATAGTCTTTATAGCATTATTAATATCATCTTGCTGATAATACACATCGTACAATTCATCTAAAAACCATTCGTTGTCTGGTTGCATACTAATAGCCTTTTTAAGATGTTTCTCAGCTGCTCCAAAATTTTTTAGCTTATTGTAATTTTTACCCAACTCGAAGTAAATAACAGGTTTTTTGCTATCTAAATTTAAGCATCTGTGAAGCGCTTCAACAGCTCTTTCATAATTCTCAATGCCTTTTTGTTTTAAGGCTTCGAAGAAATGTTCTTGAAACTCGTCTTCAACATTTCCTAAGTCATCATCTGGACGCTTATTAAAATCGACTTGAGCAAAAGAAGTTTGAGAAATGAATATCATTCCTAGTAAAACAATAAATGCTATTTTAATTTTCCTTTTAATCATATTTTACTTTACAAGTAAATCTTTTACCACTTCGAGTTTCTCTAAAACCTTAATATTTTCGCAAGATGACCTCATTAAGTCTCTATATGTATTAGCTTCATTTGGTAAATTATTTCCTGAAGCATTAAAATGAGTTTTGCTTGGCCACTGTGCGTAAGCTATATAATTTAAAGGTTTCTTAATGTGCAACCTAGAGCCTAAGCTCCCTTCGTGTTTTTGTATTAACTCGGTTAAGCCCTTCCATCCTTTTAAGAAGTCTTTCTCTCTATTGGGCTTTACATTAAAAGTATACAACACTATATACATATATCTATTAGACACAATTGTTATTCCAAACTATAGTCAATGAGATTCCTTTTTTCAAAGGAATGTTATTCTAAAACAGAATAATCTCCTATACTAATCTTAGTAAAGCTGCCATTATACTTTACATAATTACCAATCATAGCTTCGTCTAAATTAGCATTTTTAATAGTTGTTTGGTTTTGAATTAAGCTATTTTTAACGCTTGAATCTTCTATAACACAACCTTTACCAATAGAAACATGTGGTCCTACAGATGTATTGCGTAAAATTGTTCCTTCACCAATAAAACACGGTTCTATGATATTAGAATTTTCTAATACTACTGATTCATGAACCAATTGCTCTTCGTTATCTGCTTTTAAAAAGTTTAGCATCTTGGCATTGGTCTCTAAGGTTACATTCTTATTGCCACAATCCATCCATTCATCTACAGTACCTGTTTTAAAAACTTTACCTTCTGCCATCATTCGCTTAATACCATCATTGATTTGATATTCACCTCCATTCATTACATTTTCATCAAGGACTTCTTGTAATTTCTCTTTTAAAACTGCTACATCTTTAAAATAATAAATGCCTATAACGGCTTGGTCGCTTACAAATGTTTCAGGTTTTTCAACGAGTTCAACTATTTCTTCATTCTCATTAAGCTTTACAACACCATAAGCTTCTGGGTTTGCAACTCGTTTTGTCCAAATAACACTGTCTGCTTCTGGATCTAAGTCAAACTCAGCTCTTATTAATGTGTCTGCATACGCTATTACTGCTGGCCCAGAAAGTGATGGCTCAGCACTCATAATAGCATGGCCTGTACCTAAAGGTTGATCTTGTCTGTAAATTGATGCTTTGGCATTTAAACCTTCAGCGAGCTCTGTTAAGCTTTCTACAACATCATTCCCAAAAAAAGCTGGATCACCTAGTACAAATGCAATCTCTTCTATAGGCTGCTTTAAAACTTTTGCAATATCCTTTACTAAACGATGTACAATAGGTTGACCTGCTACTGGAATTAATGGTTTTGGCACTGTTAAACTATGTGGTCTAAGGCGAGATCCTCGACCTGCCATTGGTACTATTATTTTCATATCATTGCCTGCGAAAGCAGGTATCTTTTTGTGTTATACTTTATTCCTTTGATAAAAGGAAACTCTTTATTTTATTAGTTATTTTAACTGATACTCTTGTTAATTCATATTACCTAGAAATACCAGAATTTTATGTAATTAATTTTGAAATTTCTGCACATATAGGAATTAGGAAGTTCCTGTGCTTCCAAAGCCTCCTTCTCCTCTATCTGTATCAGATAGCACTTCAACACTTTCCCATTCTGCACGTTCGTGTTTTGCAATGACTAATTGTGCTATACGTTCCCCATTTTTAATTTCGAAATCTTCATTAGATAAATTCACTAAAATCACTCCTATTTCACCTCTATAATCCGCATCTATTGTACCTGGTGCATTCAATACTGTTATTCCTTTTTTAGCTGCCAACCCACTACGTGGTCTAACTTGAGCTTCGTAGCCTATTGGTAATTCTATGAATAAACCTGTACCGACTATAGTACGCTCTAAAGGTTTTAATGTTCTAGCTTCTGTAATACTCGCTCTTAAATCCATACCAGCTGAAGCTATGGTTTCGTAATGTGGTAAATCGTGTCTGGATTTGTTTATGATTTTAATTTTCATCTGTCCATCTTCCTTCTTCCAAAAAGGAAGAAACTGTATTATATAATTATTCTTTTATTTAATTAGATTTTTGCTTTTTGAGAACTGATAATAGTTGGTTCTTTTCCAGCAAAATAACCAATCCCAAAAATACAATTAACATTGTAATCCCTATAATATAATTACCTCGATATTGATAAAAATACAACATTGAAAAAGCGATAGAAACTAATAAGTTCAACCCTATTTTTTTTAGGTTATAAGGTATTGGATAATATTTTCTACCAAAATAATACGATAATAACATCATGCTTGCATAAGCTACTAATGTTGCAACAGCAGAAGCCATATAACCATATGCTTTAATAAACACAAAATTTATTATAAGGGTTATTACTGCGCCAACGATAGAAATGTATGCTCCAAACTTAGTTCTGTCTGTAATTTTATACCAAACCGATAAATTATGATAAATGCCTAAACAGAAATTAGCTAATAAAATTATTGGTACAATCTGCATAGCTTCCCAATAGGCTTCACTTCTAATAATAAATGGTTTTAAAACATCTGCAAAAACAACTACAGCTAAAAGTATAATTGACCCAAAGGCAACAAAAAATTCTAGAATATTAGCATAGTTTTTTTGTGGATTTTTAGTTTTTGCATGACTAAAAAAATAAGGTTCTATTCCCAAACGATAAGCCGTAGCAAAAAGCGTCATAAACAATGCTAATTTATAACATGCTGAATACATTCCTATTTGGCTTTCGGCAATATCTGCGGGTAGTAATTCTTTAAGTAAAATTCGATCAAAGGTTTCATTGATTGAAAATGCTACACCAGCTATTAAAACCGGAAATGCATATCGTAACATTTGTTGCCATAAATTTTTATCGAACTTATAATTTAGCTTTATATAAAATGAAGCCATTAGCAATAGTGTAAAAGCACTTGCTACCAAGTTGGCTATAAATATATAGCTGATCTCAAAATTGGGTTTATATATACTGCTAAAGATGTTTTCGTTTGCAGCCAGATCTTTTAATGCTAACAAAAAGAATAGATTTAAACCAATGTTTATTACTACGTTTATGATCTTAATTACAGCATATCGCATCGGTTTTTCATTAGCTCTTAACCATGCAAATGGTATTATAACCAATGCATCTAGAAGCAATATCGAAATAACCAGATTAATGTATTTAACATCTATATCTATAACATAAGCGATTTGATTTTGAAACGCTAAAGCCAAAACAAAAAACACTAAGGACGATACCATTAGAGAAATAGTAGACGTACTAACTACGTTATCTTTATCATCTTCCTTATTAAAAAACCTAAAAAAAGCGGTTTCCATGCCATAGGCTAAAATCACATTAAACAACACGAAATAAGAAAAAATAACCGAAACCTTGCCATATTCTGAAGGGTTAGCTAAGACGGCTTCGCTTGTATATAAAGGAACAAGTAAAAAGCTTAGCATCCTTGGTAATACCGTTGCTAAACCGTAAATAAATGTTTGCTTAAAAAGAGATTTAAATCCGCTCAATTAAAAAAATGATATTGTCCAAAAATATTAAATATAAATGGGTCTTCTATAGCTAAGAATAAAAAAGCCTTACTAATAGGTAAGGCTCAATCATTATTCTCTTAATTTCTAATCATCATCTTCAACATCTAGGGTAGCTATTCCGTTAGAATTGCTTTTTGTGTAAAACGAAGTTGGTTCGTTTTCATAATACGTTGCAGCAATTTCATTAAGCGTTTTTATTTTGCAGAATTTAGTTTGTCCGTTTTCTATATAGCTTATTACACATTCATTATCTCTAAGTTTGAAAGGAAAAACGATCTGCTTGCTATCACTAAAAGGTGCATAATTATAAGACTGCTGCTTTAAAACAGCAATGTACTTATTGTTTTCTTTAACTAGCTTTCCACTTAAGCTTCTAAAATAAATATCCTTAAGAGTAACACCGTCATTAAGATTACTAATTGGTATAAACACATTTATACCTTTATCTCCAACTTTAACACCTGCATACCATTCTTGAAAAAGAACCGATTTAAGCATAAATGGTGTTTGTTTTTGAAATTTAGTAGACTTAACACTTGAAGTTGCACATTGAAAAGTAAATGAAAAAGAGACCATAAAAACTATGGCATAGGTTGCCTTTTTTAGTTTTTTCATTATAAGTAGGTTAAAATTTGGAACTACAATATATACTAAAACAATCTATATTGCCGATATTTCAACCCATTAATCGATGAAAGGCATAATAATGTAAGATTTTATATTGAACAGAGTTTTGTTATAACTTCTATTATGTATACCTAAAATATTATTCTATTTTTAAAAATAATTAAACTAAAGGTATATGATTGGAACTAGTAAACGCTTTATTACAGAAGAAATAGTTAAAAACTCGTCTTGTACGCACTGCAATGAACAAAATACACTAATGGTTAAGGTGTTTTCTAAGATATTTATTCTTAAAATACTGCCTTTTGTTTTAGGTAAATCTACAGAACTATCGTGCTCTAATTGCAAAAAAGCTTACAGCACTAAAGATACTTTAGATGCAACAACACAACGTAGAATAGATATAATAAAAGACGATGCTCAGCATGCTTGGTTTTTATACATAGGCTATGTTTTTATTGCTGTTGCTATGTTAGCTGCAATGTTTAAATAAAAAACCTAACTCGTTAAAGTTAGGTTTTTACTTATCTATAAAATTGAAATACTAAAGCAAGTTTAGTACAATTTAATATAAAATTTAGCTATTTAATGCTTCAGCACCACCAACAATCTCTAAGATTTCGTTAGTAATTGCCGCTTGACGTGCTTTGTTATAAGTTAACTTTAATTGATCTCTCAATTCAGTTGCATTATCTGTTGCTTTATGCATAGCTGTCATACGTGCACCATGTTCAGAAGCAAAACTATCTCTGATAGCTTTATATAACTGAGTCTTTAATGATTTAGGAATTAATGTTTCTACGATTTCTTCTTTTGATGGCTCAAAGATGTAATCTAAATTCACATTTACGTCTCCTTCTACTGGAACAATTGGTAAAAATTGTTCAGTCATAATGATCTGCGTTGCAGCATTCTTAAAGCTATTGTAAACAAGTTCTACTTTATCATACTCACCTTCGATAAACTTATTCATTATCATATCAGCAATTTCTGCAACATTATCAAAAGTTAAATCATCAAAAACTTCACTTTTGTTAGCAATTACATTACCCTCTTTACCAAATGCATCATTGACTTTTTTACCTATAGCAAGAATAGAAACGTTTTTACCAGAATACGTTTCTGATAAAAGAGTACTAACTTGCTTAATGATGTTAGAGTTAAATGCTCCTGCTAAACCTCTGTTTGAGGAAATAGCAACAATAAGTACATTATTTACGTCACGTTGATCAGCAAATTTACTTCCACTATCTGCATCTAATGTTGCACTTAAACTCTGTAAAAGTTCAGTCAATTTATTTGCATAAGGACGCATTGCTGTAATAGCATCTTGTGCCTTCTTTAACTTTGCAGCAGACACCATTTTCATAGCACTGGTAATCTGCATCGTTGAAGATACTGAAGATATTCTATTACGTATTTCTTTTAAGTTTGCCATTTGTTTTGTTTGTCATTTTGTGTTAAACACAAAATCTATTTAAGTTGAACTTTAAATAATGAGATTCCTGCCGAAGCAGGAATGACAATTATACATATTTAGCAGATAATTCTTTACAAACACTGGTTAAAGTATCTATAACTTCATCTGTTAATTTACCTGCTTTTAAAGTATCTAAAACACCTCTATGCTTAGCGTTTAAGAACTCGATATAATCGATTTCAAATTCTTTTACTTTTTCTACAGGAACGTCTTTTAATAAGTTTTTAGATCCAGCATAAATAATTGCAACCTGATCCTCTACTGTAAATGGATCGTTTTGCGCTTGCTTTAAGATCTCAACATTACGCTTACCTTTTTCAATTACATTTAAAGTTGCAGCATCTAAGTCAGAACCAAACTTCGCGAAAGCTTCTAATTCACGGAACTGAGCTTGGTCTAATTTTAAAGTACCTGATACTTTTTTCATTGATTTAATCTGAGCCGAACCTCCTACACGAGATACCGAGATACCTACGTTAATTGCTGGACGTACACCAGAGTTAAATAAATCAGACTCTAAGAAAATCTGACCATCTGTAATAGAAATTACGTTTGTTGGAATATATGCTGATACGTCTCCTGCTTGAGTTTCAATGATAGGTAAAGCTGTTAACGAACCACCACCTTTTACGATTGGCTTTAAAGACTCTGGTAAGTCATTCATGTTCTTAGCGATATCATCATCTGCAATTACTTTTGCAGCACGCTCTAATAATCTTGAGTGTAAGTAGAATACGTCTCCAGGATACGCCTCACGTCCTGGTGGACGACGTAATAATAATGATACCTCACGATAAGCTACCGCTTGCTTTGATAAATCATCATATACGATTAATGCTGGACGACCAGTATCTCTGAAATACTCTCCAATTGCAGCTCCTGCGAAAGGTGCATATACTTGCATTGGTGCAGGATCTGATGCATTTGCTGCAACGATTACTGTATATGCTAAAGCACCTTTTTCTTCAAGAGTCTTAGCAATACCAGCTACTGTAGAAGCTTTTTGACCAACTGCTACATATACACAGAATACAGGCTCACCTGCATCATAAAATTCTTTTTGATTTAAGATGGTATCAATACATACAGTAGTTTTACCAGTCTGTCTGTCTCCAATTACCAACTCACGTTGTCCTCTACCCACTGGAATCATAGCGTCAATAGACTTAATTCCGGTTTGCATTGGCTCATCAACTGGCTGACGATAGATAACTCCAGGAGCTTTACGCTCTAAAGGCATCTCATAAAGGTCACCACCAATAGGTCCTTTACCGTCAATTGGATTACCAAGTGTATCAACAACACGTCCAACCATCTCTTCTCCTACTTTGATAGAAGCGATACGCTCAGTACGTTTTACAGTTGCACCTTCTTTAATTTCTTTTGAAGGTCCTAATAATACAACACCTACGTTGTCTTCTTCAAGGTTTAATACAATACCTTCAAGTCCGTTTTCGAACTCAACTAACTCACCATATTGTGCATTAGATAATCCGTAAACACGTGCAATACCATCACCAACAGTTAATACTGTTCCTACTTCATCTAATGAAGCTCCTGCTTCAAAACCTGAAAGTTGTTGTTTTAAGATTGCTGATACTTCAGCTGGTTTTACTTCTGCCATCTTTTTATATTTAGATATTAGATTTTAGATTCTAGAGTCTAGACATCTAAACTTTTAATTTAATGTAAATTCTCTTCTTAGTTTGTTTAATTTGTTAGCAATACTTGCGTTATATTGCTTATCACCTACACGTAAAATGAAACCTCCTAAGATACTTTCATCTACAATGTTTTCGAGCTCAACTGCTTTATTAGTTAACTCTTTTACCTTTGCCAATACTTTTACTTCCAATTCGTCAGTCATTGGCACTGCTGTAGTTACTGTAGCTACTTCTTTTCCGATTTGTACATCAAATAACACTGAGTATTTTGCTGCAACTTCTTCAAGAATATCAATTCTTTTATTCGATACTAATACATCGAACAAATTAGAACTAATCCCATTAATATTTGGAAAAATCTGAGTTAAAGCTGATTTCTTAACTTCAGATTTGATTACAGAACTTTTAAGTACTTGACCTAACTCTTCGTTTTCAGAAATGGCACTAGTGATTAGCTTCATATCATTATTCACAGTATCTGCTACATTTTGCTCTGTAGCTAAACTAAGTACTGCCTTTGCGTAACGTATTGCTGCTCTTGTTCCAGCCATTTTATATTAGTTTAAAGTTGCTTCTCCTAACATAGACTCTACCAATTTTACTTGTTTGTCTTTGTTAGATAATTCTTCGCGAACTACTTTTTCTGCAATATCAATAGAAAGGTTAGCAACTTGCGATTTTAATTCAGCGATAGCAGCTTTCTTTTCAGATTCTATAGACGCTTGTGCAGCCGCAACTAACTTTGTAGATTCTGCCTTAGCTTCTTCTTTAGCATCTTCAATCATCTTATTCTTCATCTCACGTGCTTCTTTAAGCATCGTTTCTCTTTCTGCCCTAGCTTCTTTTAACAACTTTTCGTTATCCGCTTGCAAATTTTGCATTTCTTTTTTAGCATCTTCTGCTGCATCTAATGCATTTTGGATACCTTCTTCTCTGTCGTTTAAGGCAGATATGATTGGTTTCCAAGCAAACTTTGCTAAAAGAAATAATAAAATAAGTAGGATTAATAATTGCATTGCAAATAATCCTGGTGAAAAATCATTTATTAATTGCTCCATTATATTTGGTTTTCTTTTTTATTATTTTTTTGTTTAATCTTAAAAAACACTTCCTGCAACCAACCGTTACAGGAATGTGTTTTCTTTTTTGTTTCTCAGAATATTATTATTTTCCTAAGATTAAAGCACCGAATGCTAAACCTTCTAATAATGCTCCGATGATGATCATCGCCGTTTGGATTTTACCAGCAGCCTCAGGTTGACGAGCAATACCTTCCATTGCTTTTCCACCAATTTGACCTAATCCGATTCCTCCACCGATTACGATTAATCCTGCTCCAATTAAATTATACATAATTATTGATTTATAAATTAAACAAATTCTTTTTCTATTCTTAATGATGTTCGTGCTCTTCTACAGCCATACCAATAAACAATGATGACAACATTGTAAAGATAAAGGCTTGTAAGAACGCTACTAATATTTCAATTACGGAAATAAACAACGCTAACACTAATGAAATACCTGTTGAACCTACGGCTCCAAATTGATTTTTTAATGTAATCATTAAAGCAATCAAACTCATTACTACGAAGTGACCTGCAGTGATGTTTGCAAATAAACGCACTAATAATGAGAAAGGCTTAATCAATACAAATCCAACCAATTCGATAATCGCCAATATTGGTCTTAATATTACTGGTACTCCAGGCATCCATAAAGTATGCGCCCAAAAATCTTTGGTACCATTTGATAAATAAATAACCAATGTAAACAATGCTAAACACACTGTTACTGCTATTTGTCCTGTAACATTAAATCCTAATGGTGTTAATCCTAAAAGGTTTAATATCCAGATAAAGAAGAATACCGTTAATAAATATGGCATAAACTTCTTATACTTTTTCTCTCCAATGTTTGGTCTTGCGATTTCATCTCTTACATAAATCACTAATGGCTCTAACACACGACCAACACCTGTAGGTATTGCTCCTTTTTTATAACCTTTTGCCAGTGACCTAAAGCCTAAGAACATTAACAATCCAGCAAACAACATCCCAAAGACACTCTTTGTAATTGAAAAGTCTAAAACTCTAGCAGCATTTTTAGCATGATGATCATCATCAAACTCTACTACTGAAGCTCCTGCTTCTAACTCATAAATCTTGCTATGAATTTTAGCAAACTTCATTCCGTTTTTCTCCACTAATACGTGACCATCATCGTTATGATGAAACTCTGAAGACATGAATGTTGTTAACCCATTACTTGTCCACAAAATCACAGGTAAAGGAAAGCCAACATGCTTTCGCTCACCAGCATCATTTGTATACGAGAATAATGCAAAATCGTGCGAATCTGCTAAGTGATGTTTTATATAATCGTTGATTTGTTCTGGTGAACTAACTTGCCCACCCTTTTCTGAAGTTCCTCCACTTTTTGCAAATGTGGATAATGAGAAGAATACTATTCCTACTATTGTTAAAAACTTGATAGATTTTTTTGCTATCATCATACCTTTTTATAAATGTAGATTTATGCGCTCTAAATTTCCGTGCAAAGGTAAACAATAAATTAAAACTACAAACCCTTTTTAATCTTTGTTTTCTAGAACTAAAAACCGCTATCGAGTAAACGACCTTACAGTAAGCTAATGAGCCATTTAAAAGAAATAAACTTACATGTTTATAAGCAATATTTGTAGTATGTAAATCTCTATCTATAGAGTAAACAAAATTACTTATGCTTAAGTAGGTTTGAAATCGCTACAGCTTCTATAATTAAAAATATAAATAATGGAATAATTAATGAAAAACGTTCTGGCTTTGATAATTGATCATTAGACAATATAGTATCCTTAAATACTAATACAAAAATTCCCATTTTCACAAAAACAGATGCTAAATAAGCATAACCTGCTTGATTAGGCAACTTATCTGCAACCATTTCAACTAGAGCATACACAATAAAAGCTGCTACTACATGAAATAGATAAACACTGAATAAAGAAAATGACAATGCCACAGCATTAGAATTTATAACATAATCATGCACAAAGTAAGACACTACAAATACTAAAATATTTGCTATAATAAATTTTAAAATACGTTTAATCATTTTTTGAAGATTGACGTGTTACTTGTATAATCACTGAAATTATTGACATAAAAACAGCTACAAGTGTACAAATTTTGGTATAAAGTTGATCCTTATTAGGATATTTGCCATCTAACCACTCACCTAAAAGACTTCCCAAATAAATAGTTAATCCCATTTGAAGGGCTACACCAGTAAATCTTATAAACTTGTTATAATTACCCTTGTTGCCTTTGGGTAATTTGTTCTGGTTGTTTGGTTTTGATTGGCTCATTAGATAATGATTTTACAGTCCCTTTCATGCTACAAGTAGCATTAAACGTTGCTCCTGGCTCTACTGCTAATTTACTGGTGTGCACCTCACCTTCAATATGTGCAGTAGACTTTAAAGATAGTGTACCAGATAAAATCAATTTTCCAGAAAACTTACCTTCAAAATCTGCATTTTCTCCTTGCAATGTACCTTTTATAAAACCCGACTTACCTACAACAACTTTACCAGAAGTTTTAACATTACCCTCAACGGTTCCGTCTATTCTAAAAGGCCCTTGACTAGCAATATCGCCAACTATTTTAGTACCATGAGCTATAATATTCTGTTGTGTACTTGTTTCCATTCTTAATGCGTTTTTAGGTTTTTTGTTGTCTGAGGAAAACATGGGTGATTTGGTTTTTATTTTATTCTAATTTTAAATATGAGCTTAAATTTTTATGTCGTTGAATAATGGTATAATTTGGCGAAGAAATCGCAAAATATTCTTTAGTGATTTTTGGTTTTACAGGTCTACCTCTTTTATCTTTTTCATTAGACTGCAACAACTCTGCAAACCCACTAGCACCTTGTATACTGGTTAAGCCATGCACAACTACAAATGTTGTGTTTTCATCATATAAATCTTTTGATGTGGTTAAATCAAAATATTTTATCTTTTTTTCAATTTCTTCATTGAGTGTTTTAATAAAAGCATCAATATCTTCACCTTCACCATTATTAAATTGATACACTACATTAAAGTGCTTAGCTTTATCATCTGCAATAAATTCCTTTTTAGCTAAAACAGGAATCGCATTTTGAAGTAATTCTTGTGCTTTTTTACCTTCTTCGGTATTTGGGTAAGCTAAGGCAATATAATCTATTCCTTTTTTATATTCTTCAAATCCATATAAACGTCCTCTTGCTGACGCTTTAAGAATTTCGAATTTAGGCAAGAAATCATCACCTTCTAAACGTTTTATTTGCTTTTCTGCTTCTGTAATGACCTCAGCATATTGTTGATTATCAAACTTCTCATAAAGACTGGTATATATCGCTTCTGGACTATTGGCATCTTTAGATAGTTCTGATTGCGGATTCAATAAGATTTCTGCATAACGAGAATCTGGATAATTCGCTATTATATCTGCTTTCATTGCTTCTGCTTTGGCCAACAAACCTAACTCAGAATAAATTTTATATAAATTATATTTTGAAGGCAGAATCAAACGATTTTCAGGATTGTTATTTAATAAATTTTCAAAGCGAGATTGAGACAACTGCAGTTCTCTAAATTTTTCCTTGTAAATAATACCTAATTGGTAGTACGCAAAATTTCTTTCTTTGGCTATACTATCTATTGCTGTTTTTTCGGTTGGCAGTAACGCTATGTAACTCTCAGGGTTATAAGTATCTTCTTTGCCTGTAATTTTAGAAATGCTTTCTGTTTTCCCTGTATTTTTAATGCCAGCACGCTGATTAGACAATCTCCAATTATCTTGAAACTTACGATCTCCCCAAATTTTTAAAAATTCATTTTTACCATAAGCTACAGTAGTAGGATTATAGAAATAAAAACTACTTTGCTTATTGGTGCTACCCTTTTTAGTTGAAAACTCTCCTGGTATACCTCTTGGACTAATTGCTTGTCTTGAGTTTTTACTTTGCATTGCATTAGTTGCAATATTCTTTTTAGCTTCTTGTTTTTCTAACTCTTCGGCTTTACGCTGCTCTTCCTCAATAGCCTTTTGCTTTAAGTCTTCAGTATATTTGGTGTAAATTGCTAATTGCTCTTCTTTTGGCAATCCTATAATGTGCAAAATGCTGTCGTTAGTTTGCGCTATGCCTTCATAATAAATAACATCATCTAAGTTTTCGCGTTTTCTCTTAATAACTCTATATGGCTTTGAGTTTTGAACCATTGCAGTCATTGTACTATCGTAATACTCACCTGCTGTTTTATAAACATTACGATCAAAGTACATATTACCAAGCGTTTCGTAATTGAGCGCTCTTAAATATTTATCTGATGTGGTTTTTTTTAGTGATTTGTTATAATAAGCTTCTGCTAAACTATCTGATGCTTTATTACGATGATACTCTGCAATACGATAGTAAATCTTATCTAAAAATGGTCTGTTTTCTCTGTTTTCTTCTAGCTCAGTAAGGTATTCTTGAAATTCTACCTCATCACCTTTTGAAGCATCAAAATTATAGGATTTCTCTAAGTGCGCATTAATGTAAAATGCTCGTGGAATTTGCCTATGCATATCTATAATAGCATCAAACTCCATGTTGGCACTATCTTTTTCCTTAAATTCATTGTAGAGTTGCCCTCTAATAAAATGAAAACGTGCTTTTTCGCTTTTTACTTTAGTATTTTCTGCAGCAATACCAAGTAAAGCTAATGCACTATCTTTTGATTTAATGTTTATATAGGCTTGCGCTAAAGTTGCCGTAGCATCTGCTAAATCTTGGCCTTCAATATCTTCTTCATCAAGCAAACGCTTTAATTTTTCAATAGCGCCTTCATTGTTATCTAAGCGCATGTTAGATTTTTCACGCCAAATTTTCACCTGATTAATTTTATCGCTCGTAGGATATTTATTGAGAATATAATTAAATGCAGCTAAAGCTGGCACAAAACGCTGATCGTAATAGCGTGCTTTACCCAATAACAAATAAGCTTCGTCTATTTGAGGGTTTTTCTCTTTACCATTTATATTCATGCCATGTTTTTGAACGGCTTTAATGGCTTTTTCTTCGGCGCGTTCAAAATCGGCATTTTTAGTTTTACCAGGAAGAAATATATCATCATTAACCTGCATTCTCTCCACAGGTAACAATTCCCAGAAATTTTCAGTAAAAGCATCATTAACAGCTAATTTACCTCGTTCTAGAGAAATATTTCCGTTATAAAGTATGTTGTATTTGGTTCCTAAAGCATGGAAATTTCTATTGATGAAAGTATCCTTTTTGCGCGAGCAACTTTGGGCGATAATCGCCATTAAAATAAGTGCTATTGTAAATTTTATGCGATAATTCAACGTTGATCCTATTTAAATTGATGCTATTTTAGCATTATAAATAACTAAATTATTAGGTTTATAGTGTGCTAAACGGTAAAAATACGCATCTTTTTGAAATTGAGATTGAATTTAAAGCCTAATTTGGTTTTATCGCAATGTATTTAAGGAATCAAGCCACCTTTATTAAGATGGCTTGATGCCTTAAAATTGATTTTGTTATTCCGTTTAAAGGAACAAAAAAATAGTTTTTTATTCTTCTTCTACTAGAACGTTATTCATATTGCTAGAAAAGTGAGCTTCTAACTCTTTTAAAGTGGTTGGGTTTGTTTCTAAATCCTTAACAATATTTCCTTTTTCTAAAACCACAATACGCTCGCAAACATCTGTAACATGCATTAAATCGTGACTAGACACTAAAACAGTAACGCCTTGTTTTTCGGCTAAATCTTTCAGGATTTGTTTTAAACGAATTTGAGTGGTTGGATCTAAATTAGCAAAAGGCTCATCTAAGATTATAACTTCTGGATTACCTATAAGCGCAGCTACAATACCAGCTTTCTTTTGATTACCCTTACTTAGATCTCTTAAGTATTTTTTCTTCCCAATGATTTCTCCATTAAAAAAATCTTCGAATTGAGCTGTTAATGCATCAACATCTGCTTTGTTTTGCCCGCGTAAATCACCAATGAAATAAAAATATTCTTCTGGTGTTAGATAGCCAATTAAAAAGCTTTCATCGATGAATGAAGATGTAAATGGCTTCCAATCTTCACTTTCATCTACAATAACATCATTACTTGTTATATTTCCTGTAGATGGCTTTATTAAGTCTAATAGCAAACTAAAATAAGTCGTTTTTCCTGCTCCATTGTTTCCTACTAAACCAAAACTTTGTCCTTTTGGGATACTCAATTCTTCAATATTAAGAACTGTTGTTCCGTTGTATGATTTTGAAAGATCTTTAGTATATATCATGATATTGGTCTGTTTTATTAATTATCTTGACTAAAAGCGTCAATCATTTTGTATTTAGAATCGAGGTATTTTTGAGTGATAAATCGCATTAATTTTTTATGAAATACGATTCCTAATATTCCAAGTATTACAAGTGTGGCAACTGCTGACTCAAATCCGAGAAGCCAATTGATAAGTCCAAATAATCCCATTGGCACTAGCATTAATGGAATACCTATTAACCACTGTACAGCTCCTGTTCCTTGATAATTAAAAGCCGCCTTTTTATCTAAGTCTATCTTTTTTCTGTTGAAAGAACCTCCCCAAAGTATAACATGTGAGTTAACACCTATGTTATAAATTGCTGCTGCTAAATGGGCTATTAAAATTTTCCACCCAAAATAAACGTACGGAATTCCTAAAACAAACAATATAACAACACTCATAACCATAAGTATAAACTTAGAGCGTAAATATTGCTCGTATTTTATATTTTGACTCATCAGCATTTTATAATAACCACTATCCCAAGCTGGGATAAACTGCCCAAAATTAATAAGGAAAAAACCTGTTGAAAAAACACCTATAAAAGCAAACATAAACTCCATCTCACGATACATTGGCTGCGGATAGAAAAATAAACCATACAATACACCTATTACTAAAAGCATAGCCATTGACTTGGTGCGTTTGTTTCTCCAAATTAACTTTAAATCTAACTGCATAAATGGTGCAATATCTCCAAAACGGTTTGTCCAAGACAAATCTGCTGCTTTTACTTCAGTTACTTTAGATTTTAGAGAACTATCTAAGAATAATTTCTCTTTCAATATTTTAAAGTTATAAGCGTAAAAAATGCTCAATATTGCTATTGGAATTAAAATGAAAACCGGATTGTTAGCAACATACAATAGTCCATCACCAACAAGAGATTTCATTGGTAAAATGTTAAAATAATCCAACCCAAAAAGTGTTCCTACTACAGCTATTACCGGAAGAAAAGACAATTCTGTTTCGGCAGAAAAAGCTTCAATTATAAAATTTAAGAAGTTTACAATAAGTACTATAATAATCATTGTAAACATCCAAGTCAAAATCATAGGTACCGCATAGCCATCTCTTATTAGCATTATGCTGAATGGAATCACAGCAAATAATGGTAAAAAATTAAAGAAATTAAGTACCGATTTGCCTAAAACATAATGAACAACTGTTGCTCTTTTAATTGGCAAGGTAAGTAATGGCTTTACGCTCATTACTGGCAGTTTCTGCAAAAAGAATCGCATTAATAAATCGCCAATTATCCAATAAAATAAAAATCCGTTAGTAATTACAAATGCGTCTTGCTCTGGGAAAGCTTTCTTTAAAATAAAAAGTAAACCAAACCCTAAGCCTAAAAACATAACCACAAAATACAGTGCAAAAAACACTAATAATATATTTAGAGCGATACTCTTTTGCCAATAGGAAGAGCGAAAGTATTGTTTCCACTCTAAATTAAGAAAGTGCTTTATCATAATTTATGGTTGATTTTGATGTGTTAGTATCGTTTTTGTGTATAATGTTACAAACTAAATTCTGGATATTGCTCAGAGAGAAGCTCATCTGCTTTTGCTGGCAGTACCATTAAGGTTATATATGAGTATATAATTGTTAACGTTAATAGTAAAGCCACAAATAAAGCTTGAAGCTGAGTTGCTGAGTCTTTTAAAATATGATTAAAAAAATTAGGCAGGTTAGAACAAATTAAAATATTTCCCATAGCTGCTACATTAAAAATCATTTCTTCGAGCATCCATTTTCTACCATTAGTTTTAAAACGCTGATTTGCTGTTTTCTTTAATTTAAAGGCATAATAGAATTCAACAATAACTAAACCTATTATAGCAACTGAAAAAAAATATATCCCTATAGCATTTTGAATGGAAATATAGAAGAATAAAAAAATCATTATTGTAGTTAAGATTTTGGGCAACTTAAACCACTCTTTTGCATGTTGAAATAAAATCTTAGTATATTTTTTTCTTAGTGCTTTTTGTTTTTGCTCAATAGCATCCATAAAGCCAAAAACACCAAACTTTTTAAAAGCTTTATCTCTAGCATCTTCAAAACCAAGTTTGGGTTGCTCTCGCCACATTTGCTCTATATCATTAGCCAAATGGTCTACCAACTCCGTTTGTAAATCATAATGTTCTACAAAGTGCTTGCGCGTAAAAGTGTATAGGTCTTGAATTTCTTCTTTGGTAAGTTTCATTAAGACATTAATAAATTATAACGATTAATAGTAGTGCTTAACACTTCCTTGTATAGATTATAATTGGCTCTAAATAATGAATATAACAGTATATAAAAACAAATTACATACCTATAATCTACCACATCATTAAAAGTAAATTCATCTTTATAGAAATTAACAAGACCACTTTGTAAACATAAAATAGCAGAAGAAATGCCTCCAACCATACTGGCACTTAAGGAATAGCGAACACCTTTTTTGAAGACATATTTTAATTTTAACAACTCTGGCAACACCAAAGCTATTAAAGAAATCATAAACGCTGCTTTAGGCTTGTACTGATATGCTATTAACACTAATAAAATATATAAACCGTATTCTAACAGAAACTTAGAAGACATTATCATTTGCTTAAAAATACTCCAAAAACGCATACGGTTTTTTTTTGCCATTGCCTTCTGTTTATTTCTTGTAAAAGTCTTAAACCCCTTATCGTCAACAAATAATGCTTTTTCAAAATCAATGATGTTGGTATAACCAACTGTTGTTTTATTACCAAACCCTTGATGCACTTCTAGCAAAGCTTCATTAAACGAAATACCTTCACTTTTAATTTTATCTTCTACTGCAGACACAATATGATCTAACAATTCTAAACGCACATCCCAAAACTTTACCTCGTTTTTTATAAGGTAATTGTCTATATATTGTATTTCTTCTTTGGTGAGTTTCATGAATTAAATAGTTCTGTATTTTTTTCTGTAATTATTCATTATATGATACGTTAATTGTAACAACACAGCTGGAATCAAAATCATAACTGACCCTACAACTGAAATAATTAAATGATTAGATGTTTCAGAATTGAAGTTACTTCTAAATAGAATTCTTAAAAGATTTAAGAATTCAAAGAAAAACATATAAACAAAAGCTAGTCTTTCTACACCCGAAAATCTTGAAAGTTTAAAAAGCTTTAGCATCATAAAGTATAATATCATAAATGGCACTATTGACATGAATGGAAACCAAAAAAACACACTCACTAACCCAGCATGACCATTTATCTCCATGTATTTGTGGCTTACAAACACTAACAGGGCAAAAGCAATAATTGCCTGAGGTTTGGTTAATAGCACAAAAAGTCTTTTTAAAATTCCTTTATCTACATCTTTCAAAAACTGTTTGTTATCATTCAATAACCTGTATTTGTTTTCAATCATATAATCCTTAAAAATATAGTAGAAATCGCGTTTATCTCCATTTTCTATTCTTGCTTCAATTGCAGACGCAACATGATCTACCATCTCCATTCTTATATCTGCATAGAACACTTCAGAATTTTCTAAATAGTTATCTATAAACTGTATTTGTTCGTTATCTAACTTTGCCATATTCTAAGCCAATTTAGGATTAACCAAAGCTTGCATGGTTTTAATGTATTCCGCTAATTCTTCGAGTTTATTTACGGTTTCTTTTGTACCATTTTCGGTTAGCTTATAATACTTTCGTAAACGATTATCTACTTTGGCAACTTCAACATCTAATAAACCTTGAGCTTCGAGCTTATGAAGTGCAGGATACAAAGCACCTTCTGTAATTTTAAGCTCACCCTTAGTAAGCTCTTTAACCTTTTGGGTAATCTCGTAACCATACATCTTATCATTTTCATTAAGCAACTTTAAGATAATGGTATTTAAACTTCCCTTATATAATTTTGAATTACTCATAACACAACAAATATACATAAAATTCTTATGCATAAGAATTTTATGTATTGGTTCAAACCAAAAAAAGGTATTTCACAAATAACTAAAGACCTCAACCAACAGAGATTCCTTATTTTTGCAAAAAAACATTCCTATGTCTCAGTTTCATAAGCTAACCATAACATCTATTGATAAACTAACTGAAAAATCAGTCGCTATAACTTTTAATATCCCTAAGCGCCTTAAAAACAACTTTAGTTTTAAAGCTGGGCAGTATATTACACTTAAAACTAAAATCAATGGAGAAGAAATTAGAAGAGATTACTCTATATGTTCTTCTCCCAAAAGCGGAGTTTTAACTATAGGCATTAAAGCTGTAGAAAAAGGAACTTTTTCTGTTTTTGCTAATAATCAACTTAAGGTTGGAGACACTATTGAAGTTGCAGAGCCAAATGGTCGTTTTATTTTTAAAGCAGATGAAACGAAAACCAAAACTATTGCTGCTTTTGCCGCTGGCAGTGGCATAACACCTATTTTAAGCATTGCAAAAACACTTTTAGAAAGTGAATCTTTAAGCGAATTTATACTAGTTTATGGTAACAAAACATTAGCTGACGCTATGTTTATGAATGATTTACTTGCATTAAAGGAAACTTACAAAGACAGATTTCATCTATATTTTATTTACAGTCAGGCGCAAGAAAACAATGCGTTATTTGGACGTATCGAAAAAAGTACGGTTAATTTTATAATAAAGAACAAACACAACAATGCTATTATTGATAAGTTTTATCTCTGTGGACCTGAAACCATGATTCTTAATGTAAAAGAGGTATTGCTAAACAACAACATAAAAGAAGAAGATATTCTATTTGAATTATTTACTGCCTCAACAGAATCTTCAAATGAAGATAATTTAGATGTCTTTAATGGAAGTTCAAAAGTAAAAGTCATTGTTGACGAAGAAGAATTTGAGTTTACAGTTTCTGAAAAGCAATCTATTCTAGAAGCTGCATTAAAACAAGATATTGACGCGCCTTATTCTTGCCAAGGTGGTATATGTAGTAGTTGTATTGCAAGACTTACAGAAGGCGAAGCTACTATGCGACAAAACAATATACT
>NZ_JAOARH010000008.1 GCF_025210595.1 Winogradskyella sp.
CCATTGTATTCTTCAGAAACTGCTAAATCATATAATATATCAGAACCTTTTGTTGCTGGCGACCAATGATGCCCATAAGCTTCACTCACCATTTTAGTGTTTAAAAGTGAACCAGGATTAAGGGCAATCACAGCAATGCTGTTTTGTTGTTTTGCCAAATAAAAACTCCACATAGTCAGTGCCAATTTGCTTTGTGCATAGGCTTCACTAACATTAACAGAAGCTTGTCCGTTAAGAACACCAATCCTTACTGTAGATTGCGCAGCAGAACTTAAATTGATGATTCTAGAATCTGTTCCTTTTTTAAGCAATGATATTAAAGCATTGGTAAGTACGTATGGAGCAAAATAATTTACAACAAAACGAATGTCTAATCCATTTTTTGTTTTATCGACTGAACTCTTAAAAATGCCAGCATTATTAATTAGTACATCTATTTTTGTTAACTCATTTTCAATTTTAGAAGCCATTTTATTAACAGAGTTCATATCTGTAAAATCAGCAACAAGGCCATCTATATTATTATTGTTTGAGGCGTCTTTAACTTCAGAAATAACTTTAGCTAATTTTTCTGCATTTCTACCATGTAAATAGACCTTATGTCCATCTTTAGCTAGTTTTATTGCGGCAAGTTTTCCAATGCCATCTGTGCTTCCTGTGATTAATATTGTTTTGCTCATGCTGTTGTTTTTTCTTTTAATTCAATATGAAAATGAGGCAATACTTTTTCAGCCAGTTGTTCTAAAGTGTCTTCTATAGTATTAGTATTGAAGCGTAAATTAATCGCCACGTGGTTAACACCAATATCTTGCAAATGTTGAAAATAATTTACCAGATGTTTTGCTCCAATCTTAAAACCCAAATGAATAGCCTGAGGCTTAAAATCATCATCCTTATGCAAATCTATATAAAGTGGTTGCATGAAAGGTTTGTTTTTACCTTGTGGAATTAAATCGCGCCATTCCCTTATTTTATATTGTTGCTGATACAAATTACGAGGATAATACATCCAACCATCTCCATGTTCTGCATTCCATTCTAAAGATTGTTGACTGTAACCAGTAATCAACATTGGTATTTTATGATTCATGGCTTTTGGTAACACATCTATATGGCCTTTTAGTTGCCCATAATGATTATCTTCTAAAACAGGAAAGCCTTCTTGCACCTTTCTAATATATTCAAAAGCTTCACGAAATAATTCTCCACGCTTTTCGTAAGGAATATTCATAGCAGGATATTCATCATAACGATCACCAGAAGCAATGCCTAAAATAAGTCTTCCATTAGATAACTGATCTATAGTTGCAGCTGATTTTGCTACATGGACAGGATGATGTAAAGGCAAAGCAATACTAGCAATACCTAAAGCTATTTTAGAAGTTTGAGCAGCTAAAAAACCTAAATAGGTAAACGGATCGTACATCTGACCAGCATCACCAAAAGAAGGGACATGAAAAGGGACATCGCGCAGCCATAAAGCCTTAAAACCAAGTTTTTCAATAAGTGCAATACGCTCTAAATGATGTTGCATTGATGGAATAGGGCTTTGGCTATAATTTTCAATAGGAATAACCAAGCCAATACTTAATTGGCTTGGTTTAAAAACACTATTGAATCCGTTATTTATGTTTTCGAATTCCATACAATGAGGTTTTCAACTTTTAAGCAAAGTCGTCTTTTCCTTCAATAAGGTAATGATGGCTTATAGATCCTTCAGTTCTTGCTTTTAAATGCTCAGCATAACCAGGATCTGCCATAAAATCTAAAGCAGCTTGTTTGCTTGGCCATTCTAAAATGATGCGCAAACCAGCTTTTTGCTCATTTCCTTCTAACTGTTGATGAGATACTGTGCGTGCCAAGTATTTTCCACCATGCTTTTTTATGATTGGACCAGATTCTTTTAAATATGCAGGAATCCAATCTTCTGTAGTTGGGCTAACATCTAATACCGAATAATAAGTCATGATTCTTAGTTTTATCAATTATATTTCTGTAAATATTTCAGATTCTGGTAGTCTCGACTTTGGTGTTTTGTTAGGAATATTGAAATCTTCTTCAGTTCTATAGCCAACAGCCACAACCGTAACAGCAGTAAATCCTTTTTCTCTTAACCCAAATTCTTCATCTAACACTTTTAAATCTATGCCTTCCATTGGCAAAGCATCTAAACCTAATGTAGCAGCACCTAATAAGAAATTACCAATATTTAGATACACTTGTTTTTCCATCCAATGTTGCAGATCTTTTAGATCGTATTTGTGTATATCTGCAAAATAGTTTCTACCTCCGTGCATTTGTTGTTTTATATCTTCGTTTGGGTAGCGACCATCTTTATCTTCAACTTCTAAAACATGTTGCATATAGTCTTCATCTGCGCTAATACGCGAGCAAAATAGCACAGCAAGAGAAGCGTTTTTAACCTTAGGCTCGTTAAAACTATAAAAGCCTTGTGTGCCCTTGGCAATACGGTTTTTACCTTCTTCTGTATTAGCGATTATAAAATGCCAAGGCTGTATGTTGGTACTTGATGGACTCATACGTAACAAGGCTTTTAATTGCTCATAATCTTGTTCTGAAATCCTTTTGTTAGGATCAAAATCTTTTGTTGAATAGCGCCAGTTTAATGTTTCGTTTACGGTCATAATATGTTGTATTTTTAATTACTATAAAAATTATAGTAGCAAAACTAAGTATAGTTTGTTATCTTTGCAATAACTATCCTTTTTGATAGTACTGTTTTTTATGAATATTTAACAATTATGACACATAAGTTTAATGGTAAATCATATCCATGTTGCACAAGTGTAACGATGGGAATTATAGGCGGAAAATGGAAAACTGTAATATTAGCTTATTTAATGAATGGTCCTTTGCGTTATAGCGAATTGCGTAAAAAAATGGGAGTGGTAACAGAGCGCACGCTTAGTTTGCAATTAAAAGGTTTGGAAGAAGATGGTATTGTAAAACGTAAGGTCTACACTACAAAACCACCATTAAAAGTTGAATATAGTTTAACCGAATTTGGCGAAACTCTAAGACCACTTATAAAATCTATAATAGATTGGGGAGAATATGTAATTGCAGAATATGGTGAGTTGGTAGAGTAGTTTTTATATTTTTTATTACTTCATTTACAGGCAATTTAGTGATTATAAATTGTTGTGGTGTCGTTTTTTATCCTTAAAATATCCATTTCACTACTGTTACAATTCCAATAATTGAGTATATTACTAAGAAAATAAAAATTCCAATTATTGGATAAATAGTTAGTTTATCTCTGAATGTCATTTTTCGGATTTCATTTTTTTGATTTTTTTTAATAAAGTTAAGTTTTTTCTTAACTACTCACAGCGGTTTCGTATAAGCATAGTAAGGGATAAGTAAGCTATTGGTTTCTGTTTGAAAACTACTTTTGCAAACACCTAATTCCCTTTAATTTTAACCCTTATTATGCTTATACATTGTTGCCATTTCGTTGTTTTTCAAAGTTCAATTTATTCCATTTAAACTTATTGGCTACAATTACCATCTAAAATATCTTGGTATGTTGGATTGTAGGCATTATTTTCAACAAAATACTCATTTTGAATAATTTGTCCATTATTAATGAGTTGAGATATAGAACATAAATCAATTAAAGATTGATTTGGACGGCTCCAACTACTACTATCTGTTCCAATATATATACTTCCTGTAATAGTAGAAGTAGTCTCCAAACCACTTAACGATAATAGAGAGTTATTATCTCCAATAACGATATCTCCATTAATGGTTTGTAAATTCGAAAAGCTATTTAAGTCTGTTATACTATTATTGTTTTTTATTTCTAATTCTCCATCAATTAATGAAATATTATTTAAACCATTTAGTGAGTTTAAGGAATTATTACTACTAATACTTAAATTTCCTGAAATTGACGTTAAATTAGATAAACTTACGATAGAATTTAGGCTTTGGTTATTGCCAATAGTTAGTCCATCACCAATTGTAGTTAAGTTATCAAGACCTGTTAGTGAGTTTATACTGTCATTACCATTAATAGCAACATAACCTCCAACAGAAGATATATTATTTAACCCATTTAATGAATTGAGATTATCGTTACCCGTTATAGAAAGGTTTTCAATAACATTAGTTATGCTATTTAATTGATTTATTGAACTTAATAATGGATTACTATTTATTGATAAATTTCCATTTATTGTTGTTACACTATTCAAGGTATTTATTGAATTTAAAACTGAGTTGTAGGTAATTGCATAATTGCCACCTAACATATTAATGTTGTTTAAGGCATCTATATTTGTAAGATTAGAATTACTATGAATACTTAAATCGCCACCAATTGATTGAACATTATTTAAGCCTTCCAAGGAAGTAATAGAAGCTGTCCTATTAATCCATAAATCGCCTCCAATTGTATTTAAACTAATCAAATTATCTAAATTAGTGATATCAAAATTTAAATCATTAAACGAAGTTGTACCTATTGTTAAATTACCAGTTACTTCGGAATAATTAAATGAATTAATCTGTGCTTGAGTTGTTATTACTAAATTTCCATTATAAACTCCTCCAGATGAATTGTTTTCGGCAGTAAAGTTCCAAACATTAGAAGTAGCCAAAACAGTTCCTGTATTACTCAAAGTTTCTACAAACCAGTAGTATGTTGTGTTTTCTTGTAAATTAGAATAACTGTATGATGTTTGAGAATTTAAATCGAATTGTGTTGAAGGGCTAGTGTTGGTGTCAAAATATAATCTATATGTAGCATCGGAAGGTGTATTTGCTCCAACAGTAAAAGATAAATTACCATTTAATTCAATATCACTAGCATTATCACTTGGAATAGGATTAAAAACTGGCTCTGTATTTGCTGTATTAGTTAAAGTTGTAAAACTCCAAATAGATGAAGTTGCCAAAACACTTCCTGTATTACTAATTGTTTCAACTTTCCAAAAATACTGTATTCCTTCTTGTAAGTTTGTATAGCCTAATGTGTTCGTGTTTGCATCTAGGTTAAATATTGTTGTTGGGTTTGAATTTGTGTCAAAATAAACTTTAAATGTTGCATCAGTTGGTGTGTTTATACCTTCTGTAAATGATAGATTACCATTTAGGGGAATATCTGTTACGTTATTATTTGGAATTGGCGTATTTACTGGGTTTACAGTTGTATTTACATCTAATGCGAAACTAAAAATTAAACTTTCTGTAATTATAGTATTGTTAGAGTCTCTTGCTATTACTTTCCAAAAATATGTGCCATTATCTAAAGTATTTGAATATTCAAAACTTGTATTATTACTTGTGCCAATACTATTAAGTGAATTTACATCAGAACCTAACAATATTTCATAAGTTGGTGTTTCATTAAAATCATTTGGTTGCCAAGAAAAAGTAATAGGCTGATTAGATATCATTGAGTTATCTGAAGGTGTTGGATTCGTAATTGTAGCTATATTATATCCGCCTGAAGCTATTTCCCATTCAGGAATATTAATGAGATTATTCCATTCTTCATCAACTAAAGTAAAACCAAAAGCTTGTGCGTTAAAGAATGCACCAGTATCAATACCTCCATTAATTGACCAACTATATTCGGTACTATTGATAGCTCCTTCAAATCTTGCATATGGTTCTACACTAATTCCTGATGAAACAAAATCATCGTCATATAAAGATAAGCTAAATTCAGGTTTTATATATGCTTTTGCAGTACCACTAACAGAAGCTGTTGCAGTAGCACTTTGGTTATTTATTTCAAATCCGTTATTTGGTAAATATTCCCATCCATTATTATATGTTACTCCAGAAGTTGCAGTTGAGATATTATTATACGTATAAACTATACTTGCGTTTAAATCTCCATTTGCACCTATATACAGAGTGAATTTTGGAATAACCACAATTGGGATTCCTACTGTAATTGTGATTGGTGCTCCTGTAAAAGAGCCAAGTTCAATGTCATCTGTGTTAAAAGATACATCTACTTGAGTTGTTATGCTCACATTAAAATCATTTTCAGTTGTTATTGCTAACGTAAACTCTTCAATATTTGGCGACAAATTATCGTTACTGATAGTGATATCAAATACTATATTTGGTGTAATTGTTAAGTTTCCTGATAAAATAATATCAATTGGTACACCACCTTGATTTGAAGTAATTGTCTCATCAATAGGTATAGTAATTGGAATTTGGTTTCCATTTCTTTCCGATAAATCACTAGGTTGAAAAGTATAGTCAATTCCGCCTTCTGATACCTGTCCATCTTCATAATAATACTTTATCGCTTCGCTTAAGGGAACTCTTTGAGTTTGTATAATTGTATTGCCATTAGAATTACTTTTACTAATGACTTTCCTCAAAAAACCATTTGGTGCATTATTATTTACTCCAGAAACAATAATATCATTTGATTCAATCTCATTTTGATTACCAGTTAATATTATAGAATTTGTACTAACAGACATAATCTCTGATTGCTCTTTAATAAATGTTTGAGGTGTTGTTTGTTCTTGTGGTGTTTCATCGTCTTTATTACAACTTGTAAAAGCTAAAAGAAAGATGGTCAGAAGTAAGATGATTTTTTTCATATTATCATTGATTCAGTTTAGATTTGAGTGAGCCACAATGAATGGCAACGGTCTCGTATAACTGTCAGTTACGGGTTAAGTTAGCGTTTATTTTTAGTTTGGTCGCAAGCCTTAGCAATTCCGAGTGGATTCGGACGAAGTCGAATCCGCCGTAATTGCTGTTATACCGTGTTGGGTACAGTTATTTCTATTGTTTTTATGTTTTCAAAAGGTTCGCTTTCTACTTTAAATTCCAATCTGTCAAAAGCGATAGCCGATTTTCCTTTCTCAATTTCAGAATTCACTAAACTTTCCAACAATCCGATTCCTATTGCATCTACACCATAATAATCTAAAATTATACTATCATTTTTTTCAAAGAGAGCTTTTATTATCAACGCTTTTTTATTGGTGAAGCTTAAATGCTCAAACTTGTCAGTCATATTAATTCCGATTTCGTCTGTAATTCGTTTTGCGTTTTGCTTGTCAATCCGCATTTTATTATTCAGATATTTTTCTACTGTCAGCGGGTTTAACAATTCCGCTATTGTATTCTGTCGGTAGTTTTTCGCCCAAGGAAAATCCACTTTTTTATTTTGAAAATACTTTATTAATTCAATCGTCAAGTCAAAACTTAAAGGTTGATGTTCAGAGTCAAAATTTGGAATGTAAATTCTGATTAGATTTCCGCTCTTCAATTCAAATTCAGGCACAGAAATTCCGTTAATTTCAAATTCTTCGTTATGGAAAGTACTGTTCGTCATAATAATTGTACCCAACGGTAAAGTGTATAATTTCGTTACGTGGTTTAGGTACTAAAGATAGCAAATAAATCACAGATAGAAAGTCCGCGAGGACTTTCGTAAGTAGGCGAGTACTAGCAATGAATTATACACATTGTTCTACGCAGTTTTTTATCAGTTGTTTAATCTTAGGTGAAAATTCAATACTTTTTCCACGTAAAATCAGTTTATTTTTTTTAGTTGACAAATAATCAGAGAATGAATTGTTTTCCAAATTAATATCAACAACATATCCACCATATTGAATTGTCGTTTGTGCAATTTGTATCGGTAAATTTGTAGCTCCAGAAGTTCTGATTACAAATAATACTCCAGTATTTTTAGCAACTTTTAAAGAACTATCGATTTTATATGTCCTTTCATCGTAATATTCATCGAACCATAAAATATTTGCGCGCATCCAAGCTCCACAGTTAGGACATTTTAAAACGTTAATTTCTTCTTGGGTTAAATCTTCTGTGAGTTCTTTGCCTTTTAGTTCTGTTGGAATAGGTCTTATCTCTCTACAAGAAGCAGAACATTTTATCTCTCTGTAATTCCCGTGTATTTCGAATAATCTTTTATTTCCTGCTCGTCTGTGAAGATTATCTACATTTTGAGTTATTAATTGAAATCTATCTTTCAGTTCATTTTCAATTTGGGCAATTATTCTATGACTTTCATTCGGCTCTGCATTTTCTAGCATTTTTTTTCTAAAAAGAGTGTATTGCCAAACTTCTTCAGGGTTTTTATAGAAATATTCAAAAGTTCCAAACTTTTCGGGTTTATGAAATTTCGTTCCTTTAACCCAAATCCCATCTGAACCTCTGTAAGTAGGAATTCCACTATCAGATGATATTCCAGCTCCAGTTAAAAAAGTGAACTTATTTTTTTCTCTTTCTTAAAAACTTCTTCAATTATATTTTTTAGTTCGATGTTTTTCAAATTGCGTAGAACGGTTTTGTGTATGATTTTCCGCCGTAACCGAAAGATAGTGAATTGCAATGAATTCCGATTAGGAATTCAGCCGCAATGAGCTATACACCTTGTTAGGCAATGTTTTTTATTTCCGTTATTATAAGTTTTTCGATTAGGATTTTTTTCAAGTTAAAGTCATCTCTAAAATTATTAGGTTCTTTTACAAAAATTTGACTTAAAGAATCAAAATGAAACCTAAGTTTAATAGGCTCGTATTTTTTCGTTTTTTTATTCCAAATCGAAATTCCATCCAAGTCAAAATTCTTGGTAAACTTATCTTTAATTTTTTTCTAAAGGTTTTCATTCGTTTTTTATATGAAAGCAGCTCCAGTCAACCATCCCAACTTCTTTTACTAATGAATCAAATGTATTTAACTTGGAATTACAAACCGTGCAATTACCATCTTCAGTTAAATCATTTATTCCTCCCAGTATTCTAATTTCAGATATAATTTCGTCGGTTATTTCATTTATATCAATAATATTCTCTTTAAAATGTTTCTCTGAAAATATTTTTAGATTCGTACATTCTAATTCCATTTTTTCAAATGTCTCCTTTCTATTCTCAAAGTCTTGCTTTATATATATTTGACACAACCCTTTGATTCGGGCAGTATAACCTGAAGCTTCAAAAATAAATTTAGAATTCGGGTGATTTATATCAATCATTTTAAACTAATACTTATTTTTCAAATTACAGCCAACGTAAACGTATTTGTGCAGTTTGCCGTTAGGCATATTGCATAAATACGATGTTAAGTGTAGTAAATATAACACATTTTTTAAAAGCCGTATCATGGCTGATGTGTTATATTACGCAGTCACTTCCTTCGAGATCATTTTGTCCA
>NZ_JAOARH010000094.1 GCF_025210595.1 Winogradskyella sp.
ATTCTCTAAGCAATGAGAAGCACGTGGAAAATTAGGGAAGGGCTACGGCTATAATCCTAAGAAAGCTTATCCTAAAGCGAAGGTATTCTCAGAACGCTTTTTAAAATATTAATTACCTCTTTAGCTTAAAGGGAAGAGCTGCGGAAAAAGATTGACGTAACCGCGGAGTGATAGGATGAAGTGGTTGGTGGCAAGCCTGCCAATGACTAGGTTTTGCAGAAGCACCGAAATACACAGGATGTAAAGTAGGGAAGCGCATTTAGAGCCTATCTGTTCACTATTGTGAAAGTACCAGTTCGAATCTGGTAAGAGGTACATCGAGCAAGTCTTGTTAAGTGTTTCGGTATAGCACTATTGTATAAATCCTTGCCACTTGGCATTAGGTTTTTATGTTCAACTTGACTTGAAGGCGTTGATTATTTGCCAAATAATAATCACCATTCTATGTGTCATGGGTTCGACTCCCATCTTCCCCACAAATTATACCATTAAAATGGGGAAGTAGCTCAGTAGGTTAGAGCAATAGATTCAAGTGCAGGTTCGAATCCTGCCAAGACTTAGGTCTTGTGGCGGAACTGGCAGACGCGCTGTATTTTGGTTACAGTTTGAAAAATGGACTGAAAATCCATCTTTTTATCAAGAAGGTCACTTGTAAAAATCGACCACCAAGTGTGTCGCACTCTAAACGGCAAAAAACAAAGTGAATTAAAACTGGTAAAAGCAAATTATTGCTGGCGCAGTCTAGACAGCACCTTGAGATACACATGTATTTTAAGCTGTTTTAGGTGTTCTTTAAAAGATTCATTTTTCAATTAAAAGACTTGAGAATACTTAAGTTAAAAGTTGATTAATCATCTAAAAAAACAATACTCAAAAGCACTTTAAATCGGTTGTATTTCCGTAGTTAGAAAGATGGTTTTCTTTCGCTTTGTTTTACCAAAGAATAGTCATTCTCACAATGAGAATCCTATTATAAATGTTTAACCGTTCTGAGATAAATAGTCAGAGCAAAATAATTAGAAATCATGAAGAGAGTAAGAATTCATGCAGGTATGGTCGGTTTAGTGTTTAAAAATGGTAATTACACACGTGTGATTACTGAAGGTAAGCATTGGATAAGCTTTAGAGAACATGTTGCAAAATATAGCTTGTCACAACCATTTAATGCACCAAGAACCTTAGAGATCTTACTTAAAGATCAGGCTTTAGCAGAACTATTAAATGTCATTGAGGTTAAGGATAATGAGATCGTTTTGGTTTACGAAAATGGTAACTTTAAGCAGGTGTTATCTGCTGGTCGTCACACCTACTGGAACGACTTGATCGATTATAAATTTGTAACTGCCGATTTAAGTAAAATTGAAATTACTGAAGCTATTGAAAAAGCGATTTACAGTAAGCCAGAATTGAGCAAGTATATCAGAACATTTGAAATCGCTGCTTTCGAGAAAGCGATTATGATTGTTAACGATATGTTTGTGAAAACTTTAGAACATGGTACATACCATTTCTGGAGAAATGACCAAACGATTAAAATCGCAAAAGCCGATATGCGTCAATTGCAGTTAGAAATTGCTGGTCAGGAATTGTTAACTAAGGATAAAGCAACTGTTCGTATTAACTTCTATGCTCAATATAAAGTCACAAACATTGAGACAGCATTAATGCATAACAAAGATTACGAAAAACAGTTGTACATTATCTTACAGTTAGCATTGAGAGCCTTTGTCGGTGCTTACACCTTAGACGAATTGTTAGAGCAAAAGGAAACAATTGCTAAAGCCGTTTTAAGTGATGTAAAAGTACAGGCTAGCAAATTGGGTGTAAACGTATTACATACAGGTATTAGAGATGTCATCTTACCTGGTGATATGAAAGACATCATGAACCAAGTATTGATTGCTCATAAAAAAGCACAGGCAAATGTGGTGACAAGACGCGAAGAAACAGCGTCTACCCGAAGCTTGTTAAATACCGCAAAATTAATGGAAGACAACAGCATGTTGTTTAAATTAAAAGAGATGGAATACGTAGAGAAAATTGCCGATAAAATTGGGGAAATCACAGTTGCTGGAAATGGCAACGTCATTGAACAATTAAAGGATATTTTCTCAGTGAATAAGTAGTGAAAAGACCTAAACATATTTAGTTTAGGTCTTTTTAATTAAATTATAAAAACAATATTATGAAGCATATAGTTCCTAAGACCATTAAAACATATAAAACTTCATTTGATTTAAATGATATTAAAGAAGAAGATATTCCTGAAAAAAGTAAAGATATAGCCAAAGAATTTTTAGAGTCTACTGATTACGACGATGATTATGATATAATGGTACACACTTCTAACAATAAAGCAACCTTTGGTTTTGACTATTTGTATAAACAAGAAAAGAAATTTATTCCCGAATTAGATCCAAGCGTGATTTATTTTTCGAGCGCTCAATTGTTTTCTGGAATGATTTATAATTATAAAAAAGAACTTTTAAATCGTGATACCCAATCAATAGACGAGGCTATGAAGCAATTTGAAACGTTTTTCCAATTTGCCTCGAGCTATATCATAATGTTATGCGCTTCACTTGAAGCCTTTATAAATAAATCAATACCTACAGATTTTGTATATACAACAAAGAAAGGTAATAAAATAGGTGTAGAGAAGATATACGAACTAAGCATTGATTTTAAAACACAAAAAATAATTCCTAAATGTTTTGATAAAGACTATACAGTAGAACATGAATCTAAATATCAAAAAGTTTTAGCTATTAAAAACTTTAGAAACGATTTGATTCATTTAACACCAACAAATAAAAATAGTAATACTAAGTATAAAGAATTCTACAGGAAGGTAATTGAGTTTAATTATTCTGAAGCGATATATTCAATAAGACACTATATAAATTATCATGAAGAAGGTTTGATTGAAGAGTGCCCTTGCGACAGCAAATTTTACTTTGATATCATTAAAAAATAAACTGCGCAAAAATATTGCGTAATACACTATAATATTTGTAGTGTAATTAAGATAGATCCTGAAATACTGAAACAAGTTCAGGATGACAAACAGAAAACA
>NZ_JAOARH010000095.1 GCF_025210595.1 Winogradskyella sp.
AAAATAAAAACAGTATAAAAAATAAAACCGCCTTAGGATTCTTTTTTCGTTTTTGATAGATAAAGAAACATAGCAAAAACCCCTGAATAGCACCAAGTAATATCAATAGGTTTAAGAAACTATAGTTTAAGGCCATCTTTTATAATAGAACATCGGCTAATATAACAATTCAAAACAGTATTATAAGTTTCTACCATTCCCGCACAAGCAAAAACCTCTAGTTTATAATGCAGTAATATCAGTTTTAAGCCCTTGCCATCCTGAACTAGTCTCAGGATCTCATAATTAATTTCTTTTCAATAATAGATTAACTTACACTAAATTTTCGATTTCAAAATTGAGTGTGAGATAGCAACGGGTCTGAGCTTTTCTGAATTCAGAGTATTATTTTAATGTTTTATAATTTCATATTTGATATGGAGTAAAGATTAGGTTCTGATTTTTACTTGAAAATATTGTTTGTAATAGTCATAATTACTTCATTATTTTATAAATTTAACATCTTAAAAATTAGATGTTTATGAAAAGAAAAATAAAGTTTTATTCATTGAAACAAAAACAGGTTGGAAGAAGTTATACTTACGGTGTCGCTGAATCTTTAAAAGGTGTGTTAAATTACATAAATACTTTAGATATAGAAGATAAAGCCTATACAATAGAGCGTAAAACATGTTTTATAAGTAATGTTAGTTTTGATGAGGAAAACGATTTGTATAGAATAATTTTTAAGTCAGCTTCCTCAGGTTATAGGTCTGATTTAATAGATGTTAGAACATTGATTGAAAGACCTAACCCTAAAAATTTGACAGAGGGTGAGGGGGAAATGACTCATGCAATAATTAAATTTGAGAGTGACGACTGCCTCCTTCTTTTAGAAACTAATGGTAAAGGTGTTGGAATCAAGAAGATTGTTAATTATTTTAAATACATTTACAATAATCATAAGCAAGATTTAGGGGAAGATTTACCTAGCCTCCTATATAAAGAGTGGATTGTTGCTCATGAAAATCTTCAAGAAGTTTTAAATAAGTTAAATAGGATAAAAACGGCAAGTGTTTTTGTCGAAAAGAGCGTATTAGGAAGTGATACTTTCAATTTTTCTGGTAGAACTCAAAATGTAAAGGATGTAGTGGAGTTAAAAGTTTCAGCTGACTATAGAAAAGATATTAAAGCATTTGCTATTGAAACAATGAGTAAATTTTTAGCTGGAACTACAACTGTTGTTAATAAAATTCGAATTGAAGGGACAGACGAGAATAATGCGAATTCAATCATTGATACAGAGATATTGCAGAAGGTTGATTCATTGGTAGTAGAGGTTAATAATGCAACTGGAGAGGTCAGTAGTGTTGATATTTTGAATAAAATAGAAAATTTGTTATAACGTAAATATAATGTATAGAGAATTCTTTATAATTCTTATTGACTTTTTTAAGAATATGAGATATAAAAATCTTGTGTTTGAAGTTGTTTTGCCTTTAATTTTCTCTGTTATAGGTGTTTATTTCCTGTCTAAAAATGTTTCCGACATAACTATTCTTGATGCTATTTTTAATTCTACGTCTAATACAATACTTTCTACTTTGAGTATTTTAGTTGGTTTTACATTAACATTAATTACAGTTATTATTTCTACTGATAAGTTGGCGAAAATTAAAGAGTACATGACTCATTATAAGATTGATGGTAAGCAGATAACTCTTTATAAATATTTGCTAATAAATTTATCATACACTGCTCTTATTGAATTTTTTCTAATATCATTCAATATCTTATTTATTTCATTCGGTCATTCATTCGCAATGACAACTATTTATTTATGCATGTTGTTTAATGCTTTTTTATGTGTGCACCTTCTCTTTATTTCAATAAGAAGTTTTACTGATTTATACAACATTATTATTGGTACTTCCGATTAACACTTATGATTATCAGATTCGAGTAAGATTTATTTTAAAAGATATAAACCTTGGGAAAGTGAAAATTTATTTATTCTCAATCTTTTCAATCATCTCTCTAAATAAATTGAGTAGAAAAGTCAGTTTTGTAGCATCACCAGCAGCTCTAAATCTTTGATTCTGAATTTTTACACCATACCAATCTTGCTTTCCATTTTCGTTAAGAACCCATTTAATCTCAAAATTAGCAATAGAGGTTTTTGAGATATCAATTTCAACATCCCATCCTGCAGGACTATCTATGTTTGTAATTTGTATGGCATCACCTTTTTCCCAGTCTCCATCACAATTGGCTTTAAACCAATTTTGTATCCATTCTAAAATTTCCATGTATTTAATTTTTTCGTCAGTTCTAGCGATTTTTTCTTTTTAAAAAAATGTATCAAGAACCAGTTGCGTTACTAATTTGTTCTCGTTACATGTATTTGTTTTCCGTAGCGCTTAAAATAATTAAAACTTATTTTAATTAACTAAGCTTTACTTCAGTAATAGATTAAAGCATATTCAAATTAAGGGTTCACCCGTATTTAAGTCGGGTTAAATCCGGGTGTAACTCGGGTCTAACCCATATAAAACCCAATATATATAGCGGTCTGTAACTGTGTTTTGGTATTACTAATTAGTATCTAAAGCTAGCATCACTTTAAAAAAACGTTAGCTAAATACACTCAACAAATGCTTTAAATACCTCTTTGTGCTTATCTAAATCCAAATTTGGTGAAACCGCAACCCTAGCAATATAGTCTTTATCACCTTCTTTGGTGGTGCCTTGTGTTGAGGTTGCTGGTATGGTCCAATAACAGCCTTTTAGTTGTCCGTAACTTACACAGTACTTACTCTCGTTAGGGATTTCAGTAATCATTAAATTAATAAGCTTAAGATTTAAGGCGCGTTTGTATGCTTCCTTTTCCTCTGCGGTGTTGCCCTTTGTAGGTAGATCTAACGAAAATACAGATGGTGTAAACCCTTGTTCAGCAAGCTCTTCAGATACAAAATTAATCTTAGCGTTTGGTAAAGTGGATTCTATAAAACTTACAAAAGCTCTAGTGTTAGTATAAGCATCTGCAATACGTTGTAGCATTGAGGGCATTTGCTTGGCCAAAATCTCATATTGCAAATCTGTAGCTTCATTATCGCATATTAAAAGATGGGTTTCAATCTTTGCAATTAAGCTTTCTGCACTTTGGTTAGCTACACAATAGCCTGCAGTACATTTTCCTCCACTAGGAAACTTAGAACCACTAACATAAGCTATAGTCTTTACAGAAGATAATAAACTGTCATTACTTAAAAACTGAAGGTTTGGGCAAAAAGTCTGGTCTAAGATAAAAACAGGCGCAACAGCTGTTGTGTTGGTTGTGGTTTCTCTGCTTTTAGTTAAAACCGCTTTTAAGGCTTCCATATTAGGAACTTCAACACGTGGGTTGGTAGGTATCTCTGCTATAATATAAGGCACAGCATCTTCTTTAGCCACTTTGTCCAAAACAACCTCTAAGCTACTTACCATATCATTATCACCATCTACTTGTAAGTCTAAGACATCTACATTGTCTATACAGGCTGCAATACGCCTAGCTTGATCATTGGTGCCTCCGTAGCAGTTAGTAGGTACAATAAACGTTATGACCTTTTCAGGGTGTTTCTCTATAGCATCATCAATCAAGCCCATCATAATCGCATACTGAATTGATAAACCACTAGAGCCAACTAATGGTTTAGAACTAATGTTATTAATGTTAGTTATAGTGCTTAAAACCTGAGATTTATTGCTCTCTACATGGTAATCAGGATAATTAAATGCAGATTGAGATACCAAAGCATTTAGTGCAATAATACAGTTAGCAGGCGTCATAGCAATGGTCTCTCTACGTCTTACATGTTGTATAGCTGCAATAGTGTTGCTGTTAGTTTTAGAAATGCTTAAAATACTTCCTAGGCCTTGGTAAATATTAACATGAAAATCAACATTTTTATCCTGAAGACTGGTTTCAATCTGTTGAGAATTAGAAATTAAAATAGTAGAACCTTCAAAAGCTTCAACAGTGCTCGTGCTTTCAACCTGTTTAATCTCGAAATTATAATTATAAACCGATTTTAATAGTTCTGCGTTAAACCCTTTTGGTAGATCTTTAGTATACAGAATTCGGGTAGCTTTATTTTCTAAAAGGTTTGTGCGTAAAATGGCTAATACCGCAATAGTTTCTGATGAAAAACTAATAACATTTTCAGAGTTTAAATCATTAAGTTTAGCAATTGTCCATTCTAGTATACAAGACAAAGGATGTCCTAAACGTATGTAATCGTATGCTGTAGGTAGTTCTGCTAATGCATTTTGATTAACATTTTTAGAATCATACAAGCTTTCAAATTTTTCTGTAAATTCGGTCTTGGCTAAAGATTCGTTATAAATATCTAAGCGATGTGTAGTTAGATTAAGCCAGTCTGTTGGCATGTTGTCTAACACTTCATTTATATAATTTAGAACTTTATGATCTTGCATGTTTTATAACTTTCAATTAGTCTGCAAAGATACGTTAGTTCAGTATTTATGTAAAATCTTCTAATAATAAAACAATAAGTTAATTTCTAGTGCGTTAGCTGTAAAGTTTAACCAATCTTTTTTAAAAATATAAAGCACTATTACGTTTCTAACATTAATCAATCTCAACAATTATGAAACGAATAGTATATCTATGTTTTATTGCTTTATTAGGTTCTTCCTGTTCAACATCAGATAATAACGAAGGTCAAAATCTAGAGTCTAATTTTTATGCGCTTACCGTAGGTAATAAATGGGTCTATAAAAATTATAGGTATAATAGTTAATACGCAAAATTATGATGATACTGGTGTGATTGATTCAATAAGCATCATTGGTACAGAAGTTATTAATGATAATACCTACTATAAGTTTAGACGTTTTACAACAGGAAACGAAAATAACATTTCGTTATGCAACGCAAATGGAGAACATTTTGAACTACTGAGAGATTCTTTGGGGTATTTAGTCTGGGACGATGGTACAATTAAGTATGCTAATAACGACTTTACTGCAATACCTAAAACCATAACAGATTGGGGAACTATTTATGACGAACTTATTGCTTTGGATAATGAGATTACAGTTGAAGCTGGTACATTTATTAGTACCTATACGCAACGTTATGCTGTTTTGTCTAACGGTGAACAGGCTTCAGGTTTAGATCATTTTTACTATGCAGATGGTTTTGGACTTATCTATGATACATCTTCTTTTGTGAGTCAGGATATTCCAGCTATTATTAGACGATTAGATTCTTACGAAATTCAAGATTAATTTTTAAATAGCATGTGTGAACACTGCTTAATGCTATATTGGGTGGAATTGATTTATGATTGTTGTTTATTGTATACTGTGAACGACCATTGAGTTATACTCCAAATTGTCTAAAATGATGGTCTAAATGTTTGTATTGCATTTGTCCCCATTGTTGTGCTGTAAAATACCCAAAGGCAGGGTGTAGATTCCATTCTGTTTTGTCTTTATGTGAATAGGCTTCCTGAATAAGTGCTTGTAATTTGGTTTTTTCAACTGTAAAATCTTTAGTGTCTTTTGTTTTTAGAAATTTAGCTGTAGGTAAACCTTTTTTCCATGGTTTGTTATTATATAACGATTTTTTAAAAAACAATTTAGCAATCCAACTCGGTTTCATGTCATAATTGTTTTTTTCTAAAAGAATATTTAAAGGACCTTGGCAGTGCCAAACCATTTGACCAACATTCATTTTTCCCCAAATCGCAGTTGTACTTCCATTTAGTTTGTTAACGCGCTCCATAATTTCGTTATAAGCGTTTTCTTCAAAAATAGATTTCATTTTGATTGATTTTAGTTGAATTATTTTGATGCTTCAAGTTACAATTTTTTATCTTTAGAGCATGTCCGAGAATACAAACTCATTTTCTATAAAGAACTGGTCGCAAGATGATCAGCCCAGAGAAAAATTACGAGATAAAGGAAAAGCTGTTCTTAGTGATGCAGAGCTGGTAGCAATTCTTATTGGATCTGGCAGCAGAGAAGAAAGTGCTGTAGATTTATGCAAACGAATTTTAGCAAGTGTAGATCATAATCTTAATGCTTTAGGGAAATTATCTATTAAACAATTAATGGAATTTAAAGGAATTGGGGAAGCCAAAGCAATTACTATTGCTGCTGCTTTAGAGCTAGGAAGAAGAAGACGATTAGAAGAAACTTTAGAGTTGACTAAAATAACATCGAGCCGTTCTGTATTTGATATGATGCAACCTGTTTTAGGTGAACTGCCTCACGAAGAATTTTGGATTTTGTACCTTAATAATTCTAACAAAGTGCTCCGTAAAAATCAATTAAGTAAAGGAGGTATTACAGGTACCTTAGTTGATGTAAGATTAGTTCTTAAAACGGCTTTAGAAGTTGGTGCAACAGCTTTAATTTTGTGTCATAATCATCCCTCAGGGACTTTAAAACCTAGTGAAGCAGATAAAGCAATTACAAAGAAGTTAAAATTAGCTGCCCAAAGTTTAGATATAAAAGTATTAGATCATTTAATAGTTACTGAGAAAATGTATTTTAGTTTTGCTGATGAAGGTATTCTGTAAGAATGTCAAAAAAATCAAATCATAAACACCAAATTCCAATTTCCCATAAAGCGATTTGAAATTTGGATTTTAGAAATTGAAAATTGAACCATTTGCTTTTAGTTTATACACATAAAATTACACCACGTCTTAAGTTTACCTTTAAGCATATCTGTAAGCGTATTTTAGGTTTAGAGGTAAAGTTTACATCAAAAGTTGAAGATTTCATTGCGCACAATAGTCTTAAGATGTCTTATACTAGGCAGCCTTTAAGTAGTGAGTTGTTTGTAAGAAGCCATGCCTTATTGTTTGAGCAAGGTTTATCTGATCTAGACATTAATGTGCATTCTTGGGATAATACTAAAGGCTTTTTTGTAACAGGTGAGCGTAGTGATTTGCCATTCGATGTTTTTGCAGCATCTTTTTACCTGCTAAGTCGTTATGAGGAATATTTGCCACATGTTAAAGATGAGTTTGGTCGTTTTATGGCCAAAGAGAGTTTGGCATATAAACATAAGTTTTTAAATCAGCCAGTAGTAGATATTTGGGCATACAAACTTAGAGGGGTTTTAAAGGAGCGTTTCCCAGAATTTTTATTTCCAGAAAGAACCTATAGCGTGCAACCAGTTATAGATGTGCCAATGGCATACTATTTTAGAAAAAAGGGATTGTTACGAACAATTGGAGGTACAATATCAGATATTGGTAGATTTAAGTTTAAGCAATTGTACCAGCGTTATTCAGTGTTAATGGGGTTTAAACGCGATCCTTATGATACGTTTAAATGGATTATTACCAAGCAAAAACAGTGCGATTTTAAGTTTATGGTTCTGTTTTTAATTGGAGATTATTCAACTTACGATAAAAACCTCAGCACAAACAAAAAGGAATTTGTATCGCTTATAAAATCTATAGCAGATTATTGCGACGTTGGCATAAAGGTATCTTATTTTGCTTTAGATGATATTTCTATTTTAAAGAAAGAAAAGTTGAAAATGGAAGCTATTGTTAATAGAGAATTAAATGCTGTTAGGCATTCATTTTCTAAGTTAAATCTTCCGAAATCTTATAGAAATTTAATTGAGTTAGAAGTTAATAGAGACTTTACAATGGGTTATATTGATACGCTTGGTTTTAGAGCAGGTACATGTACGCCATTTCAGTTTTATGATTTAGATTATGAGGTGCAAACACCGTTGCAGATTAATCCTTATCAATGTTTAGATAATGGACTTTTAAAGTATCAATCAGAGTTAGACAAAAAAGAACATTTGCAAAAACTTATTGACGAAATAAAAGCTGTAAATGGTAGATTTGTTCCAATATTTCATAATTATGCATTTAGTGATTTAGACCTTTGGAAAGGATATAGATCGCTTTTTAATTTAATATTAGAATCGGTAGAATGAAAGATAGAATAAAGCATGTGTTTTTTGATTTAGATCACACCCTTTGGGATTTTGATAAAAACTCTGGTCTAACATTTAAAAAAATATTCAGCTTAAATAATATTGAAGTAGAGCTTCAAAGTTTTTTAGATGTTTATGAGCCAATAAACCTTAAGTATTGGAAGCTGTATAGAGAAGAACAAATCTCTAAATCAGCCTTACGTTATGGCAGGTTAAAAGATGCGTTTAATGCAATACACGTAGATGTAGATGACACAATGATTAATCATTTGTCTGTTGCTTATATAGATTATCTCACAACGTTTAATCACTTGTTTGATGGAACAATAGAAATCCTGAATTATTTAAGTGATAAATACCAATTACATATTATTACCAATGGGTTTGAAGAAGCTCAAGAACGTAAAATGAATAATGCCAATATTAAAGGGTATTTTGAAACCATTACTAATTCTGAAATGGTTGGTGTAAAAAAGCCTAATCCAAAGATTTTTAATTTTGCATTGAATGCAGCTAATGCAAGTGCAGCCGAAAGTATAATGATAGGTGATAGTTTAGAAGCCGACATACAAGGTGCTGATAATATTGGTATGGAAACTATTTATTTTGATTGTAGAGGGTTAAACAATTCCAATGGATTTAAAAGAATAACGGATTTAAAATCAATAGAAAACTATCTTTAAAAGAACATATGATGAACAAGAAAATAGCAATCGTAATACTTTTTATAGGTGTTGGACTTAGCGCACTGGCACAGAGGGATATTAACAACTATAAATATGTGATAATACCTTTAAAATATGATTTTATTAGTGAAAATGATCAGTATAGGCTTAATACTTTAACCAGATATTTATTTAAGCAAGAGGGCTTTATTGCTCTATTTGATGAAGAAAAATTTCCTGAAGAGTTAAATAATGATAATTGCAAGGCGCTTTATGCTAATGTTAACAAAATTAAGGGCGGTTTGTTTGCTACTAAACTAGAAATAGTCCTTAGTAATTGTTTTGGGAAGGAAGTGTATAAAACGGAAATAGGCTCAAGTAGAGAAAAAGACTATAAAAAAGCGTATAATGAAGCATTGAAAAACGCGTTTAAATCTATAGAAGAGTTAGAATATAAGTATGAAGCAGTTGAAGTAAAACCTATAGAAAAGAAAGTTGTAAAAAAAGATATTGTAGAAGTAAGTGATGATGTAAAACCAAAGAGTATTGAGAAAAAAAAGGAAGCAAAGACCAATACTTTAAATAATGTTAAGAAGGATCCTTATAAAGCTCAACTGTTTGGTGGTTTAAACTATAAGTTAATGAATAATAAAGGAGAGCTTGTTTATGTTCTATTATATTCAGGAAAAGAAAATGTATATATAGTTAAAGGAGTAGATGCGTTAGTTTATAAATTAAATAATAATTGGGTGTTAGCTAAAAGTACTGATAACAAAATAGAAATAGAATCTATAGAGATTAAATTTGATTAATATCCATACTTTTCTTTCCATCTCGCTTTTAAAAATTGACGTTGAGCATTTTCTCTAGCGTTATTTCTTGGGTTGTAAAGTGTTGTGTTTTTTATTTCTTCAGGTAAAAATTCATGATTAGCAAAATTGTTTTCATGGTTATGAGCATATTTATAATCGTCTCCATAACCCAACTCTTTCATGAGTTTAGTAGGTGCATTTCTTATAGATAATGGTACCGATAAATCGCCTGTCTCTCTAACGAGTTGTTGCGCTTTATTAATAGCTTCATAGGCAGCATTGCTTTTTGGTGAACTTGCCAAATATGTTGCGCATTGACTTAAAATAATACGAGACTCAGGATTACCGATTACAGAAACCGCCTGAAAGGTGTTGTTTGCAATTACCAAAGCTGTTGGGTTAGCGTTACCGATGTCTTCGCTGGCTAAAATCAGTAAACGTCTGGCAACAAATTTCACATCTTCACCACCTTCAATCATTCGTGCTAAATAATACACTGCAGCATTAGGGTCACTACCGCGAATAGACTTAATAAAGGCTGAAATTATATCGTAATGCTGTTCACCTGTTTTGTCGTAACGCGCAGCTTTGCTTTGCAATTGTTTTGTGACGAGCTCGTTTGTAATTGTTATGGTTTCGTCTTCAAAGGAATTAACGAGTAATTCAAATATGTTTAGTAGTTTTCTGGCATCACCTCCAGAAAATCTAAGCAAAGCTTCAGTGTCTTTTAGTTCAATTTTTAATTTCGAAATAATTTCATCTTCAGACATTGCGCGCTGAAGTAGTGCTTCTAAATCGGTTTTGCTAAAGGCGTTTAATGTGTAAACTTGGCAACGCGATAGTAATGCAGAGATAACTTCAAAACTTGGGTTTTCAGTTGTGGCACCAATTAAGGTTACCCAGCCTTTTTCAACAGCTTCTAATAACGAATCTTGTTGCGATTTACTAAAACGATGTATTTCATCAATAAACAAAATAGGATTTTTAGCAGTAAATAAACCTCCACTTTTTTTAGCCTTATCTATAACATCTCTAATATCTTTTACGCCAGAGTTTATGGCACTAAGTTTAAAAAAAGGACGTTCAGATTCGTTGGCAATGATATGTGCTAGAGTTGTTTTTCCAATACCAGGAGGTCCCCAAAGTATTAATGATGGAATAACTCCACTTTTAATTTGCTGATATAGCATGCCGTCTTTACCAACAAGATGTTGCTGGCTGAGGTAGTCATTAAGAGTTTTTGGTCTAAGGCGTTCTGCTAAGGGAATATTCATAAATCAAAATTACAAAATGAGAACTGAAAGAAAGGGTTTGTGACAATATTTCATGCAATTCTATTTTGGTTTTAAATTTGAAGAAGAGAATAGAAAAGTATTGAATGTCAAAACAACAATTTAAATATTCTAACCGAATTATTATTTATCCATTATTAATGGTGCTTTTGTTATGGTTGGTGTTTTGGTATCAAACCAATATAGATTATGGTATAAAATCATTCGGCATACGACCAAAAAAGGTTGAAGGGCTTTTAGGTGTTTTTACGAGTCCATTTTTGCATGGAGATCTTAATCATTTGTATAATAACTCTATGCCACTTTTGGTACTGTCCTTAGCCTTGTTTTATTTCTACAATAAGATTGCTTGGAAAGTCATTCTTTATGGTGTTCTATTGTCGGGTTTTTTGACTTGGATAATCGGAAACTCAGGTAATCATATAGGTGCAAGTGGATTGATATATGTTTTAGTGAGTTTTATTTTCTTTAAAGGCATTTTTGCAAAACATTATAGATTAATAGCCTTGTCTCTAATGGTGATTTTTTTGTACGGTAGTATGATTTGGTATGTGTTTCCTATTAAGCAAGGTATGTCATGGGAAGGACATTTAGGGGGTTTAATTACTGGTTTATTATTTGCTTTAGTGTTTAGAAAACAGGTTGCTAAACCAGAGCGCTACCTTTGGGAAGAACCAGATTATAATGAGGGAGAAGATCCTTTTATGAAACATTTTGATGAAGATGGAAACTTTATTGAAGTCTTGCCAGAAGAGGACGATGAAGACAATTCGCATGTAGATATGTCTTCAAAAATCAATTACATTTTTAAAGATTCAAAAAAAGATTAAATAATTAACAACGTTGCCTTACGGCTTCATATAAAAAAGCACCACATGCAACAGAAACATTAAGTGATTCTATTTCTCCTAGGATTGGAAGTTTGGCTTTGTTGTCTACTATTTTTAATACTGATGGATTAATACCTTTGCCTTCTGAGCCCATTATAATAGCGCAAGGTTCTTTAAAAGAAACATCATAGATTAAGTCAGTTGCTTTTTCAGTAGCGGCAACAACTTTTATTCCAGAAGATTGCATGTGAAATACAGCATCCTTAATGTGGTCTACTTTACAAATAGGAATTTTAAATATGGCTCCAGCACTTGTTTTAATTGTGTCTCCATTTATTGGAGCTCCTCCTTTTTTTTGAATAATAATTCCTGAAACTCCTGTACATTCTGCTGTTCTAACTATAGCTCCAAAATTTCTAACATCACTTAGTTGATCTAATAATAAAAACAACGGTGTTTTGTCAGATTCAATGGAGTTAAGTACTAAGTCGTCAATATTATGAAACTTAATAGGTGAAATGTGTGCTACAGCTCCTTGGTGGTTTCCTTTGGTTAATCGGTTTAATTTTTCAATTGGTACATAGGATGAGTTTATACCTTCAGATCGTAATAGATGTTCTAACTCTTGAAATAAGTCACCTCTTAATCCTTTTTGTATAAATACTTTGTCAATAGTTTTACCAGATTTAACAGCTTCAATTATTGCTCTTATTCCAAAAATAGTAGTCTCGTTTTTCATAAGGCAAATGTATGAAACAAATTAGCGTGCGACTAATTTTTTGATTTTTATAGTGCGAAAAGTGGTTTTGTGGAAAAAATCAAAAAGTAGCTGTTAGGCTAACGTGTACTTTAGAGTCTGATAATCTAAATTGTCTGTTTTCAGATTTTCCACTAGAGTAGTTAAGTCTAAAAAGGCCAGCATTGGTTAATAAGCCTAAGCCAAATCCAAATCCAAACAATTTTTCTTTTGTGTTGGTTATTTGATTTTCAAAATACGCAGCGTCTAAAACAGAATGAATAAATACGCTGTTGCTTAAGCGGTAACGGTATTCGGTGTTAATTACGCCGTAAAGATTAGCGACTAAACTGTTTTCTTCAAAACCTCTAATAGAATTAATGCCTCCAAACCTAAAAAGCTCATTGTCTAAATAATCATCGGAAGTTAAAATGGCGCCATTTAATCTAGTGTAGATACTGTTTTTAGGGTTTAGGTTGAAGATTTTGTAAGTGTCTAAATTAAAAACTGTTTGGCTTTGTTTTCCTGCATCGTTTTTTCTGCTACCAAAACCAGATGAAAAATCAATCCAGAAGTTAATGGGGAAAAGTGTGTTGTAAAATTGTGGTTTGGTGTAATTGTAGCTTAAAGTGTAATAATTAGAAGTGTAATCATTTAAGATTGAAGTGTCGTTTTCTAATAGGTTAGATGAGTTGGTAGATGAAATTCCTCCAGCTATTTTGTGTTGAGGGTTTATTTGGTAATTAATCTTGGCATATTGTTTAGCGTTAGAAAATGTGGTGTCTTTTCTGAAAATGTGTAATCCAACCTGTAGCCCAATTGGTGAACCAAACAAATAGGGTAAATCTGCATCAACTCTAAAGGTTTGCTGATCTATCTCGTCACTTTTGTAATATAGATTTAAGGTTTCTCCGAAATTAAGATTGTTGACAAGTCTTAAATCTAAATAACCGTCAAACTCAATTTTATTTGTGTTTTCATTAGTTCCAAAGCCAAGGAAGCCATCAAAAGTGTTTACGCGTGTTTTTTCTATATATAAGTAGAGTGTAGTAGAGTCTTTTGTAAAAAGTACTTCTGGATCTTTTATTTTTGAAGCAAAGCGTATGTTGTTTAGAAGTTCTGTTTTTTCTTTAATCTCATTTAAATTGAAAGCCTTTTTTGTTTTAAGCTTCATGTATCTTTTAATGTAAGATTGTGGAAACTTTTCATAACCCTTTACAATGATTTTGTCTATGCGCCTTTTTTGATGGGTTGTAATTTTAAGTTCGGCAGATATTAACTTAGTGTTGTCTTTATGAATGTTAATAAGTTGTAGCGTGGAAAAAGGATCACCTTCTTCTGCGATTTTTGAGTTAAGCTCATTTAGGGAGTTTTCTAGCTGCTTAATATTAAGTTCAAAAAAATCATCTCCCTTAGTGTGGTTTATGAAGTTTAGTAATTCGGTATTAAAGGTAGAGTCATATTTAATTCTTATTTTACTTATTCTTGAGCCTAAATAAAAATGAGCTTTAAATAGAGTGTCATTCTTTTTTGTAATACTATCAAGTGTTGTGTCTATAAACCCTAGTCTTAATAATTTGGTTTTTAAGTTGTTTAATTCGGTATTAATACTAATGTAGTTTTTAAAAGAAGTTGTGTATCCTATAGAATCAACGATAGAAGATTTAGCTTTGTCTTCACAAATTACTTTTAAGTTTAGATTTTGACTATTAATTTGATTTGTCAAAATCAATATATGAATTATGAAAAAAAGCCTGATAGTTTTAAGCATTTAGTAATGAAGTCGTTTTTTTATCACTTTTTGAGGTGAAGTGATTGTCATTTTTAATTAACAACGTAAAAATATATTATTAAATATATGTGTAAAATGAATTCTTATGGTTCTTTGAAAAATAAATTCTCAACTATTTGAATAATAAATATATATTTCTACCTTTGCAGCCCTCAAAAGTGAGGGTTAAACAAATATTTATATAGAAATATATGCCAACAATTTCACAATTAGTACGAAAAGGAAGAGCCAAAATAACTAAGAAGAGTAAATCGGCTGCTTTAGATTCGTGTCCTCAGAGACGTGGTGTATGTACTCGTGTTTATACAACGACACCGAAAAAACCTAACTCAGCAATGCGTAAGGTGGCAAGGGTTCGTTTAACAAACGGAAACGAGGTAAATGCATATATCGGTGGAGAGGGTCACAACCTGCAAGAGCACTCGATAGTATTAGTTAGAGGTGGAAGGGTAAAAGATTTGCCAGGAGTTAGATATCACATTGTTCGTGGTGCGTTAGATACAGCAGGTGTTGCTGGTCGTACCCAACGTAGATCTAAGTATGGTGCAAAACGCCCTAAAAAGTAATTTAAAACTTTAAAAAGAAGACATGAGAAAAAGAGCAGCAAAAAAGAGACCGCTTTTACCAGATCCAAGGTTTAACGACCAGTTGGTGACACGTTTTGTGAATAACATGATGTGGGATGGTAAAAAGTCTGTAGCTTTTAAAGTATTCTACGATGCAATTGATATTGTTGAGGAGAAAAAGAACGACGAAGAAAAAACAGCTTTAGAAATATGGAAAGACGCTTTATCTAATGTGATGCCTCACGTAGAAGTACGTAGCCGTCGTGTTGGTGGTGCAACATTCCAAATTCCAATGCAAATTCGTCCAGACCGTAAAGTATCAACAGCTATGAAATGGTTGATTGGTTATGCGCGTAAGAGAAACGAAAAATCTATGGCACAACGTTTAGCGGCAGAGATATTAGCTGCAGCTAAAGAAGAAGGTGCGGCCGTTAAGAAAAGAGTAGATACTCATAAAATGGCAGAAGCAAACAAAGCATTCTCACACTTTAGATTTTAATTAGAAATGGGAAGAGATTTAAAATTCACAAGAAATATAGGTATTGCAGCACATATTGATGCTGGTAAAACTACAACTACAGAGCGTATCCTTTATTATACAGGTGTGTCTCACAAAATAGGTGAGGTGCATGATGGAGCTGCTACTATGGACTGGATGGAGCAAGAACAAGAAAGAGGTATTACTATTACTTCTGCTGCTACAACCTGTACATGGAATTTTCCAATAGAAAATGGGCAAAAAACTCCAGATACAAAAGGATATCACTTTAATATTATTGATACTCCAGGTCACGTTGACTTTACTGTTGAGGTGAACCGTTCTTTGCGTGTATTAGATGGTTTAGTATTCTTATTTAGTGCTGTTGATGGTGTTGAGCCTCAGTCAGAAACTAACTGGAGATTAGCTGATAACTATAAAGTACCACGTATTGGTTTTGTAAATAAAATGGACCGTCAAGGATCTAACTTTATGGCAGTATGTCAACAAGTTAAAGATATGCTTGGGTCTAATGCAGTGCCAATTGTTATGAATATTGGTGATGAAGCAGATTTTAAAGGTATTGTTGATTTGGTTAAAAACCGTGCTATTGTTTGGCATGATGAAACACAAGGGTCAACTTTTGATGTTATTGATATTCCAGAAGAATTAAAAGAAGAAGCAGCTGAGTTAAGAGCTAAGCTTATAGAAGAGGTTGCTAGTTACGACGAAAACCTTCTTGAAAAATTCATGGAAGACGAAGATTCTATTACAGAAGAAGAAGTGCATGCTGCACTTAGAGCTGCTGTAATGGATATGTCTATCATACCAATGATTTGTGGTTCTGCATTCAAAAATAAAGGTGTACAGTTCTTATTAGATGCAGTATGTCGTTATTTACCTTCACCAGTAGATAAAGATGCTATTGTTGGTACAGATCCAGATACAGAGGGCCAGATATCTAGAAAGCCAGATGTAAAAGAGCCATTTTCAGCTTTAGCATTTAAAATTGCTACAGATCCTTTTGTAGGTCGTTTAGCATTCTTTAGAGCGTATTCTGGTCGTTTAGACGCAGGTTCTTATGTGTTAAATAATAGGTCTGGTAAAAAAGAGCGTATCTCTCGTATCTATCAAATGCACTCTAATAAGCAAAATGCTATCGAGTATATCGAAGCAGGAGATATTGGTGCAGCTGTAGGTTTTAAAGATATTAAAACAGGTGATACATTATCAGACGAAAAGAATCCTATTGTTTTAGAATCTATGGACTTCCCAGATCCAGTAATTGGTATTGCGGTTGAGCCTAAGACTAAGGCAGATGTAGATAAGTTAGGTATGTCTTTAGCAAAATTAGCAGAAGAAGATCCTACATTTACTGTAAGAACAGACGAAGCTTCAGGTCAGACAATTATTTCTGGTATGGGTGAGCTTCACTTAGATATTATTGTAGACCGTCTTAAGCGTGAGTTTAAGGTAGAGGTTAACCAAGGTCAGCCTCAAGTAGAGTACAAAGAAGCAATTACACAACGCGCTCAACACAGAGAAGTTTATAAGAAACAATCTGGTGGACGTGGTAAATTTGCAGATATTGTATTTACACTTGAACCAGCTGAAGAAGGTAAACAAGGTTTGGAGTTCGTATCTGAAATTAAAGGTGGTAACGTACCAAAAGAATTTGTTCCTTCTGTAGAGAAAGGATTCAAAATGGCAATGGTAAATGGTCCATTAGCAGGTTACGAAGTAGATGCTATGAAAGTAACTTTAACGGATGGTTCTTATCACGATGTTGATTCTGATCAATTATCATTTGAATTGGCTGCTAAGTTAGGATTTAAAGCTGCTGCAAAAGCTGCTAAAGCTGTAATTATGGAGCCAATCATGAAATTAGAAGTGTTAACACCAGAAGAAAGTATGGGTGACATTGTTGGTGACTTAAACCGTCGTCGTGGTCAGGTTAATGACATGAGCGATAGAGCAGGTTCTAAAGTTGTAAAGGCAAATGTTCCATTATCTGAAATGTTTGGTTATGTAACGTCATTAAGAACATTATCTTCAGGTAGAGCAACATCTACAATGGAGTTCTCTCACTATGCAGAAACACCATCTAATATATCAGAAGAAGTAATCAAAGCAGCTAAAGGCGTAGAAGCTTAAAACTAATAAGAAAATGAGTCAGAAAATTAGAATAAAATTAAAGTCTTACGATCATAATTTAGTTGACAAGTCTGCTGATAAGATTGTAAAAACAGTAAAGAGCACAGGTGCTGTTGTAACAGGTCCAATTCCTTTACCAACACACAAGAAAATTTTCACTGTGTTACGTTCACCACACGTTAATAAGAAGTCTAGAGAACAATTTCAATTAAGCTCTTACAAGAGATTATTAGATATTTACTCGTCTTCTTCAAAAACTATTGATGCATTAATGAAGCTTGAATTACCAAGTGGAGTTGAAGTTGAAATAAAAGTGTAATTAATATCCTGAAATAATTCAGGAATTTAAAATAGAGATAACAGTCCAAATAGTTTTACTATTTGGACTGTTTTGTTTTTTGATTAATTGTTTTTTGTTAGTTCGATTATATGCGATGTACCATCTTTTGAGTAATGTATATCTATCGTGAATTAAATTTCAATAAAAAAACAACAAATAACATGTTGTAAATGAATAATTAATTCCTATATTTGCACGCTCTTAGCGGTATGCTAAGAAGAACATGTCCCACCGATGCGGTCGCGGGAAAAACGGTAGAAAAATACAATTCAAGGCTGAAAACGTATTTTTCAGCCTTGAATTGTAAATAGAGAATAATAATTAATAATAAATAAATATGTCTGGGTTAATTGGAAAAAAAATCGGTATGACCAGCATCTTTGATGAAAATGGAAAGAATATTCCATGTACTGTCATTGAAGCAGGCCCATGTATCGTTACCCAAGTCAGAACTGAAGAAGTGGATGGTTATAGTGCGCTTCAATTAGGTTTCGATGACGCGACAGAAAAGAGCGCTACTAAAGCTGCCTTAGGGCATGCTAAAAAAGCGGGTACTTCTGTAAAACGCAAAGTCGTAGAATTTAAAGGTTTTGATGCGGAGTACAAATTAGGTGATGCAATCACGGTAGAGCAATTTACAGAAGGTGAGTTCGTGGATATTTCAGGAACTTCTAAGGGTAAAGGTTTTCAAGGTGTGGTTAAGCGTCATGGTTTCGGTGGTGTAGGTCAAGCAACGCATGGTCAACACAACCGTTTAAGAGCTCCAGGTTCTATTGGTGCGGCTTCATATCCTGCGAGAGTATTTAAAGGAATGAAAATGGCCGGAAGAATGGGTGGTGACACAGTTAAAGTTCAAAATTTAAGAGTTTATAAAGTAGTTCCTGAAAAGAACTTACTAGTGGTTAAAGGGTGTGTTCCTGGTCACAAAAATTCTTATGTAATTATTGAGAAGTAATGAAGGTAGCAGTTTTAGATATAAACGGAAAAGATACGGGAAGAACAGCTGAGCTTTCTAAAGACGTATTCGCTATTGAGCCTAATAATCATGCTGTCTATTTAGATGTTAAGCAATACTTAGCAAATCAGAGACAGGGAACGCATAAGGCAAAAGAAAGAGCAGAGATTACTGGAAGTACACGTAAGATTAAAAAGCAAAAAGGAACAGGTACTGCGCGTGCAGGTTCTATTAAGTCTGGTGTATTTAAAGGTGGTGGTCGTATGTTTGGTCCAAGACCAAGAAATTACGGTTTTAAGTTAAATAAAAACGTAAAGCGATTAGCCCGTAAATCTGCATTAAGTATTAAAGCAAACGATAAGTCAATTGTTGTGTTAGAGGATTTTAACTTTGATGCGCCAAAGACAAAAAATTTCGTTAATGTTTTGAAAGCATTAGAGATAGATAACAAAAAGTCTCTATTTGTATTGGGTGATGCTAATAATAATGTATATTTGTCGTCGCGCAATTTGAAAGGTTCTGAAGTTGTAACAAGTTCAGAATTAAGCACTTATAAAATAATGAACGCTAATAAAGTGGTTCTTTTAGAAGGTGCACTAGAAGGAATTGAATCGAACTTAAGTAAATAGAACACAGATGAGTATCTTAATTAAACCGATTATCACAGAGAAAGCAACTATGCAAAGCGAGGTGCTTAACGCGTATGCGTTTGAAGTGAGCACAAAGGCGAACAAGGTAGAAATCAAAAAAGCGGTTGAGGCTGCTTATGGTGTTTCTGTAGAAAAAGTTCGTACTATAAATGTCCGTCCAGATAGAAGAACACGTTATACCAAAACGGGTATTCAACATGGTAAAACAAATGCTGTTAAAAAGGCAATTGTACAACTGGCGGAAGGTGAGACAATAGATTTATACGCTAACATGTAATTAGACGAAAATGTCAGTTAGAAAATTAAAACCGATCACATCAGCTCAGCGTTTTAGAGTGGTTAATGGATTTGACGCCATTACTACTGACAAGCCGGAGAAAAGCTTACTTGCTCCGAAAAAAAGAACTGGTGGTAGAAACAGTCAAGGAAAAATGACCATGCGCTACAAAGGTGGTGGTCATAAGAAGAAGTATCGTATTATCGATTTTAAACGTAACAAAACTGGAATTCCAGCAGAAGTTAAAACGATTGAATATGATCCAAACAGAACAGCATTTATTGCGCTATTAAACTATCAAGATGGTGAGAAAAGATATGTCATCGCTCAAAATGGTTTAGAAGTAGGTCAAAAAATTGTGTCTGGTGAGAAAGGTATTGCTCCAGAGATTGGAAATGCAATGCCATTAAGTGAAATACCTCTAGGTACTATCATTTCTTGTATAGAGTTACGTCCAGGTCAAGGTGCTGTTATGGCGCGTAGTGCTGGTGCATTTGCTCAGTTAATGGCAAGAGATGGTAAGTTTGCTACTGTTAAATTGCCGTCTGGTGAAACAAGAATGGTATTGGTAACGTGTATGGCTACAATAGGAGTTGTTTCTAATTCAGATCATCAGTTAATTGTATCTGGTAAAGCGGGTAGAAGTAGATGGTTAGGAAGACGTCCACGTACAAGACCAGTAGTAATGAATCCAGTTGATCATCCAATGGGTGGTGGTGAAGGTAAATCTGCCGGAGGTCACCCAAGATCTAGAAACGGTATTCCTGCTAAGGGTTATAGAACGCGTTCTAAGACGAAAGCGAGTAACAAGTATATTGTAGAACGTAGAAAGAAATAATTAAGATAGTATGGCACGTTCATTAAAAAAAGGACCTTATATCCATTATAAATTAGAGAAGAAAGTTGCAGAAAATGTAGCTTCAAACAAAAAGACGGTAATTAAAACTTGGTCTAGAGCATCAATGATTTCTCCAGATTTTGTTGGTCAAACAATCGCAGTTCATAATGGTCGTCAATTTGTTCCTGTATATGTTACAGAAAACATGGTAGGTCATAAATTAGGAGAATTTTCACCAACAAGATCTTTTAGAGGTCATGCAGGTGCTAAAAATAAAGGTAAAAAATAAGAATCATGGGAAGTCGTAAAAAACAAATGGCGGAAGCTATTAAGGCTGAGAAAAAGCAAGTTGCTTTTGCTAAGCTAAATAACTGTCCTACATCTCCAAGAAAAATGCGCTTAGTAGCAGATTTAGTAAGAGGGGAAAAGGCTGAGAAAGCTCTTCAGATTCTTAGATTTAGCCCTAAAGAAGCTTCTCGTCGTTTAGAGAAGTTAGTGATGTCTGCAATTGCAAACTGGCAAGCTAAAAATGAGGATGCTGATGTTGAGGAAGCTAATCTATTTATTAAAGAGATTAGAGTCGATGGTGGAACAATGTTAAAGCGTTTACGCCCAGCACCTCAAGGTAGAGCACATAGAATTAGAAAAAGATCTAATCACGTTACAGTGGTTATAGATTCATTAAATAAAACACAAAGCTAAGATAGAGATATGGGACAAAAGACAAATCCAATCGGAAATCGCTTAGGAATTATCAGAGGATGGGAATCTAACTGGTATGGAGGGAATGATTATGGAGACAAACTTGCAGAGGATGATAAAATCCGTAAGTATATCCATGCTCGTTTATCTAAAGCTAGTGTAAGTAGAGTAATTATTGAGCGTACGCTTAAACTTGTAACCGTTACTATCACTACTGCTAGACCTGGTATTATTATCGGTAAAGGTGGTCAAGAGGTAGACAAGCTAAAAGAAGAGCTTAAGAAAATTACAGGTAAAGAAGTTCAATTGAACATCTTTGAAATTAAAAGACCTGAACTAGATGCACATTTAGTTGCAGCAAGTATTGCTCGTCAAATTGAAAGTAGAATTTCTTACAGACGTGCAATTAAAATGGCTATCGCTGCAGCAATGCGTATGAACGCTGAAGGAATTAAAGTTCAAATTAGTGGTCGTTTAAATGGTGCTGAAATGGCACGATCTGAGCACTACAAAGAAGGACGAATTCCGTTATCTACATTTAGAGCAGATATAGATTATGCTTTAGTAGAATCACATACTACTTATGGTAGATTAGGTGTGAAAGTGTGGATTATGAAAGGTGAAGTATATGGAAAAAGAGAACTTTCTCCATTAGTAGGTCTTTCTAAGCAAAAAGGAAAAGGTGGACGTGGTGGAAACAAAAATCAACGTCGTAGAAAGTAATTTTTTAAAGAAAAGAAAAAATGTTACAGCCTAAAAGAACAAAATTTCGTAAGCAGCAAAAAGGTCGTATGAAAGGAAATGCCGGAAGAGGTCATTTGTTATCAAATGGTACTTTTGGTATTAAATCATTAGACTCGTCTTTTATAAATGCTCGCCAAATAGAAGCAGCTCGTATTGCCGCTACTCGTTACATGAAGAGAGAAGGATCGTTATGGATTAAAATATTTCCAGACAAGCCTATTACAAAGAAACCTCTTGAAGTACGTATGGGTAAAGGTAAAGGTGCTGTAGAATATTGGGCAGCTGTTGTAAAACCAGGACGCGTATTATTTGAAGTAAGTGGTGTACCATTAGACGTAGCTCAAGAAGCTTTACGTTTAGCAGCACAAAAACTTCCGGTAAAAACTAAGTTTATCATAGCTAGAGATTACGAAGCTTAATAAAAGAGTATTATGAAGCAATCAGAAATTAAACAGCTTTCAACAGCTGAGTTACAAGAAAAACTTAGTGAGACTAAAAAGAGTTATGCAGACCTAAAAATGGCTCACGCAATATCTCCTTTAGACAATCCAATTCAGTTACGTCACGCTCGTCGTGCAGTAGCAAGAGTTGCGACAGAATTAACTAAAAGAGACGGACAATAATTGTATTCTGCTGAAAGATGGAAAAAAGAAATTTAAGAAAAGAACGTATAGGGATAGTAACTAGTAACAAAATGGAGAAATCTATTGTTGTTTCAGAGGTTAAAAAAGTAAAGCACCCTATGTATGGAAAGTTCGTGTTAAAGACAAAAAAATATGTCGCACACGATGAAACAAACGACTGCAACGAAGGAGATACTGTAAAGATCATGGAAACTAGACCTATGAGTAAATCTAAGAGTTGGAGATTAGTAGAAATAATTGAAAGAGCGAAGTAATTATGGTACAACAAGAATCAAGATTAAAAGTAGCAGATAACACTGGTGCTAAAGAAGTTTTAGTAATTCGTGTTCTAGGTGGTACAAAAAGAAGATATGCTTCTGTTGGAGATAAGATAGTAGTTTCTGTAAAAGATGCTACTCCTAACGGAAGTGTTAAGAAAAAAGCAGTTTCTACTGCTGTTGTTGTACGTACAGCAAAAGAAGTAAGACGCCCAGATGGTTCTTACATTAGATTTGATGACAACGCATGTGTACTATTAAATCCTGCAGGCGAGATGAGAGGAACTCGTGTTTTTGGTCCTGTAGCTAGAGAACTTCGTGATAAACAATTCATGAAAATTGTATCATTAGCACCAGAGGTGCTTTAATTGATTAAGTAAGATGACAAAGCTTAAAATAAAATCAGGAGATACAGTAAGAGTAATTGCTGGAGACCATAAAGGATCAGAAGGTAAAGTGCTTAAAGTATTAAAGGAAAAAAACAAAGCCATCGTAGAAGGTGTAAACATGGTTAAGAAACACACTAAACCAAGTGCGCAAAATCCTCAAGGTGGAATTGTAGAAAAAGAAGCATCAATTCATATTTCAAACTTGTCTTTATTAACAAGCAAGGGCGAAACTACAAGAGTAGGTTATAGAATGGATGGCGATAATAAAGTGAGATTTTCTAAAAAATCTAATGAAGTAATTTAATTATGGCTTACGTTGCAAGATTAAAACAAGAGTATAAGGACAAAATTGTTTCTGCTCTTACAGAAGAATTTGGATATAAGAATGTAATGCAAGTACCTAAGCTTAAAAAGATAGTTATATCTAGAGGTGTTGGTGCTGCTGTTGCAGATAAGAAATTAATTGATCACGCTGTTGAGGAATTAACTAAAATATCTGGACAGAAAGCTGTAGCTACTATATCTAAGAAAGATGTTGCATCTTTTAAGTTACGTAAAGGTATGCCAATTGGTGCCAAAGTAACTTTAAGAGGTGAGCAAATGTATGAGTTCTTAGATAGATTAGTTACTTCTGCTTTACCACGAGTAAGAGATTTTAACGGCATTAAAGCTAATGGCTTTGATGGTCGTGGAAACTATAACTTAGGTGTTACAGAACAAATCATTTTTCCAGAAATTAACATTGATAAAATCAATAAGATCTCTGGTATGGATATCACATTTGTGACTTCTGCTGAAACAGATAAAGAAGCAAAGTCATTATTAAAAGAACTAGGATTACCATTTAAAAAGAATTAATTATGGCTAAAGAATCAATGAAAGCTCGTGAGGTGAAGCGTGCTAAAACGGTTGCTAAATATGCTGAGAAAAGAAAAGCTTTAAAAGAAGCAGGAGATTACGAAGCATTACAAAAGTTACCAAAAAATGCATCACCAATACGTATGCATAACCGTTGTAAACTTACAGGAAGACCAAAAGGTTATATGAGACAATTTGGTATTTCTCGTGTAATGTTTAGAGAAATGGCTAACAAAGGGTTAATTCCTGGTGTGAAAAAAGCAAGTTGGTAATAAGGAAGCGAATTAGCTTCTGTACTATTAACAATATAATTATTGTATAATCGGAATTTAGGTTCGGATAGATCGAAAACCATTTTCCAAAATTTTAAACTATGTACACAGATCCAATAGCGGATTATTTAACGCGAGTTAGAAATGCTGTGAAAGCTAACCACAGAGTGGTTGAGATTCCTGCTTCTAACTTAAAAAAAGAGATAACTAAAATCTTATTCGATCAAGGATATATTTTAAGTTATAAGTTTGATGACTCTTCAGTTCAAGGTATGATTAAAATCGCTTTGAAATATAACAAAGACACAAAAGAGTCAGTTATCAAAAAAATTCAAAGAATCAGTAAACCAGGTTTACGTAAATATGCTGGTGCTAACGAAATGCCAAGAATCTTAAACGGTTTAGGTATTGCAATTGTTTCTACATCTCACGGAGTGATGACAGGTAAACAAGCGCAAAGAGAAAATGTTGGTGGAGAGGTATTATGTTACGTTTATTAAAAACAGGAAATTATGTCAAGAATAGGTAAAAGCCCAATCGCAATTCCTGAAGGTGTAACAGTAGAGATAAAAGATAACGTAGTTACTGTAAAAGGTAAATTAGGTGAATTATCTCAAGCGTATTCAGCAGTTGAAATTAAAGAAGAAGAAGGTATTATAACAGTATCACGTTCTTCTGAAAGAAAAGATCAAAGAGCAAAACACGGTCTTTATAGAGCGTTAATTGCTAACATGATAGAAGGTGTTTCTAAAGGATTTACTAAAGAATTAGAATTAGTAGGTGTAGGTTATAGAGCATCAAATCAAGGACAGAAATTAGATTTAGCCATCGGTTTTTCTCACAACATCGTTATGGATATTGCTCCAGAAGTAAAAGTTGAGACAATATCTGAAAAAGGTAAGAATCCAATCGTTAAATTAACATCTCACGACAAACAATTAGTTGGTCAGGTAGCTGCAAAAATTCGTGGTTTCCGTAAGCCAGAACCTTACAAAGGAAAAGGTATTAAGTTTGTAGGTGAAGAAATTAGAAGAAAAGCAGGTAAATCAGCTTAATAATTAAGTTATGGCATTGACAAAGAACGAAAGAAGATTAAGAATAAAAAACAGAATCCGTAAGGTAGTATCTGGTACTGAAGCAAGACCAAGATTAACTGTTTTTAGAAGTAATAAAGAAATTTATGCTCAGGTCGTAAATGATGTAACTGGTAAAACTATAGCTGCTGCATCTTCTAGAGATAAAGATATAGCAAAGTCTAAAGGTAATAAAACCGAGGTTGCTGCTTTAGTTGGTAAAACTGTTGCAGAAAAAGCTATGAAAGCTGGTATTGAAACTATTTCTTTTGATAGAGGTGGTTACTTATATCACGGAAGAGTAAAATCATTAGCAGAAGGTGCTAGAGAAGCAGGACTTAAATTTTAAGACATTATGTATCAAAAATATAAAAACGCAGAATTAGTAAAACCAGGCGGATTAGAATTAAAAGATCGCTTAGTTGGTGTACAGCGTGTAACTAAAGTAACAAAAGGTGGTAGAGCATTTGGTTTTTCTGCTATTGTTGTTGTAGGTGACGAAGCAGGAGTTGTTGGTCATGGATTAGGTAAATCTAAAGATGTAGCTACTGCAATTGCAAAAGCTGTAGAAGATGCTAAGAAAAACTTAGTGAAAATTCCTATCGTAAAAGGAACATTACCACACGAACAAAAAGGTAAGTATGGTGGTGCTAGAGTAAACATTATACCTGCTGCACCTGGTACAGGAGTTATTGCTGGTGGTGCCGTTAGAACAGTACTTGAAGCTGTTGGTGTACATGATGTATTATCAAAATCTCAAGGATCTTCTAACCCTCATAACGTAGTAAAAGCAACTTTTGATGCTTTATTACAATTAAGAGATGCTAACGCTATAGCAAGAGAGCGCGGAATTTCACTTGAAAAAGTATTTAAAGGATAAAACATAGTATGAAGTACAAAGTAATTAGTTGTTGTATAATACAATAAATGCTAAATACTTGATACTATATACTTAATACTAGCATAAAATGGCAAAGATTAAAGTAACTAAAGTAAAAAGTGCAATCAATCGTACTAAAAGACAAAAGCTAACATTAGAGGCTTTAGGATTAAAAAAGATTGGTCAAGTAGTAGAGCACGATGCCACACCAAATATCCTTGGTATGGTAAAGAAAGTTGAACATTTAGTTTCTGTAGAAGAAGCTTAAAAATATACACTTAAAAATGGATTTAAGTAATTTAAAACCTGCTAAAGGTTCAGTTAAAAATCAAGGGAAACGTGTTGGTCGTGGTCAAGGATCTGGTAAAGGTGGTACAGCGACAAGAGGACACAAAGGTGCTAAGTCTCGTTCTGGATATTCTAAGAAATTAGGATTTGAAGGTGGACAAATGCCTTTACAAAGACGTGTTCCTAAGTTTGGATTTACTAACATTAATAGAGTAGAGTATCAAGGTGTAAACTTAGATACATTACAACAGTTAGTTGACGAGGATAAGATCAAAGATACTGTAGATTTTGAAACACTTGTATCATTAGGTAAAGCTGGAAAAAATGATTTAGTTAAGATCTTAGGTAGAGGTGAATTAAAAACAAAATTAACAGTAACTGCTCATAAATTTACTGCTACAGCAAAAGCTGCAATTGAAGCTGCTGGTGGTGAAGCTGTAACTTTATAAGACTTATTAATATGAAAATAATAGAAACATTAAAAAACGTCTGGAAAATCACTGAACTTAAGGATAGAATTGTTCTAACCTTAGGTTTATTGTTAGTGTATCGTTTTGGAGCTCAAGTTGTGCTACCAGGAATTGATATTGATAGATTAGGTGGTTTACAGTCTGGAGTCGATGGTGGAATTTTAGGTTTACTAAACGCTTTTACAGGTGGTGCATTTGCTAATGCATCTGTATTTGCATTAGGTATTATGCCTTATATTTCTGCTTCTATTGTTGTTCAGTTAATGGGTATTGCTATTCCTTATTTGCAAAAGTTACAGAAAGAAGGTGCTAGCGGACAAAAGAAGATTACTCAAATTACGCGTTGGTTAACTATTGGTATCTGTTTGGTTCAGGCGCCAGGTTACCTAGCAAGTGTCCCTGCGTTATCAGGTGCACAATCAATGAGTGCTTTACTAGTGCCTAATTTTTCTGAAAGTATCTTTTACTTTTCATCAGTAGTTATATTAGTAACAGGTTGTGTCTTTGCAATGTGGTTAGGTGAAAAGATCACCGATAAAGGTATTGGTAATGGTATTTCATTATTAATTATGGTAGGTATTATAGCTACTTTACCTCAGTCATTTGTTCAAAATGCAGCTTCAAGATTAGAAGGTGGTAATGGTGGTTTTATGATGATATTAATAGAAATGGTAATTTGGTTCTTAATTATATTAGGATCTGTATTCTTAGTAATGGCTGTTCGTAAAGTTGCAGTTCAATACGCAAGAAGAACAGCTTCTGGAGGATATGAAAAGAATGTATTTGGTTCTCGCCAATTCTTACCATTAAAGTTAAATGCATCTGGTGTAATGCCAATTATCTTTGCTCAAGCAATTATGTTTGTGCCAGGATTAATTGGGCAAGCATCGTTTTTAGAGGGTACAGATACAGGTCAATGGTTACAAGCAGAATTCGGTAATAATTTATTTGGGTTTTGGTATAACTTAGTATTTGCATTATTGATTATTGTATTTACATATTTCTATACAGCGATTACAGTACCAACCAATAAAATGGCAGATGATTTAAAACGAAGTGGAGGATTTATTCCAGGTATTAGACCAGGTACTGAAACTGCAGAGTATTTAGATAAGATTATGTCACAGATTACTTTACCTGGATCTATATTCTTGGCTTTAGTAGCAATCTTCCCTGCTTTTGTATTTCAATTTGCAGGCGTACAACAAGGTTGGGCATTATTCTTTGGTGGAACATCACTATTAATTATGGTTGGTGTAGCTATAGATACCATGCAGCAGATTAATTCTTATTTATTAAATAAGCATTATGATGGCTTGATGAAAACCGGTAAAAACAGAAAAACTGTTACCGCATAATTATAAAACCAATTTAGAAAGTTCGGTATAAAAAAGGCAAGGTATTTGCTAATTGAGGATTGAACACTAAAAATAATTTATGGCAAAGCAAGCAGCAATAGAACAAGACGGAACAATTATAGAAGCATTATCTAATGCTATGTTTCGTGTAGAATTAGAAAATGGTCACATAGTGACAGCACACATTTCTGGTAAAATGCGTATGCATTACATTAAGCTTTTACCAGGTGACAAAGTAAAATTAGAAATGAGTCCTTACGATTTAACTAAGGCTCGTATAACTTATAGATACTAAGTAAGATGAAAGTAAGAGCATCAGTTAAAAAGAGAAGTGCTGATTGTAAATTAGTACGTCGTAAAGGAAGACTTTACGTAATTAACAAAAAGAATCCTAGATTCAAACAAAGACAAGGATAAAAAGAAAAAGTCATTAGTAATTAGTAGTTAGATGAATCTGTTCGAAATCGAAAGGTTTAGGATTCTAACAACTAAACGCTAACACTAAACACTAAATTAATATGGCAAGAATTGCAGGTGTAGACATACCAAAACAAAAAAGAGGAGTAATATCCTTAACTTATATCTATGGTATAGGTAGAAGTAGAGCAAAGGAAATTTTAGAAACTGCTAAAGTTGACGAAAGCACTAAAGTACAAGATTGGACTGACGATGAAATCGGAGCTATCCGTGAAGCTGTTGGTACATTTAAGATCGAAGGTGAGTTACGTTCTGAAACTCAATTAAACATTAAGCGTTTAATGGATATAGGATGTTACAGAGGTATTCGCCACAGAGCTGGTCTTCCATTAAGAGGACAACGTACTAAGAATAACTCTCGTACAAGAAAAGGTAGAAGAAAAACAGTTGCTAACAAGAAAAAAGTAACTAAATAATAACAGACATTAGTCATTAGTAATTGGACGTTAGATGAATCTGTTCGAAATCGGAAGGTTTAGGATTCTAACAACTAAAAGCTAACACTAGAAACTAAAAAATATGGCAAAGTCAAGTTCAAAAAAACGTAAAGTAATTGTTGATGCAATAGGAGAAGCACACATCACTGCATCTTTTAATAACATCATCATCTCTTTAACAAATAAAAAAGGTGACGTTATTTCTTGGTCATCAGCAGGTAAGATGGGCTTTAGAGGCTCAAAAAAGAACACTCCTTACGCTGCTCAGTTAGCTGCTGAGGATGCTGCAGGTGTAGCTAAAGAAGCTGGTTTAAAGAAAGTAAAGGTTTATGTAAAAGGTCCTGGTAATGGTAGAGAATCTGCTATTAGATCTATACATAATGCTGGTATAGAAGTATCAGAAATCATAGATGTTACTCCAATGCCGCATAACGGTTGTCGTCCACCAAAGAGACGTCGTGTATAATTTTATCCTGAACTAGATTCAGGATCTCATTATTACAGTTTTACATGAATAAATTAATATCAATCGAACTAAACGGTTGATATTAATTTTTTTATACGTAAATTTGCAAACTGAAAAAAATCAAACAAGTATCAACGAGAGACAAACGATTGTAGAAGGATAAGTTTAAGACCTTAATTTTATAATCACTCTCAAAATTAAATTAAAATGGCAAGATATACTGGTCCTAAAACTAAAATAGCTCGTAAATTCGGACAAGCTATCTTCGGAGATGATAAAGCCTTCGAAAAAAGAAATTACCCTCCAGGTCAACATGGGAACAATAGAAGACGTGGAAAAAAATCTGAATATGCAATCCAATTAATGGAGAAGCAAAAAGCTAAATATACTTATGGTATTTTAGAGCGTCAATTCAGAAACATGTTTAAAAGAGCAACTGCAGCTCAAGGTATTACAGGTGAAGTGTTATTACAATTATGTGAATCGCGTTTAGATAACGTAGTTTTCAGAATGGGTGTAGCTCCAACTAGAAGTGCCGCAAGACAATTAGTATCTCACAGACACATTACAGTTAATGGTAAAAAAGTAAATATCCCTTCTTACCAATTAAAAGCTGGTGATGTTGTAGGTGTAAGAGAAAAATCTAAATCATTAGAGGCTATTCAAAATTCATTGACTAATTCTAGCAATGTTTACGAATGGATCACTTGGAATAATGATACTATGGAAGGTACTTATGTATCTGTTCCTGCAAGAATCCAAATTCCAGAGCAAATCAACGAGCAGTTCATCGTCGAATTGTATTCTAAATAATAAATTAATCACATTGGTATTTAGCCAAAGGGTTTATGGTCTTCTTCAAACCTATAAACCGCGCAACTAAATAACAATTAAAACGAAGAACAATGGCAATATTAAATTTTCAGAAACCAGACAAAGTAATCATGATTGATTCTACTGATTTTGAAGGTAAGTTTGAATTCAGACCTTTAGAACCAGGATACGGATTAACAGTAGGTAATGCATTAAGACGTGTATTATTATCTTCTTTAGAAGGTTTCGCAATCACTTCTGTTAGAATAGAAGGTGTAGATCATGAGTTTTCTACAATTTCTGGTGTAGTTGAGGACGTTACTGAAATGATCTTAAACTTAAAGCAAGTTAACTTTAAGCGTCAGATTGATGAAGTAGATAACGAAACAGTTACAATTTCTATTTCAGGACAAGACCAAATTACTGCAGGTGATTTTCAAAAGTTTATCTCAGGATTTCAAGTGTTAAACACAGATTTAGTAATCTGTAACTTAGATCCTAAAGTAAACATCAATATGGAAATAACAATAGAAAAAGGTAGAGGTTATGTACCAGCTGAAGAAAATAAAAAAGCTTCTGCACCAATGGGAACTATCTTTACAGATTCTATTTACACACCTATTAAGAATGTAAAGTATAGTATTGAAAACTTCCGTGTTGAGCAAAAGACGGATTACGAAAAATTAGTTTTCGAAATACTAACTGATGGTTCTATCCATCCAAAAGATGCTTTAACAGAAGCAGCTAAAATATTAATTCACCACTTCATGTTATTCTCAGATGAGCGTATCACTTTAGAAGCTGATGAAATTGCACAGACTGAAACTTATGATGAAGAATCACTTCACATGAGACAACTATTAAAAACTAAATTAGTTGATATGGATCTTTCTGTACGTGCGTTAAATTGTTTAAAAGCTGCAGAAGTAGATACTTTAGGAGATTTAGTATCATTCAATAAAAATGATTTAATGAAATTCAGAAACTTTGGTAAGAAGTCTTTAACTGAGCTAGAAGAATTAGTAAACGTTAAAGGTCTTAATTTCGGAATGGATTTAAGCAAATATAAATTAGATAAAGACTAAAGAATTTTTGAATTGCGATTTATGAAGTACAATTGTGCTACTTCATAAATCGTAAATCTTAATTCGTAAATTAATAATAATCATATTTTGCTCCTCGAATAAAGAGTTTGGTAGCAAGATGATAAAACAAAAGTCATGAGACACGGAAAAAAATTCAACCATTTAGGTAGAAAATCAGCCCACAGAAAAGCTATGTTAGCTAATATGGCATGTTCTTTAATAGAGCATAAGCGTATTAACACTACAACAGCTAAGGCTAAAGCTTTAAAACAATTTGTAGAGCCTTTAATTACAAAATCTAAAGAAGATACAACTCACAACAGAAGAGTAGTAATGTCTAAATTAAGACAAAAAGAAGCCGTATCTGAATTGTTTAGAGATGTAGCCGCTAAAGTTGGTGATCGACCAGGTGGTTATACACGTATCATTAAGTTAGGAAACCGATTAGGTGATAACGCTGATATGGCAATGATAGAATTAGTAGATTACAACGAGCTTTACAATGCTGGTAAAGTAGCTAAAAAATCTACACGTAGAAGTAGAAGAGGTGGTAAGAAGAGCACTACAGCTGTTCCACCAGTTGAAACTAAAGCTACTAACGAAGAAGAATAAATTGTCTAGAATGTTAATAAAGCGAATACAATTAATGTTCAATTTATTTAACAAACTAAAGACTGTTTTCGTATTAAACAAATCTCGATTATCGAGTGTTAATAACGATTAATAAATATTGAGGATAGACTTTTTAAGTTTATCCTTTTTTTTTGGAATTTTGCAAAACCATATATTCCTGAGAACTTAGGAAACTCAATACATATTGTAAATGAAATACAAACAAAGAAAAAAAGCACTTATATTATTAGCAGATGGCACCATCTTCCATGGTAAATCTATAGGAAAAGAAGGTACAGCGTTTGGTGAAGTATGTTTTAACACAGGTACAACAGGTTATCAAGAAATCTTTACAGACCCTTCTTATTATGGCCAGTTAATGGTTACAACAAATGCACACATTGGTAACTATGGTACTAAAGATGATGAAGTAGAATCTGATGACATTAAAATAGCTGGATTGATTTGTAAAAATTTCAGTTTTGATTACTCAAGACCAGCAGCAGATAGATCTCTAGAAGATTTTTTTGAAAAGCACAATACATTAGCTATTGCAGATGTAGACACAAGAGCATTGGTAAGCTATATTAGAGACCATGGAGCTATGAATGCTGTAATTTCTACAGAGGTTGATAACATAGATAGTCTTAAAAAGCAATTAGCAGAACAACCAAAGATGGAAGGTTTAGAGTTAGCCTCTAAAGTTTCTACTAAAGAGCCTTATTATTTTGGAGACGAAAATGCAACATACAAGATTGCCGCTCTAGACATAGGTATTAAAAAGAACATCCTTAGAAACCTGGCACAACGCGATGCTTATATTAAAGTATTTCCGTACAACTCTAAGTTTGAAGATTTAGAAGCATTTAATCCAGATGGTTATTTCTTATCTAACGGTCCTGGTGATCCAGAACCATTAGTAGAAGCACAAGCTGTTGCTAAGGAAATTATAGCTAGAAATAAACCATTATTTGGTATTTGTTTAGGACACCAAGTTATTGCATTAGCCAACGGAATTTCAACTTATAAAATGCATAATGGACATAGAGGTATTAACCATCCTGTAAAGAATTTAATTACAGGTAGAGGTGAAATTACTTCTCAAAACCATGGGTTTGCTATCAATAGAGAAGAAACTGAAGCTAATGAAAATGTTGAAATTACACATTTACATTTAAATGATAATACTGTAGCTGGAATTAAGATTAAAGATAAAAATTGCTTTTCAGTACAATACCATCCAGAAGCAAGTCCAGGGCCAAATGATTCGGTTTATCTATTCGATCAGTTTATAGAAAACATAAAAAATAATTAATACAAAAAACGCAACAAAATCAAGGATTTGTTGCGTTTTTTTAGTTTCGAAAACATTATAGTAAATATTAATCGCAATTATGATTTTTGTTCTGTTTAACGGTTCATATTTTCGTAATTTTGAAATAAATCAACATTAAAAATATAAAGAAATGAGCATTATAATTAATGTACACGCAAGACAAATTTTAGACTCTAGAGGTAACCCAACTGTGGAAGTTGATGTAATCACAGAAAGTGGTATAATGGGAAGAGCTGCTGTGCCATCAGGCGCATCTACTGGAGAACATGAAGCTGTAGAGTTAAGAGATGGTGGTGATACCTATATGGGAAAAGGAGTTTTAAAAGCGGTAGAAAATGTTAATGCTGTAATTGCTCAAGAGTTATTAGGTGTATCTGTATTTGAGCAAAACGCTATAGATCAACTAATGATAGATTTAGATGGTACAAAAAATAAATCTAAATTAGGAGCTAATGCTATTTTAGGAGTGTCATTAGCCGTAGCAAAAGCAGCAGCTAATGAATTAGGAATGTCTTTGTATAGATATGTTGGTGGCGTATCAGCTAATACATTGCCTTTACCAATGATGAATATCATCAATGGAGGTTCGCACAGTGATGCACCAATAGCATTTCAGGAATTTATGATTATGCCTGTAAAAGCAAAAGATTTTACACATGCTATGCAGATGGGTACTGAGATTTTCCATAATCTTAAAAAAGTATTACATGATAGAGGATTAAGTACAGCTGTTGGTGATGAAGGCGGATTTGCACCAAACCTTGAAGGCGGAACAGAAGATGCTTTAGATTCTATAAAACTAGCTGTAGAAAAAGCAGGTTATACCTTTGGTGATGATGTAAAGATTGCTTTAGATTGTGCTGCAGCAGAATTCTTTGTAGATGGTAAATACGATTATACAAAATTTGAAGGTGATTCAGGGCAAGTAAGAACTTCTGAAGAACAAGCAGCGTATTTAGCTTCACTTTGTGAAAAATACCCTATTGTTTCGATAGAAGACGGTATGGATGAAAATGATTGGGATGGATGGAAGCTGCTTACAGATAAAATTGGCGATAGTGTACAGCTTGTTGGTGATGATTTATTTGTAACTAATGTAGAGCGTTTATCTCGTGGAATTGAAAACGGAATTGCTAATTCTATCTTAATAAAAGTAAACCAAATAGGTACTTTAACAGAAACCATCTCTGCAGTTAATATGGCACATAATGCAGGTTATACATCTGTAATGTCTCACAGATCTGGAGAAACAGAAGATAATACTATTGCAGATTTGGCTGTAGCATTAAATACAGGACAAATTAAAACTGGTTCAGCGTCGCGTTCTGATAGAATGGCAAAATACAATCAATTATTACGTATCGAAGAAGAACTTGGTGATGTGGCTTATTTTCCACAAGAAAAAGCTTTTAAAGTAAAATAATAGTTATAAATATAGAATTAGAGAAAACCTATTCATTAATTTGAATAGGTTTTTTTCGTTTAAAAAGTATAGAGTAACCCATTAGTAAGCTCAAACTGTGTTTTTGACACAGACGAGCTCACAGGAAATTCATCATGAAAAAAATTAAAGTTGGTCTTAAACGCCAAATTCTTATAAATTTTAAATAGAAGAGAGGTATTGCTCGAAAAGCGGTAATCAGAAAAAGTATCAATCTTAGGTTGATAGTAACTAGTACTTATAACGCTTAAGGTTTCTGTAGGGTAAATACTAAAAGACAAATAAGCACTTCCTCTAATATCTTTTTGTGTACGATCTGGAATAGAGCTAGATGCTTTTTCATACTCATACATAATAAGAGAACCTAGATAAAACTTGTAGTTATCATTATTGGTTAATTTAAAACGAGGACCAGTTCCGATTAAACCTCTAAAACCAATTTCTGAAATAGCATCGTATTGTCCTTGTGCAAACGCTTCCCATTTAATGCTGTTAGAAATTTTTCTGTTATATCGTATATGTTGTGTTCCTCTATTAACTAATGAGTTGTCTTCTATTTTCTGAAGGTTAATATCATTTACAAATAACCAAAAGTTAGTGCTATTGTCGTATTGAATATGAGCCTTGTTTTTAATTCTAAAGATGTCATTAGTATTTCTTATAAGTGATACATCTAGGCTAACAGAACCTGTCCATTTTGTAGTGTCACTAGGTTTTCGTAAAGACTCAACATTAATGACTTGTGCAAAGCAAGAAGTACTGATAAAAAAAAGGATAAACTTAAGCCAGTTCATAATGGACTATTTTACAACGTAATATTAAAAATGATAAAAAAGCTATCAATCTAGTATTTTACAATAATAATTATCCTTACAAAAGTAACAACTAACTTCTATAAGATTTTTAACTAGATTGTATACTTTGTTTTTTTAGCAGATAATTGTTCTGTTTATTGAGTATATGCTAATAGCAAAGCGCTCTAATTTCTATTTCCTAAAATGTAACTAGATATTAATAAATAGGTCATAAATCAGTTTTCGAAATCGTTTGATATTTTGTAAATTAGCAATCCTTATAAATTCACAAAAAACAAGTAAAAAATATGTCAGAAAAAGCTACCTTAGAAATCAATGGTGAGAGATATGAATTGCCTCTAAAAGTAGGAACAGAAAATGAAGTTGCTATAGATATTAAAACCTTAAGAGGAGCAACAGGAGGAGTAATTACTATAGATCCTGGTTATAAAAATACAGGAAGTTGCGAGAGTGCAATTACATTTTTAGATGGTGAAAAAGGTGTTTTAAGGTATAGAGGTTATTCTATTGAAGAGTTGGCAGAGAAAGCTGACTTCTTAGAAGTGGCTTACTTGTTAATTTTTGGTGAATTACCAACTCAAGAGCAATTAAATAAGTTTGAAGATGATATTAAGGAAAAGTCTGTTGTAGATGATGACATTAAGAAGATTTTAGACGCTTTTCCTAAAACAGCACATCCTATGGGTGTTTTGTCTTCGTTAACAAGTGCATTAACAGCGTTTTATCCATCTTCTGTAGATGTTAATTCAGAAGAGGCTATGTATAATGCTATTGTTAGAATTTTGGCTAAATTCCCAATTCTTGTAGCTTGGACAATGCGTAAAAAGCAAGGATTACCATTAGATTATGGTGATAAAAACCTAGGTTATGTAGAAAACGTTCTTAAAATGATGTTTAAGAGCCCAAATAGTGAGTACGAGCAAAACTCAATTTTGGTTAATGCATTAGATAAGTTATTAATTCTTCATGCAGATCATGAGCAAAACTGTTCTGCTTCAACAGTAAGAATTGCAGGTTCTTCTCATGCAGGTTTATTTGTGTCGTTAGCATCTGGTATCTCAGCACTTTGGGGACCATTACATGGTGGAGCTAACCAAGCTGTATTAGAAATGTTAGAAGCTATTAAAGAAGATGGTGGAGATACTAAAAAATATATGGCTAAAGCCAAAGATAAAAACGATCCGTTCCGTTTAATGGGCTTCGGTCACCGTGTTTATAAAAACTTTGATCCAAGAGCACGTATTATTAAAAAAGCTGCTGACGAAGTATTAGGAGATTTAGGAGTAGAAGATCCAATTTTAGATATTGCAAAAGGATTAGAAAAAGAAGCCTTAGAAGATCAGTATTTTGTAGATAGAAAGTTATATCCTAATGTAGATTTTTATTCTGGTATTATTTACAGAGCTATGGGAATACCTGTAGAGATGTTTACTGTAATGTTTGCCTTAGGCCGTTTACCAGGTTGGATTGCACAATGGAGAGAAATGCGTATGCGTAATGAACCAATTGGTAGACCAAGACAATTATACACAGGTGAAACTTACAGACCTTTTAAGTCTATTGACCAACGATAATTTTTTATTATTTATATAAAAAGCTTCATAAAACTTATGAAGCTTTTTGTATTTATAACTATGAAAACCCATAATCTGGACTAGATAAACTAAGATCATTATTCCAAGAAATCATTAAATAGTAGAGCCTATAGTTCTTGAAAACGTTTAAATAGATGAAATTAAATATACAAAACGAAACCTCTCGTCTTAGAGCAGTTATTTTAGGAACTGCTGAAAGCAATGGACCAACACCAAAATCAGAAGACTGTTACGATCCTAAAAGTCGTCAGCATGTATTAGCAGGTACCTATCCTTTAGAAGCAGATATGGTAAAAGAAATGGATGCTGTGGCTAAAGTTTTAGAAAAGTATGATGTAAAAGTTTATAGGCCAGAAGTGATTAAAGATTATAATCAAATTTTTGCTAGAGATATTTCTTTTGTAATCGAAGACAAAATAATAATAGCTAACATTCTGCCAGATCGTGACCGAGAGATAGAAGCTACAGAATATATTTGGGAAAGCTTAGATGAGTCTAAGAAAATAAAGTTGCCAGAAGAGTGCCATGTAGAAGGAGGAGACGTTATGCCATGGAACGATTATATTTTTATTGGTACATATACAGGTGAAGATTATTCAGATTATATTACAGCACGTACAAACAGCGCAGCAGTAGAAGCTATTAAAGCGTTGTTCCCTCAAAAAAAGGTAAAATCCTTTGAGCTTAGAAAATCTAACACAGATCCAAAGGAAAATGCGTTGCATTTAGATTGTTGCTTTCAGCCTATAGGAAAAGACAAAGCCATTATTCATAAAAACGGATTTTTAGTAGAAAGTGAATACCAATGGTTGATTGATTTTTTTGGTAAAGAGAATGTTTTTGAAATTACTAAGGATGAAATGTATAATATGAATAGTAATATATTTTCTATTTCTGAAGATGTTATTATTTCTGAAAAGAACTTTACCAGACTAAATACTTGGTTAAGAGAAAAAGGCTTTACCGTTGAAGAAGTGCCTTATTCAGAGATTGCTAAACAAGAAGGGTTGCTACGTTGCTCTACAATGCCTTTGGTTAGAGACTGATTATTTATTTTCTATATAAAAAGTAATTGTTAACTAGCTTTATATATTCCGCTTTAGCTTCGTCTTGGCTAATATTTTGTACCTGAAAAAGCGCATTAGTTTTAAAGGCATTAATTATCGGTTTACTACTGTTAGGTCTTCCGTAATCGTTTGTGGCCTTTTTGTAGTAAGCATATAGACGAAGTAAAAAATCTGCAGGAAATGGTTCAGTATACGCATTAATACGCTTTACAGCATCTTCAAATTCTATATGTAGTTCTTCTGAAGTCATTTCATTTCTGCAATAATGCTCTCACCACCTCTAACTTTTTGGTTGAGTTCTACCTTAATGTCGGCATCTAAAGGTAAAAATAAATCTACTCTAGATCCAAATTTTATAAAACCAGCATCAGCACCTTGTTGTGCTGTTGCATTTACTTTAGCGTAGTTTACAATGCGTTTAGCCAATGCACCTGCAATTTGTCGGTATAGTACTTTACCAAAACTTTCATTTTCTACTACTATAGTTGTGCGCTCATTTTCTTCACTGGCTTTAGGATGCCAAGCTACAAGGTATTTTCCTGGATGGTATTTACTAAAGCTAATTTTTCCGCTAATTGGATAGCGTGTTACATGTACATTTATAGGCGACATAAATACAGATACCTGAATACGTTTATCTTTAAAAACTTCATTTTCCATTACTTCTTCTATAACAACAACTTTACCATCAACTGGTGATAAAGCATGTTTTTCATTTGCGTGTGTATGGCGTTTAGGGTTTCTAAAAAACTGAAGAATAAGAATAAAGAAAATAAGGATAGTAATCATTAGCCCTTTTCTAATCCATTCGTTGATAATAAATTCGTCGATTAAAAAAAACGAACCCACTACAATTACTAATGTTATAAATATGATTTTATGACCTTCTTTATGAAACATAACTTAAAACTCTTAAAAATAAATACATAAATGGTGCAGCAAAGATAATACTATCTAGCCTGTCTAATAAACCTCCGTGTCCAGGCATTACATTTCCACTGTCTTTAACGCCAGCTTGGCGTTTAAATTTAGATTCTATTAAATCACCTAAAGTGCCTAAGACACTAACTATTATAGCCATAACTAACCAGCTAGTAGATCCTAAGGTTTCTGTATAGGCAGCAATAAAATAACTAGACACGCAAGCAAAAAATAAACCGCCTAAAAAGCCTTCTACAGTTTTTTTAGGTGATATACGTGGAAACAATTTTTGTTTTCCTAAGTTTTTACCTACTACATACGCAGCGCTATCATTTACCCAAATTAATATAAATCCTCCTAATAGCAACAGTGGAGTAAACTCGTTTTGATAATTGGCAATGAGTAACATAAAAATGAAACCACTTGTTAAATAAAAAGTAGTTACTATAAAGCGTTTAGAGCTAAACAACGGAATTTTATTTGTAGTAAATAAATCTTTTATAAGAATAAGATTTACAAATATGGTAATAACTAATAAGATTTGAATGGCTTCATCATTTCCAGGTATGTTATTACTCCAGATATTCAAATACCAAAATGCACCAAAAAGAATAACGAATATAACATATTGTGCATAAGACTTAAGGTTGATTAGTTTAGTAAGCTCCATCAAACTTAAAATACCAAAAACAACTAATAAAGCTGTAAATGTATTTTGTAAGTATAGTGAACCAATAAGTAATAGCACATATACAACTCCAGAGATAGCTCTTATAGATAATTCTTTCATTATAAATCTTCTAATAGAAGTAGATAGAGGTTTTTAGCACTACTTCCGTAAGTGAGAAAATCTTTATCGTCAGCAGTTTTAAAGTGCTTTATGGTTGTGATGTTGGTTGGGATTTTGGATTTGCTCTTGGCTTTTATACCTTTTAAGCCTTCACCAATATTTTCTGCAAATTGACTTGTGGTAGCGTAAATAATAAAATGCTCTGGTAGTTCTTTAAGCTTTTTTTCTGCAATTTGGTTAGATGAAATTAATAGCGAACCATCGTCAGAAATAAGATATTCACAGGTAGATAAAAAGAATTTACTCTCAGAGATGTTTGTTGTACTATTAAGCTCAAAATCCTTAAATAAGTCTAGTAAACGCTCGTCAATCACAAAAACTTTGTCATTATGCCATTGGTTTTCATCTAAAATAGCATTGAAACATTCTTTAACTTCAGCCATATTTTCGCAATACAAAAATTTCCCACCATTGGTCTTAAAGTTTATTGTAAAGCGTTCATCAGCAGGCAACTTTACCTCTGGCATATATTTGCCACGTTCTTGATTTGGTATTTGTTCTTCGGACTTGTCAGATTTTTTCCCGAAGAGTTTACGAAATAAGCTCATTCAATTGCTGCTATTAATCCTGGCGTTAGTGAATTTCTCAAATATAAAAAAACTTAAATTAACATTTAGCCAATTTAAGTTTTTTATATGATTGTAATGCTTGCTATTCTTCTTCTTCAGAGATGACTTCCTCTTTATCGAAAGCGCGTTTTCCAAATATTTTTTCGAGGTTATCCTTGAAAATCACTTCTTTATCTAATAATACTTCGGCAAGTTCTGTAAGTTTATCTTTTTGTTCTTCAAGAAGTTTTACAGCACGATCGTATTGTTTTTCAATAATATCAGAAATTTCTTTATCTATTAATTCAGCGGTTTGTTCACTATATGGTTTTGTAAATCCATATTCTGATTGACCTGAAGAATCGTAATATGTTAAATTTCCTACTTTATCACTAAGTCCATAAATAGTAACCATAGCTCTAGCTTGTTTGGTCACTTTTTCTAAGTCACTTAAAGCACCAGTAGAAATTTTTCCGAAGATAACCTGTTCTGCAGCTCTACCTCCTAGTGCCGCACACATTTCGTCTAGCATTTGCTCTGGTCTAACGATAAGGCGCTCTTCTGGTAAGTACCATGCAGCTCCAAGAGAACGTCCTCTAGGTACAATAGTAACTTTCACTAATGGTGCAGCATGTTCTAACATCCAGCTTACAGTAGCATGACCAGCTTCGTGAAAAGCAACGGCACGTTTTTCTTCTGGTGTAATGATTTTGTTTTTCTTTTCTAAACCGCCAATAATTCTATCTACTGCATCTAAGAAATCTTGTTTGTTAACCGCTTTTTTTCCTTTTCTTGCAGCAATTAAAGCCGCTTCGTTACATACGTTAGCGATATCTGCACCAGAAAAACCTGGTGTTTGTTTTGCTAAGAAATCTACGTCTAAAGATTCTTCTTTTTTCAGCGGACGAAGGTGTACCTCGAAAATTTCTTTACGCTCTCTTACATCTGGAAGATCTACATAAATCTGCCTGTCAAAACGACCGGCACGCATTAAAGCACTGTCTAAAACATCGGCTCTGTTGGTAGCAGCTAAAACAATAACATTGGTATTAGTACCAAAGCCATCCATTTCAGTTAATAACTGATTTAAGGTGTTTTCGCGTTCGTCATTAGAACCTGAAAAATTATTTTTTCCTCTTGCTCTACCAATAGCATCAATTTCATCAATAAATATTATTGAAGGCGATTTTTCTTTAGCTTGTTTAAATAAATCTCTAACACGAGATGCACCAACACCAACAAACATTTCAACAAAATCTGAACCAGATAAGGAAAAGAATGGCACTTTGGCTTCACCAGCTACAGCTTTTGCTAATAAAGTTTTACCTGTACCTGGAGGTCCTACTAATAATGCTCCTTTTGGTATTTTTCCTCCTAAAGAGGTATATTTTTCTGGGAACTTTAAGAAATCTACAATTTCTTGTACTTCTTCTTTAGCACCTTCTAAACCTGCAACATCTTTAAAAGAGGTTTTAGTATCTGACTTTTCATCGAATAACTTGGCTTTAGATTTTCCTATGTTAAAAATCTGTCCGCCAGCTCCGCCTCCACCTCCTGAAGACATACGACGCATTATAAAAATCCAAACTCCTATGATTAAAATAAAAGGAAGTAAAGTGAGTAAGAAATCACCCCAAACATTCTGTTCGGTTTCATATTCTACTTCGGTACTTAGGTTGTTTTCTTCAATACTTTGTCTAATATCTTTTTCGAAATTTTGAAGATCTCCAAATTCGAATTTATAATTCGGGATTGGAGTTACCGATGGTAAAATAGTTTTAGGCTTTGAGTTTTTGTGTTTTTCAAGCTGTTGTGCTTCTTTGGTAAGGTAAACTCTAGCTTCTCGTTTATTTACAATTTCTACTCTAGCAACATCTCCATTATCTAAATACTCCAAAAATTGAGATGGCGTTGTAGGCTTGCCTGTAGAACCACCTAATCCACCAGAGAATAATTGGATAGATATAAATATTGCGATTATTATTCCATATATCCAATATGGATTTACTTTAGGTTTTTTATTTAAATTTTTATTGTCTTTTGCCATATCGTTGCCGTCAAAGCGGTAATCTTTTTAAAAGTTTAGTAACCTGTTTCTATTTGTGTCATCTTAGCGTCTCCCCAAAGGCTTTCAATATCGTAATATTCTCTAATATGCTTTTGGAAAACATGCACAACAACATTAACATAATCCATTAACACCCACTCTGCATTATCAGTACCTTCTATGTGCCAAGGTTTGTCTTTGGTTGTTTTGCTAACTTGTTTTTGGATGGAGTTGACGATTGCGTTAACCTGTGTGTTAGAAGTACCTTCACAAATTATAAAATAATCGCAAACGGTGTTTTCTATTTCTCTTAAATCTAATATTGTAATTTCTTTTCCTTTAACTTCTTCTATTCCAGCAATAATTGTAGTAATGAGAAGATCAGCGTTGGTTTTTTCTTTCGTCATTAAATTGATTTAAATTTATGCAAAGTTATTATTTTTTTAGTTCTTGTAAGCCTTAATTGTCATAAGAAAACTATAAAAAGCTTGTTGTTAATATGTATATAATCAAACTTAATGCCATTGACTCCACTAATACTTATTTAAAGGCAATGACTTCGGTAACTTTGCCTAAGGACTTTACAGTTGTTGTTGCAGAGCAACAAACTGAAGGACGTGGACAAATGGGTACAAATTGGCAATCTGAACAAGGTAAAAACCTTACAGCTAGTGTGTTTAAAGCGCTTAAAGGTTTTAATATAGAACGCCAGTTTTATATTAGTATGGCTGTTTCGTTAGCTGTTTGTAAAGCTCTTATTAGTTTGCAAATTCCGCAATTGCGTATAAAATGGCCAAACGACATTTTGTCAGCCAATAAAAAAATATGTGGTATTTTAATTGAAAATGTAATTAAACACAATCAATTTCAAGGATCCGTTATTGGTTTTGGGTTAAATGTAAATCAGAAGCATTTTAATAATTTACCTCAGGCATCTTCGTTAACTTTATTAACAGGTAATTTGTATAATAAAGATGAAGTGTTGTCTAAAATTTTAACCGAGTTACAATACTATTTTAAGTTATTAGAATCTAAAAACTACAAAGAGTTAAAAGCTCAATACGAAGCTCATCTTTTTAGAAAAGACAAACCTTCAACTTTTAAAAATACTAGCAACGAAACGTTTTCTGGTATTATTAAGGGAGTTGAAGATAATGGTAAACTTAAAGTCTGGACAGAAAATGACATTGTTAAAACCTTTGATTTAAAGGAAATAACCTTGCTTTACTAAACAGCAGTTTTCATATTAGTAACCAAAGTCTCTATAAATTTACTAATAGGACCTTTAATCATCATTGCCATCATAGCATTAAACTCTCCGTTAAATGCTAGTTGAACTTCACTTTTGTTTGCTTCTACTTCAGTAATATTTCCAATGAGAGCGAAGTCTAATTTTCCTCCAGCAGCACCTAAAACAATTTTATTATGTGGTACAGTCTCTTTTTTCTTTAGCACTATTTCTGGCATGCCTTTTAATGCAAATAGGAACTTATCGTCTTCTAAAACTTCAAACTTGCTAATGTTTTCTGGCATTAAGCTTTCAAAATTTTTAACGTCTGACAAAAAATTAAACGCCTCTTCTGCAGATTTATCTAAAGTTACTTTTGGTGATTCTAAATTCATGTTTAAAAAATGTTTATTCGTTTAGTTGTTTAATTCGTTTAGAGGTTATATTAAAGCTATATTGTATAGTCAAATAAACAAATACACGACTAAACGAATCCTCATCATGCATATCAATTAGCGTTCCATTCGCTAGGGTTGGCATTCCATTGTGCTAAAATGTCTTGTTCTGCTTTTGTAATATAATTAGTATCTAAAGCTTGGTCTAAAAGATTTTCGTAATTGCCAAGTGTGTGTAATTCAATATTTGCATCGTTAAAATTCTTAACAGCTACATCAAAACCATAAGAGAAAATAGCAACCATTCCTTTTACATTAACTTCTGCTTCTTTTAGTGCAGCAACAGCGTTAAGGCTACTTTTACCAGTGCTTATTAAGTCTTCTACTACAACGACAGTTTGTCCTTTTTCTATGTGGCCTTCTACTTGGTTTTGGCGTCCATGTTTTTTAGCCTCAGGTCTTACATATACAAACGGAAGATTAAGGTATTCTGCAACTAAGGCTCCGATACCAATTGCTCCTGTAGCAACACCAGCAATAACATCTGGTTTGCCATAGTGGTTTTCAATATGTCTTGCCATGGTTTCTCTAATGTAATTTCTTATAAGAGGGTAAGAAAGAACGATTCTGTTGTCGCAGTAAATTGGTGATTTCCATCCAGAAGCCCAAGTGAAAGGGTCTTTGGGTTGTAGTTTTATTGCATTAATTTGTAATAAAACTTCTGCGGTTTTTTTTGCGGTTTCTTTGTTAAAAATCATGTTGCAAAATTAATGATTTTTATAGGCTTAAAAATTTAATCTCAATTTAATTTTCAATTTTAAATAGTTCTTATAAAAAATAATACTTTTACAATTATAAAGTTATAACTTACCAAATCTATGTATACCATTTACGTTGGAGACAAGCCTATTATTTTGACAACCAAAGTTGAAAAAGAAACGTATTTTAAAACGTACTTGCTTAAGACCGTTAATATTGGTAAGGTTATAAAAAAGCTTAATACTACAGATTTACAAGGTGTACATTTAGTGCATGCAAAACCAGAAAAGCTTTTAAAATTATTTTTAAAATTACTGCCTAATGTTATTGCTGGTGGAGGCAAGGCTTATAATGCTAAAAGTGAAGTGCTTTTTATTTATAGAAATAATAAATGGGATCTACCAAAGGGTAAGATAGAACATAAAGAATCTATTGAAGAAACAGCAATAAGAGAAGTGGAGGAGGAGACAGGTGTTGAAGGTTTAAAAATAACTAAAGCGCTACCTACGACCTATCATATCTTTAAGCGTAATGGTAAGCATAAAATTAAAATTACATATTGGTTTGAAATGAAAACCAATTTTGAAGGGCAACTTTTTCCGCAAGAAAATGAAGGTATTACCGAAGTAAAATGGTTAGATGATAAAGCCTCTCAAAAAGCTTTAGAAAATAGCTATGCTAATATTAGAATTTTGGTTTAGTTATTTACTTTTTAAAAAATTATTCTCCAATTACAATTTTTATATCTTTATTAAGAATTTTTTTTCTAGACAATAGACCTAAACCAAATCTTCCCATATAAGTTGCTTTTACATGAGAAGCATTTTCAAAGTGTATAGAGAATAATCCACCTTTGTCAATATCAATATCAGCTACTATCTTAGCTTTTCTTCCATTTACATAATCATTTGGGCGAAACATTCTTTTCTTCCAATAAATTAATCTATCTCCATTGACTTCTTTTAAATAAACTCTAAAAAGATTTAACGAAACTAACCAGCTGCCTATTATTTTAATATTATGAATTCCAGCATATAATTCTATAATTTTGCCATCTTCATAAATTCCAATTGTTTCCTTCATTATAAGTTAGATTATTGATTTAAGCGATAAACAGGATACTGCAAATGTGATTTTTCATAGTGTTTACTCTTTTTATGTATCCAATCGAGTTGAGCATACCAGTTATTAGCAAACTCTTCGTCGTAACTCACTTTAATGTTATATTCAATTTGTAATTTGGGATTAGTCTTTAAAAGTAATTTTGCTCTGTCTTCCCAAACGTAAGGGGAAAAGCCTTCTTTTTGCTGTAAAATGGTATCAAAGAAATTCCAGTTAAAAAAAGAATCTGATGCTATTGGTTCTAAGGTTTCTATTAAATAACGAATAGCACTTTGGTCTGTATTTATTATATAATCTCCTTGTCTAAAAGTTAACTTTTCTTCGGTTAATTTTACTTTTGTATTATAATGCGGATAATGACCTTCGTAAGCAGAGGTTCTGGTTTGGTAATCCTTAATTTTATAAGATTCTACAGTTAATGTAGTATCTTTTTTAAGTTGCGTTAATTCTACATTGTTCAGCTTTAATAAATCAATAACATTGTACCAACCATGTGGAATAATATAAGCTTTAGGTATGGTAACTTCTGCTGTAGGTACAAAGTAGTTTTGGTATTCTATTGCTTTTGTAAATGGTTTATTTCTATCGTACTTTAGGCGTTGCGCACCTGTTAAATCACTTTTTATCATCTCGCCTTCATAGCCTTTAAATTGTAAAGTAGACGATTTTGTGGTATCAATAGTCCAAGTTATAGCATAATTATCGCCAGACTGCCATGTTTTAGTTTGCTCATGTCTAAGAGCTGAAATTTTATCACCTTGTTCTTCAGTAATTTCTATCATACTTTTCATTACTTCATAAGTGCCTTCAACGCGTTGTTTATACGGTTTTAGCATGTGTGTTTCTACCATCATACCCAAAGTATTAAACAAAGTAGTGTAACCCGTTGAGTAACGAGGTGAATCCATAAACTGAGAAAAACCAGAATCTGGTGTGCGATTAAAGACATTAACATATGGTGTAATATCCCACGATTTGTCAGCTAGCTTTTGTTCTAGTTGAGGCATTATTTGATTGTGTAAATAATCACCAAGTTTACCTCCTAATTTATTGTGTTGGGTAAATAAATGTGTTAATGTGTATTGGTAGTCTGCACCATTACTTACATGGTTGTCTATAAAAACATCTGGTTGTACAAGATGAAAAATCTTTGCAAACGTTTTAGCGTTTTTAGTGTCACATTTTATAAAATCTCTGTTTAAATCATAATTACGAGCATTACCTCTAAAACCATATTCCTTAGGTCCGTTTTGGTTGGTGCGTGTGTTAGAATTTCTGTTTAAGCTTCCGCCAACATTATATATCGGAATAGTGACCAAAACAGTTTGCTTTGGTGTTTTAATCTTGCCTTGCACAAGATCTCTGTATAATAGCATAGTGGCATCAATACCATCAGACTCACCAGGATGAATACCGTTATTTATAAGTATTATTCTGTTGTTAGATCTCAATGCTTCAAAATCGTCGCCAGAGTTATCTGTGCTTAATGTTACTATATGTAGTGGTTTACCGGAATCTGTTTCTCCTATTTCTTTGATTGAAATTTCTCGATAGCGCTCCGCCAAATTTGTATAATATTGAATGGTTTCTTCGTAGGTTGATGTTTCTTGTCCATTGCTTTTTTCAAAAATAGTAGTAAAGTCTGTGTATTCTGAATCATTCTTCTTTTGATTGTTATTGTCTGAGCAAGAGGTGAGTATTAATAGAAGGATTAGAAGTTTTTTCATTATTGTAAGATTGTATGTCAAACTTACATATTTTATATCATAATTTTTTTCGCATTGTAAATTTCAGATTATAAAAAAGACTAATTTTGCAACACTTTCAAAAAAGTTAAATCATGCAACAAACAACAGATACTATTTTAATGATTCGTCCTGTAAATTTTAGGATGAATGAGCAGACTGCTGTAAATAATTATTTTCAGGAAGAGATTGATTTAAAAAATGCTGAGATTAATACAAAAGCACAAGAAGAATTTGATGCTTTTGTAGAAAAATTAAGAGCTGTTGGTATTAATGTTATTGTTGAGGATGATAATAAATTAATGGATACACCAGATTCTATTTTTCCTAATAATTGGGTGAGTTTTCATGCTAATGGTGATATTGCAACGTATCCTATGTTTGCTGAAAATAGACGAAAGGAGCGACGAGAAGATGTTTTTATTAGGCTAGAAACTGAAGGTTTTAAAATTGAAAATATTGTAGATTATACTTCTGCTGAGGACGAAGGTGTTTTTTTAGAAGGTACAGGAAGCATCATTCTAGATCGTGTTAATCGTAAAGCCTATTGTGCTTTATCACCAAGAGCAGATGAGGAATTATTTATAGAATTTTGTGAAGATTTTGAGTTTACTCCTGTGATTTTTACTGCGAACCAAACTGTAGATGGAAAGCGTATGGCTATCTATCATACCAATGTTATGATGTGTTTGGCAGAGAAATTTGCAGTGATTTGTTTAGACACTATTGATGATAAAAAAGAGCGTAAACATGTTATAAAGCAATTAAAGGAAGATGGAAAAGAAGTTATTTCTATTTCAGAAGCTCAGATGCATCAATTTGCTGGTAATATGTTACAGTTGCGTGGGCATAACAATCAGCGCTATTTAGTTATGAGTGCTGCAGCTCACAAAAGTTTGTCTCAAGAGCAAATAGATAAAATAGAAAAGTACTGTCCAATACTTTCAAGCTCTTTAGAAACTATAGAAACCTGTGGTGGCGGAAGCGCACGTTGTATGATGGCTGAGGTGTTTTTGCCTAAGGCTTAGTATTAGAGTGCAAAGTAATAAGTGAAAAGTGCAAAGTCATTTAATTCAGTGATATTCTACTGATGACTTTACACTTTTTACTTTGTATAAACTAATCTAGTTTATTAAAAATATAAGGTCCTTTTTCTGCTCCCCAAACATAGTTGCCTTCAGCATCAAATCCTCTATCCCAAGAAATAACTTTATCTTCTAAGATTTCAACTTCACTTCTAGCAAAAGAAGCTCCGCGCATTGTGCTTACACAAGTGGTGTCACCTGTTTTTCCCATGTAGTGTTTTTCAGAAATACGTTTTAAGATAACTTCACAACCTTCTTTAAGCGCAATATCTTTTAATGCAATAGCATCAAATGCCTTTGGTGTTTTCCATTTGCCAATCCAAAGCGAATCTACATCTAGTTTGTATATCGCAGAACTAAAAGTACTATCCGATAATCGTTTTACTTCATAAATACGTTGGCGATATGGCTTGTTTTGCATGCTGTTTAAGGCTTGTTCAACGTAAATAAAATTGCCTTTATCTTCCCAAATAGGATACATATGTAGTGAAATATTATAGTAGGTAGAATTTATTTCAGATTGTAATTCAGAATTAAAAGATCCTTGCATTAATGCCAATAATTCTTTGAGTTCAGTATCTTCTTTAATTACCTCGGGTTGTTTTTCGTTTTTGCAGCTTAAAAAAGTAACTAGTACTATAAAAAAAGGAAGTAAACGTTTCATCTGTTTTAGTTTTTAGAACCTAAATATAGATAAATTAGTAAAAAGATTAGAGACCAACTAGCTGTTAGAGAATAGAAATTCTTATACAAGAGATTGTAAATCCCTTTTTTTAATTGAATATCAATGATTGACTATGCTTGAGGTGCTGCTTTTGGAAGTTCTATAAAGAATTTACTACCAACATTTAGCGTGCTTTCTACCCAAATTTTCCCACCATTTAGCTCTACTAAATCTTTAGCAATTGTAAGCCCAAGACCAGTGCCTTTTTCGTTTTTAGTACCAACTGTAGTGAAGTTTTTATTGGCATTAAAAAGCTTATCAATGTTTTCTCTAGAAATACCAACACCAGTATCTTCTACACAGATAAGAGATTTACCGTTTACATCTTGGTTAGATACTGTAATAACATCACCTGTTTTACTAAACTTAACAGCATTAGTGATTAAATTCTGAATAACTATTTCTACCATACTACGATCGGCATAAATAAAATCGCGCTGAGACTCATCAATAAGAACAATGCGTTTGTCTTCAACTTTTTGTTCTACCAAGTTCATTTTTGTATGGAATACTTCCTGAATATTAAATAACTCAGGGTTTGGTTCTAAGTTTTGCATTTGCGACTTAGACCAGTTTAATAAGTTGAATAAAAGCGAAGATGCATTGTTAGCGTTTTCACTTAATTCTGGAATAAGCGCTCTAAACTCTTCCTTAGAAATACTGTCTTCTTTCAGTAAATCTATAAATGCTTTTATTGACGAAATAGAATCTTTTAAATCGTGAGACACTATAGAGAAAAGCTTATCTTTTACTTGGTTAACTTCTTCGAGATGATGAGTTTGCTCTAGTATAGCTTCGTTTCTAATTTTTTCTTGTTCTAGTTTCTCTTTTTGTTTTACTAAATTTTTTCTGTATGAATTACTTTTTAAATAGTTTAATAGCAATAATGTGAGTAGAATTAAAGAACTAGCTAGTGCGCCATAAACAACCAAAGGATTATTTAACCATGTTTTTTTGGCTTGAGTAGTGTCTTCTTCTTTACCTTCTTCCTCAAAATTATTCATTTCTTCTTCAATAGGATTAGAATCATTGAGGTTAATAGGTTCTATTTCAGAAGGAAATTCTGGTTGGTCTACTTTTAGTAATTCTTCTTTAAGATCATAGTATTTATTTTGCCAGAAAAATGCATTCTGAAAATAACCACGTGTAGAGTCTAATGCAATATGAAGTTTGTAATTTTCTAAAAGCGCAGGTTTATTATCAATTTTTTTAGCAATACCGTAAGCTTCATTAAGTTGAATTTCTGCTAGCTTAACTTTTCGTTTCTGAAGGTTTAAATTACCAATTGCATTTAGTGCAAGTAAAACACCTTCTTGATTTTTTTGCTTTCTGTTGTATTTTAATCCTTCTACTAAATAAGAAGCAGCTTTATCATATTCTTTAAATTCTAAATACTGGCTACCAAGTCTAGGTAGTATTTCTCCACGTAAGTTTTTGTCCTTAGTAGGATTTAGCATTTTTAAAACTTTCTCGTAGTACTCAATAGCCTTACGATGCTCTTTTCTTAAAGCATACAGTTCTGCTATATTTTTGGTAGATGAAATAATACCATCTCTTTCATTTATTTTTTGATTTATATCTAAAGCTTTAAAATTAAAATCAATGGCTTTATCTATCTGGTTAGTTCTAAAATAAGCTTCTGCAAGATTGCTATAGGCAGTACTTAATTCGTCGTATAGGTTTTGGTTTTCAAAAATCTCAATAGCTGATAATGAATTTTGAAGACCAATATTATAGTTACCACGTTTAATTTCAATAAGTCCAATACTATTACTTACTTTGGCAACACCCAAAGTGTCACTTATTTGTAGGTAGTATTTTCTAGACTTATCGTAATTGTCTATAGCATTGTAGTAGTCGTTACGTTCTGCATAAATTAAGGCTCTGTAATAAGTGCTTTCAGCAAGGCCTTTGGTATATTTTAATTCCTGAGAAAGTTTTGCAGTTTGGTTAACATAACGTAAAGCTTTTTTATAATCTTTAATAGCATAAAGTTCGTTAATGAGCATTAGCGATAAATCCACTTTAGTAGAATCAGCTTCTTGGTAGGCTAATTTTACCGTAAGGTCGTCTATTCTTTCATTTTGAGAAAAACCAATGAAAGTTATAAGACAAACAGCTAATATCAAAAACTGCTTCATCTTTTTGTGTTTGATAGACGAAGTACAATGTTTTGGTGTATGTAACTTTTATAGAGGGATGTCAAAAGTAAGTCAACACTAAACAATAACAACGTGGTTAATGTTCGATTATAAAGCCTCATTTAATGTTTGGGACATTGTTAATAGCCTACCAAAAATGACATAATGTGCTCAAATACACTAATAATTAGGATTTAATGCTAATAAATTAGATAAAGCGACAGATGAAATTGGTTGAAAAAAAAGCGATATCGATTAACGGCAAAAATCTTAGGAAAACTACCATTTTGTCGATGAAATGCATGGAAATCGTAAATAGCTAATAATTAGTTAATTATTGTTGAAAGTTTCTATTGCTGGTAATGCTTTTAGTTCAAAATCAAAAAGACATTGATTTTCCCAGGAAGAACCATTTGTAGACGTAGCGCTGTTGCCATTAAAAGCAACCCAATCTGGTGCCCAATAGCAAAAACCAATACCATGATTATTAGGAATATTTTGTACAGTTTCTGTCAGCCATTCTAAATATGCTCTTTGTCCTTGAGGTGTTGGCGAAAATTCTACTAAAGTTTGGTCTAGGCTACCAATGAGATTGGTTTGGTTATCGTTCCATTGTAATGTAAAGGGATAAGCAACTTCTACCATTAAAATGTCTTTATTAAAGGTGTTGGCTAATTCATTTAATTTTGAAGTGAATAAACTTAAATTTTTAGTATGAAACTGTGGGTAATAAGACAGGCCAATAATATCAAAATCAATATTGTAAGGTTGTAGTTCATTAAAAAAGAATATAGCATTTTCTACATTAGAGTGATGTAACATAACACGAATATTATTATCTGTATCAACGTCTCTCACAGCTCTAATGGCTTCGGAAACTAAATCGGTATAGTTATTCCAATTGTTATTAAAGTTGTCCCAAACTCTTCCGTGATTCCAAAGAAAACCACTGTCAGTTTCATTGCCAATTTGAATAATATCTGGTAATGTGTTTTGTGCTTTTAATTGTTGTACAACATCTTTGGTGTAATTATATATAGCAATTTTAATCTGTTCAGAAGTCATGTTTTGCCATGCTGCAGGTGGAGTTTGCGTACTAGGATCTGCCCAATAATCACTATAATGAAAGTTAAGCAAGAAACTCATGCCTTTAGCTTTAATTTTTTGAGCATAAGTTTTTACATCGTTTAAACTATTTTGTCCGTCTTGAGGAGTGTGCCAAAGTTTTAGCCTTACTAGGTTGGTACCTTTAGATTTTACAAAATCTAATAATTCAATAGAATTACCATTAGCATCCTTGTAGTCTATATTATAATCTTCCAGTTCACTTTGAAATGATAAATCCATACCTTTATAAAAAGGCTTAGGATTATTTCCATCATTTGAATCGTCGTTCTTAGAACAGGAAAGACTCAGTATTAAAATTGCAAAAACATATAATTTTCTATACTTCATAAAATCGTAAATCTCTTATTCAAATTTAATCATAATTAAAACGAAAAAAGCCTTTATTTCTTCTTTGTAAAACTAAATTTTGTCTAAAAAAAATCACGTACTTTTGCAAACGTTTAAAATGCTAAATCCTAAGTAGAAAATGAAGCTACAAAACACATTAGAATTACATGTAAAAGCGGCTGTAAAAGCCTTGTTTCAATCTGAAATAGAATCTGTAGAATTTCAAGCAACTCGCAAGGAGTTTGCTGGAGATATTACTGTTGTTGTTTTTCCGATGTTGCGTGTTGTGAAAGGGAATCCTGTAGTTATTGGTGAGCAAATCGGTCAGTACTTACAAGATAATGTAGGCTTGATAAAAGGCTTCAATGTTGTAAAAGGCTTTTTAAATATAGAAATTGATGATTCTTATTATTTAGATTTCTTTAATAACATAAAAAATAAAGACAATTATGGTTTTACAGAGCTAAAGGACGATAAGGCTGTAATGGTTGAGTATTCTTCACCAAATACTAACAAACCTTTGCATTTAGGGCATGTGAGAAATGTGCTTTTAGGATACTCTGTTGCAGAGATTTTAAAAGCATCTGGTAAAAAGGTTTATAAAACACAAATCATAAACGATAGAGGGATTCATATTTGTAAAAGTATGTTGGCTTGGCAACGTTTTGGCAATGGTGAAACTCCGGAATCTACAGGTTTAAAAGGAGATAAACTCGTTGGGAATTATTATGTGGAGTTTGATAAGGCTTACAAAAAAGAAATCTCTGATTTAGTAGCAAAAGGACAGTCTGAAGATGATGCCAAAAAGAATGCACCTATTCTTTTAGAAGCCCAAGAAATGCTACGTCAATGGGAAGCTGGTGATAAAGACATTGTTGTGCTTTGGGAAAAAATGAATGGTTGGGTGTACGATGGTTTTGAGGAAACCTATAAAGCTATTGGTGTAGATTTTGATGAATACTATTATGAAAGTCAAACCTATTTATTGGGTAAAGAATTTATTGCAGAAGGACTAAAAACAGGAGTGTTTTTTAAGAAAGACGATGGATCGGTTTGGTGTGATTTAACCGAAGATGGTCTTGATGAAAAAATAGTTTTAAGAGCAGATGGGACTGCGGTTTATATGACCCAAGATATTGGTACTGCTATACAACGTATTAAGGATTATCCAGATGTTGGTGGTATGGTTTATACAGTAGGTAATGAGCAAGATTATCATTTTAAAGTGTTGTTCTTAATCTTAAAGAAATTAGGTTTTGATTGGGCAGAAAACTTATATCATTTAAGTTATGGCATGGTAGATTTACCAAGCGGAAAAATGAAGAGTAGAGAAGGCACTGTTGTAGATGCAGATGATCTTATACTAGAAATGGCAAGTACTGCTGAAGATATTTCTAAAGAGTTAGGGAAATTAGATGATTACTCAGAAGAAGATAAAAAAGCACTTTACAAAGTTATTGGTTTAGGAGCATTAAAGTATTACATCTTAAAAGTAGATCCTAAGAAACGAATTTTATTCGATCCAAAAGAATCTATAGATTTTCAAGGTAATACAGGGCCATTTATTCAATATACTTATGCTAGAATTCAGTCTATATTGAGAAAAGCTGATGTAAAAGGAAATGAATCAAATGGACTTGAGTTGCACGATAAAGAAAGGGAGCTTCTTAAGCAATTAGAACAATTCCCAGAAGTAATTCAAAACGCTGCCGAAAATCACAGTCCAGCTTTAATTGCTAACTATACTTACGATTTGGTTAAGGATTTTAATTCATTCTATCAAAATGTTTCTATTCTTGGAGCAGATAAAGAAGAAGAAAAAGCCTTTAGAGTACAACTCTCTAAAACTGTTGGGCAAACCATTAAAAATGCGTTTACCCTTTTAGGTATAGGTGTGCCAGAGCGTATGTAATCCTTATATAAAATAGACCGTTGCACTATTGGGTATTAGAAATTAGACACATTATCTGTCTGTTCCTAATATTTAGTTAAGCGGTCTTATATCTTCCTTGTGCTATTTTAACATTTTGATATGTAATCTTTTACTTGTTTTTCAGTATCTTGTAAGGTAGGTTATTAGTTAAATAATTATGCCATGAAAACATCAATATTTTTTAAAACTATAGCCAACACTTTTTTCGCAATTTTGTTGGTGACTTTTACCTTAAACGCACAAGAGAGCTTTAAAGAGTTTAGTGGTAAGGTAGTTGACGGACAATCTAATAAGGCATTAGAAGCTGTAAGCCTTAATATTAATGAAACCAATATTAGCACTATAACTAATTCTGAAGGAGAATTTGTTCTTAAAGTTTCTAGTGAGAACTTAGATTCTAAAGTAATAGTAAGTATGTTAGGTTATAATACCAGAGTTATGCCTTTGTCTGAACTATCTAATGAAGGCAATAAGATTAAGCTCTACAAGGTAGTGACTGAACTGTCTGAAGTTAATATATCTGCGTTTAAAAATGCTGAAAATCTAATTAGAAGCGTATTTGAAAACAAAAATCATCAGAACGAATCAGTTTACATGACTGCTTTTTATAGAGAAACCATTAAACGTCGTCAAAGAAATGTATCGTTGACAGAAGCAGTTGTAAATATTTTAAAGTATCCTAATAAGTCTTCGGTTGTAGATGCAATCATCTTAAATAAAGCTAGAAAGAGTACTGATTACAAGCGTTTAGATACGGTTTCTGTTAAGCTTCAAGGTGGTCCGTTTTCAACCATATACTTAGATATAATGAAATATCCTGAGTATATTTTTAATGATGAAACTATTAATAGCTATAATTATTCGTTTGATGCTCCTTCAAAAGTGAATAGCAGAAATGTTTATGTGGTTAATTTTACACCAAAGAATAACGCATTAAATTATAGTTATAATGGAAAGTTGTATATAGATGTTGAGACTTTAGCCTTGGTTAGTGCAGATTATGCTTTAGATCTTAGTAATAAAAATAAGAGTAAAAATCTTTTGGTAAAAAAGAAGCCAAGTAGTATTGTAGTATATCCTTTAGAA
>NZ_JAOARH010000096.1 GCF_025210595.1 Winogradskyella sp.
CCAAAAGTTGCCTTTACATTTTGGAGTACTTTTTTAATATCTTGCTCTTTAGCTTTAGGAAAGATAAGCAAAACTTCGTCTTTATCAACAATGATGTAATCTTTTAGTCCATCAACCACTACGATTTTATCTTTTTTAGATCGAATCATATTCCCAGAGGCATCTTCTGCAAGCACTCTAGAATTTACAACAGCATTACTGTTTTCGTCCTTATCTAATTTATCATAAAGACTTCCCCAAGTACCAAGATCATTCCAATCGAAAGTTGCAGGAATAACAAAGACATTATTACTCTTTTCCATTAAAGCATAATCTACAGATATATTTTCTGCTTTAGGATAATTATCTCTGATAAAATCGTCTTCAAATTCAGTATTATAAGCATTATAACCACTTTCAAAAAGTTGGAATAATTCTGGTTGATTTCTTTGAAATGCTTCTACTACCGATTTTACACTCCACATAAAAATACCTGCATTCCAAAGAAAATTACCTTGTTCTAAAAATGATTTTGCAGTTTGGTAATCTGGTTTTTCTCTAAACTGATTAACGGATTTCACTTCAGTAACACTCAGTGACCGTTCTTTATCAAATTCGATATAACCATAACCTGTATTAGGAAACGTAGGTGTAATACCTAAAGTCATTAAGGCATCGTTAGACGCGCAATAATCAAATGCTGTTTGTACATTGCTTGAAAACGCATTTTCGTCTTCTATCCAGTGGTCGCTTGGCGCCACAATCATAACAGCATCTTCGTTCTCTTTCTTAATTTTTAAAGATGCATACAAAATACAAGGTGCTGTATTACGCATTGCTGGCTCCAATACTACTTGACGTTTGGTAACGCTTGGTAATTGCTCAAAAACCAAATCATTGTAACGTTCATTGGTTAGAATAAAAATATTTTCTTCTGGAATAAGCTTAGCTAAACGACTGAAAGTCTTTTGAATTAAAGTTTCACCTGTCCCAAGCATATCATGAAATTGCTTAGGAAAATTCTGTGTACTTACAGGCCAAAATCTAGACCCAACTCCGCCAGCCATTAAAATGGCGTAATAATTTTTGTTCATATCTCTATCATTCCTGCCTTTACAGAAATCAAATTTATAATTCAGTCTACTCTCTAAAAAGGATTCCTGCTTTCCCAGGAATGGAATTATTCTTCTAACAATTCCACCTCAGCATTAGGGTTAAACAAATATAACTTACCTGTTTTAACTTCGGTACATTCAAAACGTTTTCTTCGTTTTTCACCGCGAATAAAAACTTTATCGTTATGCAGTTTGAATCTTTGATTCAAATTTAACTCAAATACAAAAATTTTATCATTAGGTTCGTCGAATTGCTTTAATGCTAAGGCGAGTTTCGTATCTGTATCGCTAGAGGCTTTTGGGTTTTTGAAATGATTAGCCAATAATGGCAACAATTCTATCGGAAAAACCTCAGGCCTTAAAAATGGTAGCATTAAATGCTGAAAGGTGATTTTCCATTCTTTCCCATGAGGTTTAATAAACCGTCCAAATTTGATATAAGCCTCAAAATGAGCAACCTCATGAATCAAAGTCATTAAAAATCGATATTGATTTAAATTAGCATTAACAGTAATTTGATGTTTCCTATTTGGCAATTGCCGATAATCTCCATGCTTGGTTTTTCTTTCTTTCTTAACCTTAACCACTAAATTATCTTTTGCCAGTAATGCTTCAACCTGTGGTTGTGCTTCTTTTGGTATAAAATCTAAAAGCTGTGTTTGCATTAATGCAAAAATAAGCGATTAATTAAATTAATGGTTTACAATAATCATCTTAGAGACTTTATCAACTTTTAACAAATACAAACCAGAAGCAGTAGTGTTAAACTTCAACGAAGTGGTCTTATTTACTGCATCATAATTATTTTCATATAAACCTATCTTACGACCATTTATATCAAATACCTCAATAGTTTCAGTTCCACTAGTATTACTAATAAAAACCTCACCATTAATAATTGGGTTAGGATAAATATTAATTGATTTTTTATATTCTTGAACGCTTAACAAACCATTAAAATAAGGTACTGCAAAATCATAAGTATCTTCGGCTACAACTTGTCCTATAAATCTCCCTGGAATATCATCTGCTGGTGGATGTATTCCTCCCCAAATTCTACTTAAACTTGTTTGGTCTGATGCATCTCTATAAGTTGCCCATTGCAAAACTACATCAACAGAAGGCCCTTCTTCAAATTCTAAAAACTCATTAGCTTTAGCTACAAATTCACCTAAACCACCTGGAAAAAACTCGCTACCTGTCATCATTGTCAATAACTCCGCAGCAGTTCTAGAATATGTTGAATGCCCAGACACATAACCTGCAAAAGGTGGTGTAACAAATGTTGGTCTTTGGTATGGATACCAATCTTCTGCCAATATCCAACCTACACCTGCTTGGTCTGTTTCTGTATCGGCAATAAAATCATGCCCTTTCCATGTATAAAGTTTAATTTTCCCAACATGCTGACTAGCAAAGCCTGCCAAAGGATCACCAGTTTCTACAACTTCTATATAGCCATCTATTAAAGGAATGCCGCCAATATCATAATTATCTAAAGTATTATCTGTACTTTGCCCACGTTCTGCCATTGAGCGTATTGCTGAAATTGGCCGAATGTAATCATACCAACCCTTCACACTCCATGCAGAAATTGCAGCATCGTGCATACCACCACCAAGAATAAAATAAGCTTTAACATCCCATTCTAAAGGATTTAAAAGATCTCCTTGTCCTTCAAATCGTTTTTCAAACAAAGGATGATCATTAACATAATTTAAAATTGAAAACCAGTGACCTGGTGGAGTTTCCGAATCTGGTCCATCTGCCCAAAACTCAGCTAATACTCTTGTATAATCTCCTCTAGGAACCATATTAACTTCATAAGGGTTTCCTGTAACAGGATTTAAGGCATGCCCATTACTATTGGCTCCTCCATTGAAAAAATCATAAAAATTAGGATAATCTGCATAGTTTGTTGGAAAAGTACTTATATCTACATTGCCAATAGCATTTGGAGATATATCCCACATTACACCATCATTTTGATCTAAATGCGATTGCCAAACTGAAACCATTGAGAATCCCCATTTGTAGGCATCACTATCAGCATTATCTTCAGCCCAACTAACATATGGTGGATCTGAAGGATCGTGAAACACATGATAATTATCTCCATCTCTTTGATATGTTACTTTATCTTCATCTGATAACGCAAACCCAAATACATTTCCCCATTCTGGACTTAAAAATGGAGGTACATTACTATCAACAATATTACCGCCTTGATCTATAAAGGAATCTAAACCTAAAGGTTGCCAACGGTTTGGATCATCTATAGGTGGATTATTATTATCATCTAAAGCATAAGCTTGATTAATTGGCTCATAATAAGCGTTATCATAACCTGTAGCTTCTCTAGAACCATCTTGCAGTCCATAATCTATAATGGTTTGTGCTACAAAATTACCAAATGCAGCAGCGTTACCATCTTCGTACATTAATGAAGTTATATTAATATCGTAACCCAATTTTTCCATTATTAAATCAAATCTGGCTTGAGTTTCTTCTAATCTTGGTGAATTTTGAAAACGATGTGTCATTAATCTGTACATAGCATAACTAATTGATTTTCTAACTGAAGTTTCTAAATCTTCAGTTGGTGTAAAATCTTCTAATGTACTAACATATCCATTAATTGTATTTCCTGTTAAATATGGTGCTGCAACCGCATCATAAACTGCCCAAACATCATACATAGCAACACTTGTATGAAATAAATTTCTTGCATGTACTGTTGGTCTTGCAAAATCACCTCTAATGGCTTCTAATAATGCTTCATTCCAAAGTCTAGCAATTGAAATATTTTCTGGAAGATTACTAACACCTAATTCTACATCTATAGCTATTTCTTGACTTGAACATAAATCATCAGATTCAGTAACAACAACTCTTCCAAAATTTTCTATATGCCATCTTACCTCAATTGTGCTTGTTCCTTGCCCTTCTATAATTTCACCACCAGACACTTGCCAATTTGCTGTTGATCCTGAAGCAATATTATACGTATACGTTTCTGTTCTTAAAAAAGAAGAACTAGTATTACCAACTATTTCTTGTGATGGCAAATACACGCAAGAACCATCATCTAATGTTGCATCTGGATTAAAGTTACATGAAACTGGATCCATACAACCATAAACTTTTGGGCTTGGCAAAAGATCTAACACTTCTAGACCATTACCTTCAGTTAACTTTATTGTTATATTAGAAGAGAGGTTTGTATAATTTTCAACCAAACCCGATGGCCATTCTACCTCTAGATTCATAACCTCAGTAGCATCATCTAATCCAAAATGCACTGCTTGTTGGCTCTGACTTAAAAAACCAACTCCAGAATAATATCGCTTAAATGTTCCGTTTGTTGTTGTGATAGTTAATACAGATCCAATGGCATCACGATTAGATGTTGTTCCTTCTAATTCTATTTTAAACCAATTTAAAGTATTCTCAGTATCGTCATAATTTAAAAGTCTGTTTTCGTAAAAAATTACAGATCCATCACCATTGGTAATTAATAAATCTATATCACCGTCATTATCATAATCAAAATCTACAACCTCAACACTTTCTGTATTATCATTAATTCCTAATTCTAATGATGCGTCTTCAAGAGTTGCTTGCCCTTGGCTATTTAAGTTTCTATAATAGACATTTTGTTCTGGCCCTCTGTTTTCAAAATCATAACCATTAACTATAAATAAATCTTCGTCACCGTCTAAATCATAATCAGAGAATCTGGTTCCCCAAGCCCAACCAGTTGGTACAATCCCGCTAGTTGAAGAGGTTTCGAAAAAAGTATTAGAGCCATTATTTTCTAAAAATGCATTCTCATCGATTCCTGTCATAAAAAAATCAAAATCCCCATCTAAATCATAATCATGGATTGCTATAGCTATATTATTGCTCATATTATCTAGACCAAAAGTTGAAGCATCGTCTACAAATGAGGTTCCTGATTGATTTATGTATAAATAATTTGACTCCTCTTGATGATTGGTTACTATTAAATCTATCCAACCATCATTATTAATATCAAAAGGAAAAGACGCATAGCTATGTTTAGACTGAGGCTCTACTAATCCTAAATCTATTGTCACATCTGTAAAAGTATTATTTCCATTATTGCGATACATTGTGTTAGAACTGCATCGATTCCAATCTGCGACATAAATATCTAAAAGCCCATCATTGTTATAATCTAACCATGTAGCTCCCATATTTAGACAATTATTTGTAGCATTAAAACCAGATATCTCTGTAACATTAGCAAATGTTCCGTTACCTAAATTGCGCCACAATTGCACTTTAAATGAATAGGTTAAAAATAGATCTGGAAAACCATCATTATTATAATCTCCCCAAAAAGCACCATACTTATATCCTTGCTGAGCAAATGTAGGTTGCACATCATCTTCTATCGTGAGCAACTCTACTAATCCTGAAGTTTGTGTTACATCTGTAAAAGAACCATCATTATTATTTCTGAATAATCTACTAAAACTACCTTCTTCTTCAGGATTTTCTATAGCATTTGCAACAACAAAAATATCTAAGTCGTTATCACCATCATAATCTGCTACTGCAACTCCATTATTCTTTTCAAGAATTCCTAAACCTACAATATTTTCTACACGCTCAAAATTTTGCGCATCAACTATTTGCACACTTAGTGCAGCTATAGAAATATATAATAAAAAGTGCTTACTGTTGAGTAATAATTTCACCATAAGTTTTTTTATAAATATAAAAATTTATAAAATAAGCTATGGTTTATGGAGTGGAATTAGACACTTGAAGTACTTTACCATTGTAGTACTTGTTTCCATTATGGGCAAAATCATGAATATAACTCGCCATTTCTAAAGCAGTTGTAGGTGCCTGATAATCTGGAAAAGCTTCTTTTAACATTTCGGTTTGTACTGCTCCTAGTGCTAGAGCATTAAATTGAGGACCAGTTTCTTTATACTCTTCTGCTAACAGTTCAGTTAATGTAATAACAGCTCCTTTACTAGAACTGTAAGCGGCTAAGCCAGGAAACTTTACACTACCTTGAATACCACCCATTGAGCTAATAGTTACTACATGACTATCCTTTTTCATAAAAGGAAGTACAACTCTAATCATTTCTGAAACACCAAAAACATTGGTTTTATAAACTTGCTCAAAATCTTCAAAAGTGGTTTCTGAAAAAGGTTTGTTTAACAACATACCTGCATTATTAATAAGAACATCTACTTGTTCCCATTCTTTTTTAATAAAATCTTCAACCTTTTTATAATCTTCTTTTTCACATAGGTCAAACGCGATAGATGTTATATTTTCAAAATGCAAATTGTTAATAGGTTGCGCGTTTCTTGACAGTGCTAAAACATTATGTCCTTCATTTGCAAAAAGGTGTACCAATTCAAAACCTATTCCTCGGCTTGTGCCTGTAATAATTATATTCTTACTCATCGTTTAAAATAACTTCTTTTGTTGACGCATTCATCATACCTTCTAATGCTACAATCATCTTATTTATAAAATTTGCCATATGCTCATAATCCATTTTATCGGCTTCATCATCTACATGATGGTAATAATCAAAATTTGTAAAGTCGAATGTAGAAATAGCCTGAGCTGGTATGTTAAATGCTTTGTAGAAAGGAAAATTATCTGATCTAAAAAACAATTGAAAGTCTTTTGCCTTAGGGAAAAAACCTATTATTTCTTCGTCTGCATATTTATTTAATATTGGTGCAAAATTTGAACGATCATAACCGCTTATATAAGCCATAGATTTATCTGAGGATCTTGGCACACCAACCATTTCAAAATTTAACATGGCATAGACATTTAAGTCTTCATCTTTTAATCTTTTTGCCAAATGTGAAGAACCTTTTAAACCTAATTCTTCAGCATCATATAAGGTAATTAATATACTACGTTTATTTGTTTTAGATTTTGAAAAATATCTTCCTAACTCCATAGCTGTAATTGTACCAGAAGCATCGTCATTAGCACCATTTGCAATACCATCACCATTAACCTCTTTTCCTTTACCAATATGATCGTAATGTCCACCCAAAATAATGAATTCGTTTTTTAGATTAGGATCATTACCTTCAATCACACCAACCACATTATAACCAACCAATTCGCCAACATTAAAGGTATCTCTGTACGTTTCAAAATAGGATTTTATATTATTTTCTTTGAAAAAATTCTCTATAAACACTGCTGCTTTTTCAATTCCTTTGCTACCTGTTGCTCTGCCTTGCAATTCATCTGAAGCCAAGTATTCCATACTTGTTTTAACATCTTGGGCAGAGATTTTTATTTTTTGAGATTTACCACCATCCTTACCAGAAATACCGTCATTTCCTTTTTGTTTAACAACACAAGATCCTAGTAACATTATGGCTAAAATGGAAAGTATTTGCTTCATGTTCAATTTAATTTTTGAGTTTAAAGATAAAAAAACCTGCTTCAAAATATTGAAGCAGGTTAAATCCCCTTTATGAAATGGTTATTTCAATTTTTTATTGGCCTTCTTAGCTAGCCTTTCAATTTTCTTGTTCATATCTTTAATGAGCTCATCAGTTGCACTTTCACACATAGGTTGTATTTTTTTTGGTGTCATAACAGGTATACCACCAACCATAGCAGCTTTTTTCTTAGAACCTGCTAACTCATTAAATTGAAAAATACTTTTATTATCTTTTGAATATAAACTTAGGTTTACGACAGCCTGAACACTAAAATAACCTAATTTACCAATACCTGTTTTATTAAACCTATAGCTTAATCTTACAAATAAAATAGCATCAGCACCTAAAGCTTCTGCTATAGGTTTAAGGTTTTTAACCTCTAATCGTTCACCATAATTTTGTATAACCTTATAACCATCAATTGTCTCATAGGCATCTTGTCCACCAATATTTTTATGATCGCCATACTCTGCTTCATAATCTTTATACTCAGGAAGTTCTAAAACTTTCTCTTCTGGTATAAGTTCAAAATCAAACTCTTCTACATAATTATTAAAGAAAGCTTCATGAAACTTCTTCAATGGCTCGCTTAAATTAAAATTTGGATCATCGCTGAGTTCTGTGTTTTTTGCTATAAAATCTGCAGAAGCATCTACTGCTGAAAGGTCTATAACTTTGTCTGCATAAAAAGCAACAACTGCTACTTTCTTCTTTTGAGCATATACAACACTGGTTGATATGATTAATAAAAAAATAGTTAATAATTTAAGACCTTTCATAATTTTTAAAGTTTTATTGTTAATATTAAATTAATTGAAAAACACCTTTTTTAAACCAACATTGTTACAGGGTTTTCAATATACCCCTTTAATGTCTGTAAAAATTGTGCACCTGTGGCACCATCAACCGTTCTATGGTCACAAGCCATGGTTAATTTCATAGTATTACCTGGTACAACAGCACCATTTTTAACAACTGGTTTAGATACTATTGCACCTACAGATAAGATTGCTGAATTAGGCTGATTAATAATAGAAGTAAAACTTTCTATACCAAACATACCTAGATTAGAAATCGTAAATGTACTGCCTTCCATTTCATCTAAAGTTAATTTCTTATTTCTTGCTTTACCAGCAAAATCCTTAACTGCTGCACCAATTTGTGTTAAGCTTTGCTCATTAGCAAACTTTACAACTGGCACTACCAAACCATCTGGTACAGCTACAGCTACACCTATATGTACATGGTTATTTAATTTCATTCTATCATCAAACCATTGCGAATTAACTTGAGGATGCTGTTTTAACGCTAACGCACAAGCTTTCACAATCATATCATTGTAAGAAATCTTAGTATCTGGTATTGAATTGTATTGTGCTCTAAATGCAATAGCATTTTCCATATCAAACTCCACATTTAAGTAATAATGTGGTGCCGTAAATTTAGACTTCGCTAAATTCTTAGCAATTGCTTTACGCATATTAGAGTTTGGTACTTCATCAAAATCTTCTTGTCCTGTTGGTACAAATTTACCAACTGAAGCCGATTGAGCTACTGGTACAAAATTCTCAATATCTCGTTTTACAATTCTACCATTTTCACCAGAACCATTAACCTGAGAAAGATTAATCCCTTTTTCTTCAGCCATTTTCTTAGCTAAAGGTGAAGCAAATATTCTTCCGTTGGAAGTTGAAGTTGAAACTGCAGTAGCAGTTGTTGATTTTGCTTCAACTGGCTTTGTTATTTCAGTTTTCTTTTCTTCTTTATTTGGTGCTTGCTTAACTTCTACTTTTGGAGTATCGCCACCAATCTTAAAGTTTTTAGCTACGCCTGAAACGTCAGTACCTGCTGGACCAATAATAGCTAAAAGTGAGTCTACTTTTGCCGACTCGCCTTCTTCTAATCCTATATGCAGTAAAGTACCCGATTGAAAAGACTCAAACTCCATGGTTGCTTTATCTGTCTCAATCTCAGCAAGAATATCACCTTCTTCTACCTCATCACCTGTCTTTTTTAACCAAGTAGCAACAGTTCCTTCTTCCATAGTATCACTTAAACGAGGCATTGTTACCACAGTAATTCCTTCTGGTAATTCAACATCAGTTACTGATTCAGAATTGTTTTCTTCAGAAGCAACGTTGGTTTGATTTGTTAGATCAATGTTAGTTTCATCATTTATAGATAAATCTCCATTTAATAAACCAGAAATATCCTCACCTTCTTCACCAATTATAGCTAAAAGCGAATCTACTTTTGCTGTTTCTCCTTCTTGGATACCTATATGCAACAATGTACCTTCACTGAATGATTCAAATTCCATTGTTGCCTTGTCCGTTTCAATTTCAGCTAAAATATCCCCTTCTTCAACCTTGTCACCAACTTTTTTTAACCAAGCAGCAACAGTTCCTTCTTCCATAGTATCGCTTAATCGCGGCATCTTTATTACTTCTGCCATAGCTTATAATTTATGTTGTATAAATGGATAATCTTCTTGTTCGTAAACTGCATCGTACATTACACTCTTATCTGGATAAGGAGATTCTTCTGCAAATTTCTCACATTCGGAAACTAATGCCTTCACTCTTTTATCTATGACTTTAATGTCTTCTTCTGTAGCATAATTGTTTTCAAGTATAATATCCTTAACCTGAGTTATAGGATCTATTTTTTTATACTCTTCTACTTCTTCTTTGGTTCTGTAATGCTGCGCATCTGACATAGAATGCCCTCTATATCTGTAAGTTTTCACTTCTAAGAAAGATGGACCACCACCATTTCTGGCACGCTGAATAGCCTCATCAAATGCTTCTGCAACTTTAATAGGATTCATTCCATCTACAGGACCTGAAGGCATTTCGTAGCCTCTACCAAGCTTCCATATATCTGTATGGTTAGCTGTACGTTCTACAGATGTACCCATTGCATAACCATTATTTTCACAAACAAATACTACTGGTAAATTCCAAAGCATCGCTAAGTTGAATGTCTCATGAAGCGAACCTTGTCTTGCCGCACCATCACCAAAACAACAAATAGTAACCGCATCGCTTCCGTGGTATTTATCGCCAAATGCTATACCAGCTCCTAAAGGAATTTGACCTCCAACAATACCATGACCACCATAAAATCTGTGTTCTTTAGAGAAAATATGCATAGAGCCACCTAAACCTTGAGAGGTTCCTGTAGCCTTACCATACAATTCTGCCATAACTCGTTTAGGATCTACTCCCATACCGATAGGTTGTACATGATTACGGTAAGCTGTAATCATTTTATCCTTAGTTAAATCCATAGCATGTAAAGCTCCTGCTAACACAGCTTCTTGCCCATTATATAAGTGAAGAAATCCTCTTACCTTTTGCTGAATGTAGACTGCGGCAAGTTTATCTTCAAACTTTCGCCAAAACAACATGTCTTCGTACCATTTCAGGTAAACTTCTTTAGTGATCTTTTGCATTTTTTGATTCGTTCTTTTTAAAGGAACAACAAAAATAACACATTAGTTACTAATCAAAAAACCGAAAAATGTAATTTTTAATACGAAAACGTTATAGAAAACCTCTATCGAAAACTAATGGCAATAAATTAGCTAAGGAGTTTGATTTTACAACCTTTCCTTTAACTCCCATAAAATAAATCTCGATTGGCTGATCTTGCTTTATTTCGTATTCTGCTATTGCTTGTCTACATGCACCACATGGTGGAATTGGTTGGTCTGTAATTTGGTTTTGTGAAGAGGCCGTTATAGCCATTTTAATAATTTTAGCTTTAGGATATTTGGCGCCAGCATAATATATTGCTGTACGCTCTGCGCAAAGCCCTGAAGGATAAGAGGCATTTTCTTGATTACTACCTATAATAACTTCATTATTATCTAATAATAAGGCTGCACCAACATTAAACTTAGAGTATGGAGCGTAAGCATTATCTCTAGCCCTAACAGCTGACTTCATTAATTCTTGAATATCTTTTGGAGTATCATTTAGGTCTTTATAGATCTGTAATGTAGTTTCAATTTTAACTTCCGTCATATTCAAAATCTTTTATAGACAAAAAAACTATTGCTTTTAGACAATAGTTTTTAGAAATCTGTTATTTATTCATTTTAATATTCATCGTATTCACCGTCACCAAAATTGAATGTCAATGAAAAACGTAAGGTATTTTCTAATGGACTCTGTACTTTTGAAGCAGAGAATAAATACGACAGGTCAATATTAATCGTTGTGTATTTAAATCCTGCACCTAAAGCAAAGAACTTACGTGCTCCTTTTTCTTCAGCTTCATTAAAATAACCTGCTCTAAAGGCAAAGTTTTCCTGATACGTATATTCTGCACCAAGTGCCCATGTAAATTCTTTTAGTTCTTCACTAAAGCCTCCAGGAGCATCACCAAAGGACTGAAATATACCTTTCATAAAACTAACATCATTATCTTGACCTTCAATAATTACATTTTCTTCTTCTGTAATTAAAACATCATCTCCTTCGTCATACACACCATTTCCATTTGTATCTTCATAAGTTAACCTAGTTCCTAATCTTGGTGGTGTTGGCACTAATAATTTAGCAACCTCAGCCGTAACTCCTAATTTACTATACTCATCAAAAATAAAATCAAATCCTGCACCTAATCGTAATGTAGTTGGCTGAAAATTTTCTCTACCACCATCATCGTACTTAAATTTTGGCCCTAAATTCTGAATAGCAAAACCTGCTCTCCATCGTCCATTAAAATCGTTATAAGCTTCTTCTTCGCTTTGATAGTATCCTGTAATATCTGCACCAAATGTACTTGCTGCATCTGCATTAGGATCTACTTGATCTATTCTTAAATCTGAACGCATATATCGCACAGCAACTGACATAGCAAACTGATCTGCTAATCTTAAGGTATAGGCTACATCTGCAGTGAACTCATTTGGTTTTACATTAACACCTGGATCATCTTCACTTTGAGTTAAGGTTATTTCACCTAAACTGAAATACTTAAAACTTGCAGAAACTGCACTATATTCATTTAACCTATTAAAATAAGTTGCGTAACTAATAGAAATGTCATTTACCAACTTACTCAAGTATGGTGTATAACTTAAACTCACACCAGATTTAGCTTCTGAAAACACATACTTTGAAGGATTCCACTGCTGAGAGAATCCGTCAACAGAAGTTGCCACTCCCATATCTCCCATAGACGCTGATCTAGCATCTGGCGCTATAAGCATAAATGGCACACCTGTAGTTATTACTCTACTATCAGAGTCATTCGGTATTGTTTGTACTGCATTTTGTGAATAAATGCTACTATATGTTATTAGGGCAATAAAGGCTAATACGTATGTCTTCATGTTTATTATTGGGTTATTAATACTAATCGCTTAGCATTAATTAGTTTGCAAATATAAGTTATTATCAGAGTATGACAAGTTTTTGAATTTTTTCAACTTGTTTATTTAAACGGTTAGATCTTACTTTTAGTTTATAGACATAGACTCCTTTTCCTATTTTATCTCCAAAATCGTCTCTTCCGTCCCAGACCATACTTCTAGACAATGATGACGATCCATTAAAACACAATTCGTCTGCATTGGTTTGCCCATTTAAAGTTCTTACCAATTTACCAGATACGGTAAATATTTGAACTGATATATCTAATGGCTCAGAGCTATTATGGTTAAACCAAAACTCAGTGTAGTTAACAAATGGGTTAGGATAATTAAGAACATTATCTATTACTAATTCTTCATCTTTATCAAATACCATAAACTGAATCTCTGCTGTTGAAGAATTATTATAAACATCCCAAGCTTTTAAAGTTAAGGTGTGTAAACCTGGTTCTAAATCTCTAAAAGGAAAAGTCACCGTTCCATTTGTATAGTCGTCTATATTGGCTTGATAATAATCATTTAAAATTACTGGATTGGTTTCATCACCATCTATAATAGCAGTTATATCGTGACCAATACCACTTGCAGTATTAATCCCGTTAGTATCATGAAGTTTTGCTAAAAGATTTGGTGACTCATTTGTTATTCCTCCTGAAACAAAATTTTCATCATTCATAAATAAATTAATAACCGGACCAATGTTATCTTCAGGCGCACCTTCATTAATACCTCCTATTTCAATATCGAAATTTGCTCCTGTTTGATCAAAAGTTGAGTTACTATTTCTGGCATAAAAACTCACTTTCCCGTTTCCTACAGGAATACCAATATCTCGTGGTACAATAAAATCGAATTCAAATTGTCCATTAGTAATAGTGGCTTGTCCTTTAAAAATAATTTCGCCTAGTGTTGTGTAATCTAACACTATTAAGCCACCTGCATCACCTATACCATCATTTGCTAATGTTTGTCGTTCTATCCTTTTATCAAAAACCGTTGCTGTTAATACACCATTATAATTAGATAATAAGTTACCGTTAACATCTGTAACTTCACCTGCTAATTTTGTATAACTTAATGCTTTTAATGTATCTATAGGTTGAGTAATCTCTACATCGTTAACTTTCGTTAACCTAACATCTGGTTGCGGAAAAGCTAATCGCATTGCTGGATCACCTATTAAGAACACTAGTCTTTTCTGACTAATGCCTGCAATACTATTATCTGTTTTTGTTAATCTTAAAACCTCACCTATTGTAGGATAATCATTTGAACCATAAGCAAACAAATAATCGTCTAATTCTTCATTAAATCGCTCTCCTACCGTAACAAATATTTGCCTTGTTGTAGTTACTAAACCTATAGATCCTCCTGTTTTGTTCCAATAAGTAAATTCACCAGCTGTATCTCTACCTGGGTCATCAAACTTAGTGTACTCACAAGTTACTGTTATAAAGAGGTTATATTTACATATATTATTAATTTCCTGAGCATCAAACTTATCGAAAATACGTTCTTTAGCAAGACCATCCTCACCTCCATGACCAAAATAATTAACCACTAAGGCACCAACCTCTATAGCATCTTTAAATGCTTCATTAACCTGAGGATAACGATCTCCTGCAGAAGAAGATTCTTGCTCAAATGCATCTGTATGTATCTTTACAACATTAAAAAATGGCTTATCGGTCTCAATGTTAACACCTAATTCTTCTGTTGTTTCTTGCAAAGTTTCTTCCCATGCAACATCAACATCATCTGAAACCAACAAAACATTATTTCTCCAGCTCCCATAAGCTTGTGGTTGATAATAAGCTTCTATCTTATCTACCATGTCTTTAGCTCGCTGAATATCTTCTGCTAATATTCTCCCTACTGCAACATCCATTCTATCTGAAGTATTCATAGAACCTTCATTATCGTCTAGCATAACATAAAAATCATCTGACACAAATGAATTTGTAAGGCTAAAACTAGGCATAGAATACCATGAAGGCACTAGGTTAGTATTATTATTTAACCTGTCTTTATAATCATAAGACCCTTCACCAAATAAACATAAATATTTAAGCCTATTACTTGGTACACTAGCATTATCGTATACGTATTTTATAAAATTTCGTAGAGCTGCTATATCTTGACTACCTGTACTAAACTCGTTATATATAGTTTGAAGCTCAACAACTTTTACATTTAAACTATATTGATTTCTATTGATTTGTGCTAATCGCTCAGCTTGAGACAACAACTCTGTTGGTGTCAAAATAATGTAATCAATATCTTCAAAAGCACCCTGTGCATTATTAAAAATAGTGCCTTTTAAATTCTGATTTGCCAATCTTGAATTTGATTCTCTTGAAGGTTGTTTTAGATTACCTGAAGAAAATGCCAAATACATTCTTTCTTCACCCGAAATTGTTTTAAAAGACAAATTGCTTTGTACTTCAGAATTTAAAAAATTTGTTACATTAAATCGATCTGTAATATCCCATACCTCTTGTAATCCAGAAGCGTTTGATATATTATACTCTGCAATTCCTGGAGTTGTAACTACATCTCTATTCTTAAATACTAATTGGTCACCAACATAGGTTAAATCTCTAGTAGCCTCTATATTTATATAATCTAAGTACGCACTCGCAGAAGGATTACCATTATTATTATAATCTAATGTTACTGTGATAGCATCAGATGAGATATTTATATCATCACCATAAGCGTTAGCTGCAGCAAGAACTGAACCAGGATCAATACTAGGAAAACCTATATTTGACACAGCATTACCATTAATTGTAATTTGCATTGATGTACCATCAATTTCTGACACAGAGCCAACTGCAATATCAAATCGTACAGGTTCGCTTGTAACCAAATTTGGAAAATCAAAATCATATACGCGTTGGTTTTCAATATCAAACTCATCACCAAACCATCTACGTCCTAATTTAGCTAAATTATATTCATCAACTTCGTAAAACTGATAGTCTTGAAAAGTATTAATCTGAATATCTGCTGCACCATCAATACTTGGCATTGACTGAATTCTTTTTCCGTTTCCTGGACTTACATTCACATAATAATAAGTCCTATCTGCATATAGATTAATATTAGTCTCGCTTTCTTCACTATAAGTTGTTGGTCCTTCACCATAGAATAAGATATAATCACCATTATCAAAACTACCATCTTCTTCTCCTACAAATTTCACGGCATTTTCTACAACATCAAATGGGTAGTTTTCAGAATTAAGTAGCGGTAACATTCTACCGCCATTACCATATATTTTTATATGTCTTGGGTCTACCGAGTTTGTGCTAACTCCTAAATTGCTTAAAAAACCTTTTGTTAATTGAAAAACACCAGATTCTTCAATATAAAACTTATACCATTCTCCTGTACTTAGCACAGAATTTGTGATTCCTGTTCTAGCAGCTGTTTGTGTTCTATTGGCTAGAGTATTATAGTTTATGGTAAAGGATTTTATTTTCTTATAAACTCCTCTATCGTTAATTATTGGACTTATCTCAAAATAATAAGCTCTATCACCTCTAGCATTAGTATTAAAAAAACGATATTTAGGTTCGTTGGGAATTAACTGAGGATTTAAATCTTTAAGATTTGATTGACTAATGGTCTCATAAGAAACATTAGATAAACTTACAGAGTTTTCATCAACAATACTTCCGTTACTTTGCCATTGTGTAAAAAACTTTAAGCCTTTATCATTATCATAACTAAAATGTTTTGCATTAAAACTAGGCACAGTAAACTTGCCATAGGCAGTTTCTAACTCTTTTTCACCATCCCATTCAATATTAAATTGTTTTTTTTGCCCAAAACTATATATGGCGAAAAGCATAAGAATAAAAACAGAGCAATTTTTCATTTAAGTATTTTGATTTAAGTAAGTCGTAAACATCCTTTATAAATATCACTAACCTGATAATTTATAAAAATTTACAGTAAAATAACGCCCAAAATATAGGCTTATTATAAGGCTAAAGATTTTATTTCAAAAATACAACAATAATTTATTTTAGTGTTCGTTATTTAAGAGCAAAATACATCGCTTTATCGAATGAAAATCCGTTATTGTGTTCAAAAAAAAGGATGAAATGCATATATTTTTTAATTTATAGGCAAAAAAAAATTGTTAGTTTACCTTTAATTGTTATATTGCGGAACTTAAAATTCAACGAGCTTACTTAAACAAATGGATATGAAAAATGTCTCAAACCTAAAATTTTTAATAGCAATAACGCTTTTAGCTAGTATTGTCAGCTGTAAACGTTCTTCTAACTCTGGTAATGTAGATAGTGCTACAGGCTGGAAAATTAATGACAAAAATGGTGGTTTTCAATACAATACAAATTTTAAAGAGCAAGAAACACCTCCAGGCACAGCATTTGTAGAAGGCGGAACCTTTACAATGGGTAAAGTACAAGACGACCCAATGCATGATTGGAACAACACTCCTAATCAACAACACATTCAGTCGTTTTATATGGACGAAAGTGAAGTAACTAATATTAACTATTTATATTACTTACACTATTTAAAAAGTGTTTATCCACCAGACGACCCAAATTATGCTTTAATATATAAAGGTGCACTTCCTGACACTTTAGTTTGGAGAAATCGTTTAGGTTATAACGAAATGATGACAGAAAACTATTTACGTCATCCTGGTTATGCAAATTACCCTGTTGTAGGTGTAAGTTGGATACAAGCTGTTGAATATGCAAACTGGAGATCTAACCGTGTGGCTGAAATGTCTTTACAGGAATCTGGCTACATTAAAAGAGATGCTCACCTTACAGACTTAAGTGCAGAAAGTACTTTTGATGTTGACACATATATTAATGCTCCAACTCAAACTTACGGAGGAAGCTCTGAGGTTTTAGAAGGTGGCAAAAGAAGACAACAAACTGATGCTGATGGAAACCCTATTAATGTTTATGCAAATAGAGAATCTGGGTTAATTCCTGTTAAGTACAGACTTCCAACAGAAGCTGAGTGGGAATATGCAGCACTTGGTATGAGCGAATTAAGAAGCTATAATGTTTACAGAGGTCGTAAAAAATACCCATGGGATGGTCAATATACCAGATCTGGTAAGCGTGTAAATCGTGGTGACCAAATGGCAAACTTTAAGCAAGGTAAAGGTGATTATGGTGGAATTGCAGGATGGTCTGATGATGGTGCTGATATTACTGCCGAAGTTAAATCTTACGCACCAAATGATTATGGTTTATATGACATGGCTGGTAACGTAGCTGAATGGGTAGCTGACGTTTACAGACCTATTGTGGATGATGAGTTTAATGACTTTAACTACTATAGAGGTAATGTTTATACTAAAAATGCTTTAAATGAAGATGGTACTGTAAAGATTGTAACCATTGATGAAATTGTATACGACACTTTACCAAATGGTAAAATCATTGCTAGAGACTTACCTGGTGAAATTGCTAAGATTCCTGTTGATGATGAGGACACTTATTTAAGAACTCAATTCGATAAGAGTGATAACAGAAACTTTAGAGATGGTGACAAGCGTTCTTCTCGTTACTACAGAGAAAGTTTTGATGAAGGAGATGACAGAATTGACGCTACAGGAAAAATGTACAACTCTCCTAAGCATAGAGTTGAAATGGATTCTACTGATGGTAAACTTCTTAGAGAATATGATAAATCTAACTCAAGAACATCATTAATTAATGACGAAGTAAGAGTTTATAAAGGTGGTTCTTGGAGAGACAGAGCATATTGGATTGATCCTGCGCAACGTCGTTACTTCCCACAAGATATGGCTACAGATTACATTGGGTTTAGATGTGCTGTATCTAGAGTAGGTTCTAAATCAGTAAAGACTCAAAAGAGACGTAACTAAAAAACGTTAAATATATTTACTAAAAGTCCTGATATTTTTATCAGGACTTTTTATTTTTAAGCCTATGGACACAGCAACTATATATAACAAATTTAAAACTTGCACTTCGGTTTCTACAGATACAAGAAAAATTGAGCAAGGTGATATGTATTTCGCCTTAAAAGGCGACAATTTTGATGGTAATAAGTTTGTTAACCAAGCCTTTGAAAAAGGTGCTAAGTATTGTATTATAGATGACAAAGAAGCTGTAATAAACGAGTATTGTATACTCGTTAAAGATGTTTTAAAAACACTTCAAAATTTAGCAACTTTCCATAGAAATGAAATTAATGTTCCTATTATTTCTCTAACAGGTAGTAATGGAAAGACAACAACAAAAGAACTTATAAATACAGTATTGGCTACCACTTATAAAGTTAAAGCTACCAAAGGTAATCTCAACAACCATATTGGTGTGCCTCTAACCTTATTATCCTTTACCAACGATTTAGATTTTGGAATAGTAGAGATGGGCGCAAATCATCAAAAAGAAATAGAATTTCTTTCTAATATTGCCCTACCAGATTATGGCCTTATCACTAATTTCGGTAAAGCACATTTAGAAGGTTTTGGAGGAGTTGAAGGTGTTATAAAAGGAAAATCAGAATTATACGATTACTTAAAGATCAACAAAAAAACGGCTTTTATAAACACTGATGATTTTAAACAAACCAAACAGATTGGTGACTATAAAAAAACAATAACATTTGGAGAAAGTTCTAGCAATGACTGTAAAATAGAATTCATTGAAGCAAATCCTTTTGTTTCTGTAAAATTCAATGATATTAGAATTAACAGTCAACTTATTGGTGATTATAATTACGGTAACATCGCTGTAGCAATTGCTATTGGGCAGTATTTTAAAGTTTCTAATACAAACATAAAGACAGTAATTGAAAGATATCAACCTGATAACAATCGCTCAGAGATTATAAAAAAGAATAGTACTAACATAATTTTAGATGCTTACAATGCAAATCCAACAAGTATGCTAGCTGCACTTAAAAACTTTAAACAACTACACGCAGAAAACAAATACCTTTTTTTAGGAGACATGTTTGAACTTGGTGAAGAAGCAAAAAAAGAACATCAAGCCATAGCTGATTTTGCAGAAAGTAATTTTAACAATAATATTTATTTGATTGGTGAAAACTTCTATAAAACCGAGACGCAAAAAACCACTCATAAATATTCATGTTTTGAAGATTTAAAATCAACTTTAAAGGACATGGATTTTAATCAATCTACAATTCTAATAAAAGGGTCTAGAGGAATGGCCTTAGAACGCATTTTAGACGTTATTTAAGCCTTTTTTTACATTATAAACACATCGCACTTCTGTTATTAAAAATAGAAGTCTTTACTAAATGAAAAGACTTTGTTTATAATGTTCTAAATTAATTTACAGTTTTAAGCTTCGATTAAGGATATAAAAAAATCCGATTTGATTTTCAAATCGGATTTTTATTGTTGTGGGCGCGAAGGGATTCGAACCCCTGACCCCTTGGGTGTAAACCAAGTGCTCTGAACCAACTGAGCTACGCGCCCCAATTATTTGGACTGCAAATATAGACTAGTTTTTAATATCTCAAAAGATTTTTTAGAAAAAAATTAAATTATTTCTGCAACAACAAAAGTACTGCCACCAACATAAATTAAATCTCCTTTTTTTACCTTAGATTTTGCATCTGCATAAGCCTGATTAACACTCACATAAGCATTACCTTTAAGATTATTTTTATTGAATTCCTCTTTTAGTATGTTGGCATCTAAACCACGGCTAATATTTGGTTTACAAAAATAATAGGTTGCCTCCTTGGGTAGTAAAGGTATAATTGAGTCTAAATTTTTATCATTAACTACACCAAAAACAATATGTAATTGATTAAAGTATTCTGATTGTAATTGTTCCATCACGTAGCTTAACCCTTCTTTGTTATGAGCTGTATCACAAATAACCTTTGGACTTTGCTGCAAAACTTGCCATCTACCCATTAAACCCGTATTCTCAACAACTTTAAGAAGTCCTTTTTTTAGTTCATTCTCAGAAACTTTAAATTTAGATTGTCTTAAAACATAAACAGATTGCATTACCGTTTTAATATTATGCTTTTGGTAACTTCCTTTTAAATCACACTCATAAGCATTATCTACTAATTGGTCTGTAAAATAAATCTTAGAATTATTCAACCTAGCTTTTTCTTTAAAAACCGATTGTGTTTCTTTCTGAGTTTGACCTATAACTACAGGAATATTTCCTTTAATAATTCCTGCTTTCTCTACCGCAATCTTTTCAATAGTATTTCCAAGGAATTGCATATGATCTAAACCTATATTTGTAATTATAGATAATTCTGGAATAATAATATTGGTTGAATCTAATCGCCCTCCAAGTCCAACTTCTATAACGGCAATATCTACCTCTTGTTTAGCAAAATAATCGAAAGCCATACCAACTGTCATTTCAAAAAAAGATAAGTGGTTTGCTTCAAAAAAAGACTTATTTCGTTTAATGAAACCTATAACAAATTGTTTGCTTATAACTTTTCCGTTAATACGTATACGCTCTCTAAAATCTTTTAAATGCGGTGAAGTGTATAAACCTACTTTATAACCGGCTTCCTGAAGTACAGAAGCCAATAAGTGACTTGTTGACCCTTTACCATTGGTACCTGCTACATGTATAGATTTAAACCTTCTTTCTGGGTTGTTTAAATGTTTTGCGAGTATAAGTGTATTAGATAAATCTTCTTTATAGGCAGCTTTCCCCTTGTTTTGATACATTGGAAGCTGTTGAAACATCCAATTGATTGTATCTTGGTAGTTCATAGATTATTGTCCTATATCAAAATTAATACTCACAAAACCTACTTGAGTAGCTGGTGCATTTGAATCTGCAGGCCATTTATGAGATAACGCTATTTTTTTTGCTGGTTCTAATAAACATGGATGTGTATTTGTTGTGTGTTTTACTCCTGGAGTAGCTTTAACCACTTTCCCTTGTCTATTTACTTCAATTCTTACGACAACCAATCCATATTCATTACAATCTTGCTTAAAAACTTGTCGAGACGGTTTTCCTCTTCCCCCTAAACCGTAACCTACACCACCTTTGCCTGGCCCTGATCCTCCAAAGTAACTTGGTGCATAAGGATCACCATCTAATTGGCCTTTATTTCCTCCTTTATTATCTGGTCCTTCACCACCATCGTCATTTCCTTTAGAGTTTTTAACTCCACCTATAAGGTTGTCTAGATTTTTCCTTTTTTCTTCCTCTTCTCTTCGTTTTTTTTCTTCGGCTTCTCGTCGTTCTCTTTCTATTCGTTCTGCTTCAGCTTTGGCTTTAGCCTCTGCCTCTGCTTTAGCCTTTGCTTCGGCTTCTTTTTGTTTTTTTATAGCAATAGCTTCAGCTTCTTCTTGTGTTAAAACATCTTCGACTTTTGTATTTGGTTCCGCAGACTCAGTTGGCTCTGGCGGTGTAACTTCTGCCTCTTCGGGTTGTGATTCTTCCACAACTTTTTCTTGAACTGATTCTCTAGGCTGGCTTAACGGTTTATTACCGCTTCCCATTTCTGTAGTTCCAAAGTTAACAGCCACACCATATTCTTCTGGTGGATCTAAATAATTAGGACCAGCAAAAAACAACAACAAAAATAATATCAAGGTAATTAATACCGTGATTTTTGCTGAATTACGTTGATGTTTAGTCTCTAAATATTTCATGTTTTTATTTAACCTTTAGACTTAAAAGATTGAAAATCTATACATAGACTTCAAAAACAATGCCGTTAATTAGATTTAACTGCCAAGGTAGATTTAATCTTATTTCTATTAGCGATATCCATAATATATACCACATGTTTTAAATCTACACTTTCATCTGATCTGATTGTAATGGTAGGCGCGTTTGAACTACCAATTTTTGCTAAAACCTCAGCCTCTAACTGATTTTTAGGCACTTGCTTCATATCTACAAAATACTGAAGTTTTTTGTTGACACTTACCGAAACATTTTTTGTTTGAGTGGTCTTACTTGTAGAACTCGGCAATAACAAATCTATTGCTTCAGCAGATACTAAAGTAGATGCAATCATAAAAAAGATTAATAACAAGAATACAATATCTGTCATAGACGACATATTGAATTCTGGTGTTACCTTATTTCTTCCTCTAATATTCATATTAGATTGGTTCGTTTAAGTGATCTAAAAATTCCACAGAATTAGCCTCCATTTGGTAAACCACTTTATCAGTCTTAACTACCAAATGATTGTAAGCTACATAAGCAACAATACCTACAATTAAGCCACCAACTGTAGTGGTCATTGCGGTATATAATCCATCTGCTAAAGATTTTATATCTATAGAACCACCAGAATTAGCAATTTCAAATATGGATAAAATCATACCTATTACAGTTCCTAAAAAACCAATCATTGGTGCAACTCCAGATATTGTTGCCAATACACTAACGTTTTTTTCTAAACTATATATTTCTAAACGACCTGCATTTTCTATTGCAGTATGAATATCTTCTAGTGGTTTTCCTATTCTAGTGATTCCTTTTGCAATTAATCTAGATACAGGTGAATTTTGCTGAGCACAAAGCATTTGTGCAGAATCAATTTTACCATTACTTACATGGTCTTTTATTTGATTCATAAAGTTAGCATCTACTTTTGATGCTGCTTTAATGGCAAAAATTCTTTCAAAATAAATATAAGTGGCTACTATAAGCAGTAAAAAAAGAATGAGAATAATAACCATTCCTGAAGTTCCACCACTAGTGATTAACTCAATGATAGATAAGGTTTTTTCTACTTGTTCTCCATCTGTTAAAACCTCAGCTTCATCTTGAATACTACTTAGTAATATCATATATTAAGTTTTAAGTTTAAAAGTTTTATTAAGTTATAACGCTAGGATTTTAACTTAAGTATATTATAATATGCCTCGCATTACCATAAATGCAATTGCACCTGCTAAAAACCCTACTAATGCCAACCAAGAAATTTTCTTCAAATACCAGAAAAAATCTATTTTTTCCATTCCCATAGCAACAACACCAGCAGCAGATCCTATAATTAACATACTACCACCTGTACCTGCAGAATATGCTATAAAGTGCCATAATTGATTATCTAATGCTTCTGTAAACATTCCTAAACTTGCTGCTACTAATGGTACATTATCAATTACCGCAGAACCAGCACCAAGAAGTATAACTACTAAATCTGAAACTATTGTTCCTTCTGGTTCTGTACCTATTAGTCCTACACTAGATTTTAACGTATCTGCAAAATTGAATAAAATCCCTAAAGACTCTAATGCTGCAACAGCCATTAAAATTCCTAAGAAAAATAAAATACTTGGCAACTCTATTTTAGATAATGAATAATGCACTGGGCTATGACTTGCATGAGCATCATGCTCATCATGTTCTGCTGTAGAAGAAAGTGCAAATTTTGAGTTACTATAAACTTCTGCAAAAATTGCAACAACACCTAAAGATAACATCATACCTACATAAGGAGGTAAATGAGTTATTACTTTAAAAATTGGCACAAATACAATTGCGCCTAACCCTAAGAATAACATCGTAGAACTAAATCTATTTTTAGGCTTATCACTTCCTTCTTGCAATTCTAAATCTCCTTTAAACGGTTTTAAAAGTGAAGCGATAAATGTTGGCACCACCATACATAAAAGAGAAGGAACAAAAAGGTACATAAATAAATTTCCTGTAGAAACTTTATTGCCTATCCAAAGCATGGTTGTTGTAACATCTCCTATTGGAGACCATGCACCACCTGCATTTGCAGCAATAATTATTAAACCTGCATACCAAATTCTAATATCTCTATCTTTTACTATTTTTTGAAGAATAGATATTAACACAATTGTTGCGGTAAGGTTATCAATAATAGCAGATAAAACAAAAGCTAAGATAGAAAACATCCATAAGAGCTTCTTTCTACTATTGAATTTCACTGCAGATTTGATTGTTGAAAAACCATCAAAATAATCTATAATCTCAACTATAGTCATTGCACCCAAAAGGAACACTAATATTTCGGCTGTTTTACCTAAATGATGAAGCAAAGTCTCCTCCATTAAGTGCATTTTTTCTTCATGAGGAAGCAAACCAAAATTTTCCATTAGGCTATGCTTAGCAGAATCGAACCATTGTGAAAAATCATCAATTCCTAATGAAATTAATGCCCAACTTATAGCCATCATCACCAAAGCAGGAATTAACTTATCTATTTTAATATTGTGTTCTAAGGTAATGGCTAAATAACCAAAAACGAATACAAGGATAATTACCGTTTCCATATTGTAAATTAAAGAGGAGTGTTTTTTATATTAATTGTTTCAGTGCTATTTCAAAAGCAGTTTCACTAATACCTGTTTTTGTTGAATTGTTCTTTTTAACGTCTTCTAATGCTTTTCTAATAACAACAGATGTGTCACTAAAAATAGCTTCATCTGTCATCTGTACTTTGCGCTCCATGAAGTATGCAAAAACTCTTGCCATACCGCAGTTTGAAATAAAGTCTGGTATTAAGCTAACTTTTTGATCTGTATGCTCCATTATAGGACCGAAGAATATTTCTTTATCAGCAAAAGGCACATTAGCACCACAAGTTATAACCTCTAAACCAGAATCTATCATTTGGTCTATTTGCGCTTTAGTCACTAATCTAGACGCTGCACATGGTGCAAAGACTTCAGTATTTATAGACCAAATTTTTTCGTTAATTTCTTCAAAAGGAATTAAATTATCTGCTACCAGCGTATTACCGTTTTTATTTAAATAAAGTTGTGTAATCTCATCAAACGAAAAACCATCAGCATTTATTAATCCACCAACTCTATCTATAATACCAACCACTTTTGCACCCATTTGTGCAAAATAAAATGCTGCAGCTGCACCAACATTACCAAAACCTTGTACTACGACACGTTTTCCTTCAATAGAACCATCACTAAGCTCATAGAAATGTTTTGCGGCAACAGCAACTCCATAACCCGTAATCATATCTGCAACCGTGTATTTTTTTAATACATCTGGTGAATATATTGGGTTTTCTATTACTTTAATAACACCTTGTCTTAATTGACCAATTCTATTAATCTTATCGGCTTGTGTTGGCTTAAAATGACCTTCAAAAACACCTTCTTGAGGATGCCAAACACCACTTTCTTCTGTGATTGGTATAACTTCATGGATTTCATCTACATTTAAATCACCGCCTGTACCATAATAACTTTTTAGTAATGGTGACACTGCTGCGTACCAACGCTCTAAAACGCCTTTTTTTCTTGGATCTTGTGGATCGAAATTTATACCAGATTTAGCACCACCAATTGCTGGGCCAGATACTGTAAATTTAACTTCCATGGTTTTAGCTAATGATAAAACTTCATTTTTATCTAAGCCTTTACGCATTCTGGTACCTCCACCAGCGGCTCCGCCTCTTAATGAGTTAATAACTGTCCAGCCTTCTGCGTCTGTTTCTGAATCGTTCCAATGAAAAACTATTTCTGGTGATTTATTTTCGTACTTGTGAAGTAATTCCTTTATCAATTTGTTATATTTTTAAGAAGTAACAAATATAAAAAACTCTAATACCTAATAATGAATTAAATATTAATTTTAAGCATTAGGTGTCAAAATTTTTCCAGAGGAATGGTCTTTACTTGCTCCTGTGACACTTTTAAGGCAGTTGATCTCATTTCGTTCTTTTAAAATACCTAACAAACCAAACACCAATGCTTCTTTATATTCAATGATTTCTTTATTTGGAATTACAACGGAAGAGTTTGAAAGTACTTTTATTCTACTGATTAAAAAATTATTGTAAGCTCCACCACCAGATATTAACACATTAGTGTTGCTTATATTTAAAACTTTTGAAATTTGAATCGCAATATGCTCTACAAAGGTTCTTAAAACATCTTTAATTTGAAGATTGTAATTATCTATTATTGGAACAATATTCGCTCTAACCCATTCTAAACCTAAAGATTTCGGTGGCGACTGTTTGTAAAAATCGAGTTGATTTAATCGATATAATAGTTCTTTATTTATGTTTCCTTTTGAAGCAATTTCCCCTTTATCATCAAACTCTAAATCCAATTTATTAACGTAATGATTTAATACTATGTTTGTCGGACATATATCAAAAGCAATACGTTTGTCATTATCTTCGAATGAGATATTTGCAAACCCTCCTAAGTTTAAACAAAAATCAAATGCATTAAATAATAATCTATCACCTATAGGAACTAATGGTGCGCCTTGGCCACCATATTTAACATCTTGTACTCTAAAGTCACAAATAACCTTAGTATTTAATAGATCTGCAAAACTCTGTAAATTTCCTATCTGGTAGGTAATTCCATTTTCTGGCTGATGTAAAGCTGTATGCCCATGTGAAGCAATAAAATCTATCTTATTTATTGCATACTTTTCAATAAAACTTAAGGTAATCTTTGCTAAATACTCAGAATATTTAACATCAACTTCATGTAATTCTTTAATTGATTTATCTACTAATTGTCTTAAAGTTAATTCCCAATCTGTAGAATATTTTATAGTTTCTGATTGATGAATTTTAAATTTCCAACTATTCTTAAAAGTGTAAGTAGCATAAACAATGTCAATACCATCTAAAGAAGTACCAGACATTATAGCGATAACATTATAAGTAGATTTTGCCATATAAGTAAAAATAGTATTACTTATTGAAAATACAGCAATAAAGAGTTATCTTTGCATGAATTTTTTAACAAATTAATAATCAATTTACCTTATGGATTTTAGCCTTACCGAAGAACACATGATGATTCGCGATGCAGCGAGAGATTTTGCACAAACCGAATTACTTCCTGGAGTAATTGAACGTGATGAGAAACAAAGCTTCCCAGATGAGCTTGTTAGAAAAATGGGAGAACTTGGTTTTCTTGGTGTTATGGTAGATCCTAAATATGGAGGAAGTGGAATGGACACTATTTCATATGTATTGATTATGGAAGAGTTATCAAAAATTGATGCTTCTGCTTCTGTAATGGTTTCTGTAAATAACTCATTAGTATGTTATGGTTTAGAGGCTTATGGTACTGAAGAGCAAAAACAAAAGTACTTAACAAAATTAGCAACTGGAGAATATTTAGGTGCATTTTGTTTGAGTGAACCAGAAGCAGGTAGTGATGCAACTTCGCAAAGTACAACTGCTATTGACATGGGTGATCACTATGTATTAAATGGAACGAAAAACTGGATTACTAATGGTGGACGTTCAGATGTTTATTTAGTCATTGCTCAAACAGATAAAGACAAAGGACATAGAGGAATCAATGCTTTCATCGTTGAAAAAGGAATGGAAGGTTTTGATATTGGACCAAAAGAAGATAAACTTGGAATTAGAGGAAGTGATACACATACCCTTCAGTTTAATGATGTAAAAGTTCCTAAAGAAAATAGAATTGGAGAAGATGGATTTGGATTTAAATTTGCCATGAAAACACTTTCAGGTGGTCGTATTGGTATTGCTTCTCAAGCCTTAGGTATTGCTTCTGGTGCTTATGAATTAGCTTTAAAATATTCTAAAGAGCGTAAAGCCTTTGGAACTGAAATCTGCAACCACCAAGCTATTGCATTTAAATTGGCAGATATGGCTACTGAAATTGAAGCTGCAAGACACCTTGTAATGAAATCTGCTTGGGATAAAGACCAAGGTAACAACTATGATATGTCTGGAGCTATGGCTAAGTTATATGCAAGTAAAGTAGCTATGGAACAAACTGTTGAAGCTGTGCAAATTCACGGAGGAAATGGTTTTGTAAAAGAATACCATGTAGAGCGTTTAATGCGTGATGCTAAGATTACTCAGATTTATGAAGGAACTTCAGAAATTCAAAAAATTGTAATTTCTAGAGGTGTCCTAAGAGATTAAATCTATCTTATCTATAATAATTTAAGGCTTCAAGATTAAACTTGAAGCCTTTTTTAATTTACATATAAACTTAATAAAACTACTTTATAGGTAATTCTAATATTACCTTAGTTCCTGTAGATACATTATTAGAATCTTTAAGATCTACAAATTTTAAGGAAAATTTATTCCTGTAGTCCTTAACAAAATTTGTTAGTCTTTCTTTTGTAAGGCTTAGTCCTAAAGACTTTCTTTTAATGACTTTGTTTTCTTTTATACGAGCAGATTGTTCTCTTCCAATACCATTATCAGTAATATTAATAGAGATATAATCGTTAGATTCTTTTGTGATTTCGAGATCAATAATTTTATCTCCTTTTTTTGAAGACAATCCATGCCAAATAGCATTTTCTATAAATGGCTGTAAAACCAATGAAGGTAACCTTATAGAGTGTAAATCTATATTTTCGTTTACATAAATATTAAATACAACCTCATTAGAAAATCTAATATTTTCGATACTAAAATATAACTCTATGGTTTCTAACTCTTCTGCTAAAGAAACTTCTTTGGTTTTTGAAGCTTCTAAAATTTTACGCATTAGTTTGGCAAACTTATTTAAATAATAAACAGCATTTTTTTGCTCGTTTGTAATTATATATTGCTTAATTGAATTTAAAGAATTAAATACAAAATGAGGGTTCATTTGGCTTCTTAAAATATCTTGTTCTAATGTTAAAATACGTTTTTCATTTTTTAATAACCTTTGTCTATAAAGGATATATGATATTACTATAATAAAAAACAAAATTAAACAACTTGCTATGAGTATGTTTTTGTTTTTACGGTAATTCAATTTTTCTATTTCTCTTTCTTGCTCAATAGACTTTAGTTTGTCATTAATCTTTTCTGTATCGTATTTAACTATAATATCATTAACATACTGAAAGTTTTGTTCTTTATTTAATTCATCAGAAAAATTTCGTGAGAGCTGTGTATATTCATAGGCGTTCTTATAGTCTTTTTCTTTTTCGGCTAAGGACGCTAAATACCTGTAGTTTTCTTCTAAACTACTTTTAAAATTGTATTCTAAAGCAAGTTCTTGGCTTTTGTTTAAATAATATTTAGATTTTTTATAATCTGCTGTTTTTAAATATGCCCAACCAAGACTAGAATAAACTCCTGTTAAATGAAACTTATCTCTTAATTCTTTAGCTTCTTTTAAAATTGAAGTCATTAATGTAATGGCTTCTTCACTTTTGTTTTCTTTAATAAGAACAGCGCCTATACTACTATTACAGATAACCTTACCTAACTTAGAATTTATCTCGGTATTGTATTCTAAAGATTTTTTATAATACTCTAATGCTTCATCTAGTTTACCAAGTGCTTCCTTTGCGTAACCAATATTATGATAATTAATTGCTAGACCTAATTTATTATCTACCTCTTTTTCAATCTTAAGAGATTTAGAAAAACGTTCAATAGCTATCTCATATTGATCTAATGCTAAATAAATATTACCCATACTATTTAAAGACACTGCAATACTTTTCTTTATTGGCTCTGTTCTTGGGTTTACTTTCTCGGCAATAGTTAAAGCTTCTTTATGATAATCTAAAGCTGTTCTTACAGCATCTGTTCTACGGTATACAACACCAAGCATATTTAGCGCTGCTATTTCTATATCTGTATATTTATTTGCTCTAGCTGTTTTTACAGATTGGTTATGAAAATCTATTGCTTTATTATACTGAGATGTATTTCTACAATAAATACCCATTAAATTTAAAGCATATGCTTGCCCAAAGCTATATTCGTTTTTTTGAGAATCATTAATAAATGTACTTATTGTAAGTGAATCTCTTGAGTATGGCTTGAGTAATTTACTAACTGCCTGATAATTTTTAGTTTTAGAATTTATAAGACTATCTATGTTAAAATTCCGTTGTTGGGCATTAAGACAGACCACAGATAACAGTGTAGCTATTAAACCGCATAAATGAATTAAAAACTTACTTTTAAACATTATATTTTTTTTAGGAATTCGGTTCTTTTCATTCTAGAAATAGGAATTTTATAATTGCCTTCTAAAACAACATACCCTTCAGATTTTATATATTCTTTTATCTTATCAAGATTAACAATGTAAGAATTATGAATTCTAAAAAAATGATCTTTAGGAAGTAATTCGTTAACCTCTTTTAACTTTTTAGTCAATAATATTTTTTTAGAATTAGTTAAATGAAATGTACTATAATTCCCATCAGATTCTGCAAATACAATATCTGATATGTTAAGAAAGATTAATTTACCATCTGTATTCACCGTGATTTTTTTATCACTTACCTGTTTACTATAATCTTTAAGAATACGCTCTAGCTTATCTGATACAACAGTACTCCTATTAACATGATGTTTCACTTTTTGAATAGCCAAAGTGAGATCATCTATGTCTACAGGTTTCAATAAATAGTCTATAGCCTGTTGCTTTATAGCTTTTATTGCATATTCATTATAAGCGGTTGTAATAATTACTGCAAAATCTTTTACTTCTACTTTATTTAAAAATTGAAAACCATCCATTGTTGGCATTTCAATATCTAAAAAAACACAATCTATATGATTGTTTTTTATAAATTCTAATGCCTTTTCGGGCTCAGTAAACTTTTCTAAAACCTCTATTTGATCGCAAAAATTTTCTAATTCCCAAGCCAAACTATCAAGAGCTTTAGGTTCATCATCAATAAGTATTGTCTTTAACATTATTATCGCTTTATAAAAAGTAATATAAATATATGCTTTAATAAGCAATCATTAAGTATTAAAGTATGTATGGTATAAAATTTTGTGCATTTGGTAAGATATAGTCTCAAAAAATGTTTTGGCTTAAAATATTCAAGGTTTACCTAAAATTCCATTTACACAATTTTCACAACCATCTATACATGTTCTATTATAGTCTTCTTAATCGCAATTTAATTTTACCTACATATTAATGAACACATTAAAATTAACAAACACATTAAATTATGAAATTAAGATTATTACTTTTCTCATTTTTACTTTGCTCCTACTTCTCAAGGGCAAACAACATTCAAGTCAACAACATCTCGTTAGAGAATCTAAACGAAGTCTCTAATTGGGTACATGTAGAGTTTGATCTCTTTTGGGAAAACTCTTGGCGTATTAGTTCTGGCCCTTCAAATTGGGATGCTGCATGGGTATTTATAAAGTATAGGGTGAATAATGGTACTTGGACGCACGGCATTGTAAGTCAAGCTAACTCAGTAGCTGCACCAGGGAGTACTATGAATGTAACCTCAGATGGAATGGGTGCTTTTATTTATAGAGATGCTGACGGCAATGGCAATGTTAATTTTCAAAACAATCAATTACGTTGGAATTTCGGTTCTACAGATACAGATGATATTATAGATATTCAAGTATTTGCTATAGAAATGGTTTACATTCCTGAAGGTGCATTCTATGTTGGAGGAACAACAGGAGATGAATCTAATAAGTTTCATAGTGGTGGATTTTCTACATCGTCTTCTTATCAAATAACATCAGAGGCAGCTATAACCATAGCTAATTCTTCTGGAAATTTATATTACGTTGGTGATAACGCTAGTGGTGGTGACCAAACAGGTACACTTAGTTCTTCTTATCCTAAAGGGTTTAATGACTTTTATTGTATGAAATATGAGGTCACAGAAGCGCAATGGCTAGGTTTCTTTAATAGTTTAACAGAAGCTCAAAAAACTAACAGAGATGTTACTGATTCAACTCATAAGAACAGTGATTCTGAAATTAGTAGAAATACTGTTTCTTGGACTGGAGGAAGTGCTAGTGCAACAACTACAGCACCAGATAGAGCCATAAGTTATTTAAGTCCTGGCGATATGAATGCTTATATGGACTGGACAGGTATGCGACCAATGACTGAGCTAGAATATGAAAAGGCTTGTAGAGGACCTATACTACCAAAAGCTGGAGAATTTGCTTGGGGAAGTGCTAATATTGCATCTAACGATTATAGTTTAGTTAATTC
>NZ_JAOARH010000097.1 GCF_025210595.1 Winogradskyella sp.
TCTTTTTTACAGCAAGGAATACATATTGTTTTTGGTATGTTTTTTGTGATCTTTTAGTTAATAACTAACTATTATTCAATTGTATGATGATAAGACAACCTATTTTCTTAGTTATAGCTATGCTATTAGTTATGATTGCAAACGCTCAAACCAATATAGAATGCCAAACGAAACTTTCTAATTTTCATGAAGCTACAAAAGCAAACAATTATGATTCCGCTTACAAAGACTGGCTTTATGTAAGAACTAATTGTCCCAATCTAAGTTTAGCTATCTACACTGATGGAGAAAAAATTCTAAAGCATAAGATTAAGGATACAAAAGCTAATGAAAAGAAGGATTATATAGAAGATTTATTGGCCTTATGGAAAGAACGAAAAAACTACTTTCCTAGTCTAACCTCAACAGGCGAATATGCTGCTAAGGCTTGCCAATTAATATACGATCATAAAGACAAGTTTGGTAAAACAAATCTTGAATTATATAATTGTTTTAATACAGCATTTATAGAAGACAAAAAAACAGTTAGAAATCCAAAAAGTTTATATACTTATTTTTCACTTTCCACTAAGCTTTTTGATGGAGGTAATAAATCAGCTTTAGAGCTTTTTAATACCTATGATGATATTAGTGATAAGATTGAAATTGAAGTACAGAATTATTCGGAAAAACTGAATGCACTAGTTGATAAGCTAGAAAATGGTGAAAGTCTCTCAAGGAGGGAAAAGAATAAAAAAACGGCTTATGAGAGCTATCTTAAAAATTATTCACTGATTAAAGATAATATTAATGCTTTGGCTGATAAAAGAGCCAAATGCGAAAATTTAATTCCACTTTATTCAAGAGACTTTGAAAAGCACCAAAACGATTCTATATGGTTAAAACGTGCAGTTGGCAGAATGTATTATAAGAAATGTACAGATGACGAACTATATGAAAAACTTGTAAAACAGTATGATAAAGTGGCACCATCGGCAGATACTAAAATTTTTGTAGCTACAATTTTATTTAAAAAAGGAAAAGATAAAGAAGGATATCAATATTTAGAAGAAGGTTATGCTTTAGAGACTAAGGCTTATAAAAAATCTAATTTAGCAATTAGGATAGGTGTAATTTTAAAAAGCAAGAAACAGTATAGTAAAGCACGATTGTATTTTATAAATGCTTTAAAATTAAATCCTTCAAACGGCAAGCCACACCTTTTAATTGCAGATATGTATGCTAAAAGTGCTAAGAATAAAAACTGTGGTAAAGATAATTTTTATCAAAGAGCAGTCTATTGGTTAGCGGCTAAAGAAGCTGAAAGGGCATCTCGTATAGACCCAACTTTACAGAAGTTAGTAAACCAAACTGTTGCTAATTATTTAGCCAAAGCACCAACAAAAGAAGAAGTGTTTCTTAAAGGATTGGGTGGAAAAACGATAAAAATTGAATGTTGGATTATTAGACCTATTGTAGTGCCAAAGCCATAATTAATTATAGATGTTGCATGAAATCACAAAAGCCACTATACATAAAAACTTCAATTCGATTCAAAAATATTTTTTATCAATATAAATCGTAACTTTGGTTCATCCCAAATGAAAAAATTATGTTAGACAATTTTTGGTTTAATGTGCAGTATGGCATTGACCACGTCCTAGATCCTAATGGTTATGACCATGTTCTTTTCTTAATGGTTTTAGCTGTTCCTTATGTGTTTAAAGATTGGAAACGTGTTCTTTTACTTGTTTCTATGTTTACTTTAGGTCACACGTTATCATTGGTGTTAGCAGCTTATGGTGTTGTAACTGTAGATGGAAAGTTGGTTGAATTTTTAATTCCGGTGACCATTTTAATAGCAGCTATTTATAATGTGTTTACAGCTGGTAAAAAAGATGGAGGAAATAAAGTAGGCTTGTTATTTTTCACAACCTTATTTTTCGGGCTTATTCATGGTTTAGGTTTTGCTAGAGAATTCAAAATGTTTGCAGGCCAATCTCAAAACAAAATAGAGCTTCTTATAGAATTTGCCTTAGGTATTGAAATTGCTCAGGTCATCATTGTATTTGTTGTTCTTTTTCTTGGGTTTTTATTTCAAACTATATTTAGATTTTCGCGTCGCGATTGGGTTATGGTACTCTCAGCAGTTGTTGTTGGTTTGGTTATTCCTATGATAATTAATAGCGATTTGCTTCAATAAATCTAAAAGTTTGGTAAAACTTTAACGACAAGTAAATTGCTTAAACAATGCTTTACTTTTATCTTCGTTATTTACATTGTATATAATAATGTCAAACAAAAAACAACTACGTTACGATAAAGCCTATTTACGTATTGCTCAAGAATGGGGGAAATTATCGCATTGCAAACGCAAGCAAGTTGGAGCTCTTATTGTTAAAGACCGTATGATTATTTCAGATGGTTATAATGGCACTCCTACAGGTTTTGAAAATTGTTGTGAAGACGAGGAAGGGAAAACTAAATGGTATGTGCTCCACGCAGAAGCTAATGCTATATTAAAGGTAGCAGCATCAACGCAATCCTGTAAGGGTGCTACTTTGTATGTTACTTTGTCGCCTTGTACAGATTGTAGTAAACTAATACACCAAGCTGGTATAGTAAGGGTAGTTTATTCTCGTGCCTACAAAGATTGTTCTGGTCTTGAGTTTTTAGAGAAAGCAGGCATAGAATTGGTTTACATAGAAGACTTAAGAGCCTAATGGCAACAAAAAACAAATACATACCATTAATTATTGGAGTAGCAATAGCTACAGGAGTTGTCATTGGTGGAAAATTAAACTTTTCAGACACTTCAGATAATCTATTTACAACCAATAGTAAAAAAGATAAGCTTAATCGATTAATAGATTATATAGATTACGAATATGTAGATGATGTAAATACAGATAGTATTGTAGATGTCACAGTAAATGGAATTTTAGACAATCTCGATCCGCATTCTACATATATTCCAAAAGAAGATTTAGAGCGTATTAACGAAAACATGAAAGGTGATTTTGTTGGAATTGGAATAAATTATTATCCATACAAAGACACTATTGCTGTTATTAAGCCTACTGAAGGTGGTCCAAGCGAGCGTGCTGGTATTATGAGTGGTGATCGTATTTTATTAGCAGATGGAGATACCATTTACGGAAAAAATATGACGAACGATCTCATTTCAAAAAAGCTAAAAGGAGATAAGAACACTAAAGTAAAGCTTACGGTTTACAGAAAAAGCGAAGATCGACTTATTGAGTTTAATGTAAAGCGAAAAAGTATACCAATTAAAAGTGTAGAGGCTGCTTATATGCTTACAGATCAATTAGGTTATATAAAGATGAACCGTTTTGCTGAGACAAGTTTTAAAGAATTTAAATCGGCATTAGAAGAATTACAAGATCAAGGTGCAATAAAATTAGCGTTAGACTTGCGTGATAATCCTGGAGGTTACTTGGGTGTTGCAGAGCAAATAGCAGACGAGTTTTTAGAAGATGATAAACTTATTTTGTTTACAAGAGACAAAAAAGGAAATGAAGAACGTACCTATGCCACAAGAAGAGGAGATTTTGAAGAAGGTGAGATTTATATTTTAATCAATGAAAATTCAGCATCTGCAAGCGAAGTTATAGCAGGTGCACTTCAAGATAACGACAAAGGTATTATTGTTGGTCGTAGGTCTTATGGTAAAGGATTAGTGCAGCGCGAAATGGCTTTAGGTGATGGTAGTGCTGTGCGTTTAACAGTGTCTAGATATTATACTCCAACAGGTCGCTCTATACAAAGACCATATAGTAATGGAGATAATCATTCCTATTATAACGATTACTTTAAACGTTTAAGGACAGGTGAATTGGCAGATGAATCTAATATAGAAGTAGATGATTCTTTAAAATTCACTACTCCTAAAGGTAAAGTAGTTTATGGAGGTGGTGGAATTATTCCAGATGTATTTGTACCTATAGATCAGTCTTTTGATAATGAAACCATTAACTACTTAAGACGAAGAGGACACTTTGGTTATTTTGTTTTTGAAGAATTAGACAAAGATAGAACTGCTTATGAGCAAGAGTCTAAATACGATTTTATAAATAATTTTGAAGTTAGTGATCTTATGGTAATGCGTTTTCAAGATTATGTTAACCGAAGAGAAGGAACCAACATTTCTTTTACTGTTTATAAAGAAGAAATAAGACGTCTTATAAAAGCAACTTTAGCAAGACAATTATTTGACGATAATGCTTTTGAAGAAATACTTAATAAAGAAGATATTATGGTGCAGGAAGTTATATTTTTAAGTAACGAGCATCCTACCTTTAGACAGTAACCTTATCGTGCACTTTAGTGTGTTTTCCATCATTCCATAATGTTAGAATATCTGTGGCAACATGAGATCCACTACCACAAGCTATAGCATATTGACTGCGCCAACCAGCTAAAGTTCCGGCAACATAAAGGTTTTTATCTACTATATGATCTGTGTTTTTTAACCAAATTCTATCTTTTTCTACTGCGGCTCTTGGGTGAGGTTCAATATAATTTTCGAGTCCTTTTATTGTCATTAAGCTAGTATAACCTACAGCAATAACTACAATTCTAGATAGATATTCATTTTTATTGGTAACAACTTTATAACCTTCAGAATTTTGTTCTATACGCGTTACTTTTTCTTTGTCTATTTGAGTAACATGAGGATATGCATCTTTAAGCTGTTGCTTACCATTTTCTAAAAGATCTTTACCTAAAGTGCCAGGTTGCAATCCTAAAACATTATTAAACAAAGCATTTTGAAGGTGAGATGTTTTTTGATGAGTAATTATACCAATATGCTTATCTTTTGCGTATGCTTTATTTTTAGCAGAGCCTAAAACTAGTGCACAAGATAAACCAGCAGCTCCTCCACCAATAATTAAAGTATCAAAATTCATTTTTGTTTTTTACTTAGAGCTTCTATTTTTTTAGATATTCTAAGAATCTGAAGTAAAATCACAGCACAAAGACCTGCAATAATAGTTATTACAGCGGTATAACTTTCACCTTCAAATAAGGCGTTAAAATTCAACTTTGTGGAATTAAAAATGATAAGTCCTACGGCTAAAATTGTTAAAACCCAGATAAAAATCTTCATAATAAATTTATTTAAGCTAATAGCGCTTTTATATTTTGAGCAAATAATTTAACTGCTATAGCTAACAAAATTACACCAAAAACTTTTCTTATAATGTTAATTCCGTTGTTACCTATAAGTCGTTCAATCTTTGAAGACGTTTTTAACACTATATATATAAAAACAACATTGCAGATTACCGCTACAATAATATTTTCTATTGCAAACTCTGCACGGAGAGATAGTAGTGTTGTTAAACTACCAGGACCTGCAATAAGCGGAAATGCTAAAGGAAACACAGAAGCAGTAATGGCATTACTATCATCTTCTTTATAAAGTGTAATTCCTAAAATCATTTCTAAGGCTATAAAAAATAGTATAAACGCACCTGCCACCGCAAATGAGTTTACATCAATACCAATAAGATTTAGTAAGCTTTTACCAACAAATAAAAACACAATCATAATGATACCAGCAATTAATGATGCTTTCTCACTTTGTATATGACCTACTTTTTTTCGTAAATCTATAATAATAGGAATGTTACCAATAATGTCTATTACGGCAAAAAGAACCATAAAAGCAGTAAAAATTTCTTTAAAAACTAATTTCATGACATTCAATTTTAAAATTCGCCGCAAAGGTGCAACTAAATTACTGATTTACAATATTAAATTATAATTAAGTTTATATACTTTAGGTCTTTAAAAGCTTATGTTTTAAGATTTTTTTCACTTGTTTTTTTCTGAAAACTAAAACTTAAAAAACTATTTTTGCAAAATGTTTCAGCTAGGAAAAACTATAATTTCAGAAGATATAATACAGAAGGATTTTGTCTGTAATTTGTCGGCTTGCAAAGGCGCATGTTGTATAGAAGGTGATGCAGGCGCACCTTTAAATGAAGAAGAGGTGAAGATCCTAGAAGATATCTATCCAAAAGTAAAACCATTTCTTAGAAAAGAAGGAGTTGAAGCTATTGAAAGTCAAGGTACTTCAATAAAAACGGTGTTTGGAGATTTAGAAACACCTCTTATAAATGGTGCGGAATGTGCATATGTTATTTTTGATGACAATAATATGGCACTTTGCGGTATAGAACAAGCTTATATTAAAGGTGAGGTTGATTGGAAGAAACCTATATCTTGCCATCTATATCCAATAAGAGTAAAGGATTATTCAGAGTTTTCGGGTGTTAATTATGAACGGTGGGATATTTGTGATGATGCTTGTTCACTTGGTAAGGAGTTGCAAGTTCCGGTATATAAATTCGTTAAGGAAGCACTCATTAGAAAGTTTGGTGAAGATTGGTATACTGAATTAGAAAAAGTAGCTGAGGAAAATTTCAAATAACAGTATTTGTTAGCTTGAATTTAATAACGGTCTTTTTGCTAGATTTTTCTTATATAAATTTTAATTTCAATTCTTTTTTTAAGCTACAATAGCTTACTAATATCCACCATTTAATAGCTAATTCATTGTTCATTGATTTGTAATATAATTATCAATAACACATTGATAAATAGGTCTTTTTAGTTAGTGTTTTTTCTTTTTAAAGTTTAATGAGCAATCTCTTTTTTGTTGAGAACTCGTATGCATTGTTAATAAGAATGTCTTTCATTTTTTTGCGTATTTTTAAATCTTTGTCCTTCCCAAGTTATATCAAAATAAACTACTATAATGCAGTAAGCGAAGGAGTTTGTTTTAATTGAAAATGAAGATTGATTTACAATAAAACTTAACCTTTATTAACAACATAATTGAATGACAATGAATGTTGTTTTATTAAACACGTTTTAGCCTTTTTTGCCACAAATTACAGAATTGTATTTTATGCAGTTCTAAATAATGATGGAGCGCATCCATAATAAAACCTACGCGTTGTTAATAGATGTATATTTATGTTAAGTATTAGCTTAAATGAATAATTTTTAAGCTATAGGAATTAAAACTTAAGCGAAGGAGATGATTGTTTTGTGGATGGTTATTAATTGATTTTAAGTTTTAGTTGTTGAGCACATTAGAAACAAAGTGTTATAAAGCGTTTCAACCAATAGCTATTGGTTGAAACGCTTTTTTTCAAGAAACTTAGTCTTCAATTAATGTGTCTGTTCCTAAATATTCATCATTTTTGTTGTAATACCAAGCGCGTACTTTAGGCATTTTAATTCCACTTATTGTAGTTTCTTCAGATAGTAAAATGTATTCGCCAGAATCAGGTTTTTCATTACCGTTTTTATCTGTTTTAAAGAATTGATATACTTCCATGGCATAAGTTTTAGGATTAAAATAAAAATACCATACATCACTGCCAACAGTTTCATCATAGGTTGCTTTTAATACCAAATAATCTTTGCCTTTAAAGGTCCTTTTTTCAACGGTTTCGCTAAGATTTGTTTCAGAATCTTTTAATTTCATTGGCAAACCATAGAGATAGGTGTAATAGTTTTTATAGAGTTTGGCTCTATCGCAAGACATGTTGTTTTTTTTAGCAGTAATGCTATCTACATTCTTGTTGTTTAATACCAAATAGCAATTTTCTTTAGAAATAGTATACACAGTCGTTGTGGTGTCTTTTGTAGATCTTACGCTAAAATGTTCTCTTAGCAAATCAAGTCTAATAGTGCTAGTTCGTTTAGTGGTGTTAGGAGTAGTAGTCTCAACAGTAAATTGTGCTCTAAATGTATCCCACTTTTGATTAGGATCATGATAAGACAAAGCATTTTCTAAAAGTTGATCTGGTGATAGGGTTTGAGCTATACTAGCGAATGATAGACAAAAAACAATAAAGGTTATCAATGATTTCATAAAGTTGGTTTAATACAAATGTAAAAAACAAAAGCACTCAATGCCTAACTATAAGGGAGAGTGCTTTTTTACTTTAGTAAAATGGATTAGTTAATTTGCTTCCATTAAAGCAAAGAATTTATCAATGTTTGGCATTAAAATAATTCGAGTTCTTCTGTTTTTAGAACGATTTTCTCTGGTGTTGTTTTCTACAAGTGGTTGATAGCTACTGCGACCAGATGCGATTAATTTTGAAGGATCTACATTGTATTTGTGTTGTAGTTTTCTTACTACAGAAGTTGCTCTTAACACACTTAAATCCCAGTTGTCTTTAATCTTTTCTGTATTGATACTTCTAGAATCTGTATGGCCTTCTACCATAACATCTATACTCTCTTCAGAGTTAATTACATCTGCTAATTTTTGTAGTATGTTATTGGCTTTGCTACTAATTCTGTAGCTTCCAGAGTTAAACAACATTTTGTCCGAAATTGAAATCATTACTACAGTTTCGTTAATATTTACGGCAATGTCTTCATCGTTATTTAAATCAGAGCTGTGCATAGTTTTTTCGAGATTATACTGTAATGCTAAGTTCATAGAATCTTTTAAAGTCTTTGCATTAGCTAATTTTTCTTGGTCAACCTTTTCTAAAGTGGCTATCATCTTTCGCTTAGCGTCATTAGAGATTATGGTACCATCGTCATTAACATCTAATTTAATATCATTCTCAATTCTAAGATCTTCTATATCTTCATTTAAAGAATTAATCTTTTTATTGTATCTGTCTACACGAGCTTGAATTTTTGCAAACTTGTTTTCTAAATCTTCTTTTTCTACTTGAGTTTTAACGAGTTGGTTTTTGGTTTCTCCATGTTCTTGTTCTAAGGCTAAATATTTCTTTTTAGAAACACAAGAACTTAGTAAAAGTGCTGCAATTAAAAGGATTGAGATTTTTTTCATGCTTAAGATAATTTATTCAATACATTTACATATACGATTAAATACAAATTTTAGATGTTGAAAAGCTTAAAATATTGAGAATGAATTCTAAACTAAAAGAAGTTGCACAGGTGTTTTTTAAGTTAGGTCTTTTTGCTTTTGGTGGCCCAGCCGCTCATATTGCCATGATGGAAGAAGAAATTATTGAGAAAAGAAAATGGATGACGAGAGACTATTTTTTGGATTTAATAGGAACTACAAATTTAATTCCTGGTCCAAATTCTACAGAGATGACAATGCATTGTGGTCATGAAAGAGCAGGTAAAGCTGGACTTTTTGTAGCAGGTATAGCCTTTATTTTTCCGGCAACAATTGTAACAGCTATTTTGGCTTATTTATACGTAGAGTATGGGCAATTGCCAGAGGTAGAGCCATTTATTTACGGAATTAAGCCTGCGGTGTTGGCAATAATAGCAGGTGCCATTTTAAAGCTAGGTAAAAAAGCAATAAAAAATACTGAGCTTACCATATTGGGAATATTAGTTTTGGTAGCTAGTTTGCTAGGTGTTAATGAAGTCGTAGCATTATTATCTGCAGGAGTTTTAGGTATGCTGTTTTTTTATTTAAAATCTAAATCAACACCTAATTTAAACACCATTTCTCCTTTTCTTCTTTTTCTTGGGATTAATACGACTATAGTGAAGATTTCGACTTTAAAACTCTTTTTAATTTTTTTAAAAGTAGGTGCTATTCTTTACGGAAGTGGATATGTGCTATTTGCGTATTTAGATGCCGAATTGGTAACCAAGGGTTTACTTACTAGAGCTGAATTAATAGATGCTATTGCTATTGGCCAATTTACACCTGGGCCTGTGTTATCTACATCGACCTTTATTGGCTATCAGCTCTCTGGATTTACTGGTGCGCTTGCAGCTACAACAGGTATATTTTTACCTTCTTTTTTGTTTGTTTTAATATTAAACCCTTTTATATCTAAAATGCAACAGTCTAAAATTCTAAGATATTTTTTAGACTCTGTTAATGTTGCTGCTGTTGCTGTAATGCTTACTGTGCTTATAATTATGGCAAAAGACACCTTATTGGAATGGCAAAGTATTGTAATTGCTCTGTCTGCTATATTTCTTACTTTTAAAACTAAAGTTAGTACGGTTTGGACAATAGTAATTGGAGCTGCTTTAGGATTTATTTTATTAAAGTTTTTTAAATAAAAAAAGCCAGCATTAGAGATGCTGGCTTCAAAGTAAATTATTTGTACTCTATTCTTGTTCAGAAGAATCTTTTACTTCCTCTGTAACAGTAATTGTCGCAGGTTCTACTGAACTATCAAAAGATTTGTGATATTCTTGTAATAAATTCATTGTAGCATTAAGTAAATCTTTAGTTTCAAGTAATAATCCGAAATAAAGTGTTGTGTTTTTTGGACTAGACTCTTCTGTTCTAGTTCGAGAAACTTGCTTTACAATCTTTTCAGTTACTAAATCAAGAACTTCTTTCTTACGATTAATTATTAAACCAATTTGTTCAAAAGACCTAGAGTCGAAGGCAATCTTAGCATCATTTAGTAGGGACTCTAATGCTTGATCTACTTCTTTAAGCTCTTTAATTTGGCTAAATTTAAGTTTCTTATGGTTATTGTTAACGTGTTTATGACTTACTTTAGAAATGTACTCAAGTGATTGTGTCATGTCTTCTAAATAGCCAAGAATATTGATGTAGAAACTACTAGCTCTTAGACTTGTTTCATCTAAATTTTTAATAAAATAGAAAATGTTATCTCTAAGACTATCAACTTCGGTAGATAACTTATCGATTTGTTTCTTATTCTTTTTCAGTAGTATTAAATCTTGTTTAGCTAAACCACTTACAGCGTTAGTATAGATTTTATTTCCGCGTTTTACAACATTAGAAATATTATCAGCACTCTCTAAGATAACACCTTGTACAGATCTGCTACCAGTTTCTTTTAAACTATCTTCTTCTAGAGTGTTTGTTGATTTGTTTTTGTGAGATATGTAGTTTCTGTATAATAAAATTGCTGTTAATAATAATAGAATAGGTGTAATTACAGCAGGATTCCAGTTTATTAAAAATACCACTGTACCAGCAGCTATAAAAGCTCCAAGAGCAGTACCAAACCATCCTCCAATAACGTTTAAAACACCAGCAACACGGTATACAGCACTTTCTCTTCCCCAAGCTCTATCAGCTAAAGATGTACCCATAGCTACCATAAATGTAACATAAGTTGTAGATAATGGTAACTTCATTGAGGTTGCAATGGCAATTAAAACACCTGCTACCATTAAGTTTACTGATGCTCTAATCATATCAAAAGCAGGAGCATCAATACTCTGGTCTTTTGTCATGATTACCTCAGGCTTATTAAAGCTATTTTCTATTTTATTACTTAATGATTTTGGTAAAATAGCTCCAATGTAGTTAGATAATCTAGATGTGCTTTTTACAATACTTCTAGATAAAACATTAGGTTCAAATTTTTCGTGAGTATCACCTTGTCTAGAAAGGCTAATCTCTGTTTCGGCAACAGTTTTAGCTTTTTTAGAAAACCAAAGCGTAAGCACCATTATAGCACCTGCAATAAATAATAAGTAAGGTTCTGCAGGTACTTTTTTATCTAAAACTTCCATAGACATAGCTACATCCATTCCGCCAGCGACCCAAGCTTCGTAAGAGTGGTATGCTGCCATTGGTACACCAATAAAGTTTACTAAATCATTGCCAGAAAAAGCTAAAGCTAAACCAAATGTTCCTACAGCTATAACTATAAGAAGTACTGTTTTTTTTGTGATTTTTTCAAATATGAATGAAAATAGAGTCCAAAAAACAAGACTGCCAAGTATAATATAAATTTCATTGCCTTCTAAAGCACCTTTAAGTTCTTTGTAGTATGGTGTTCCTTTTAGTCCTTTTAAGAAGATAAAGTATGTGATAGCGGTTAAAGCTACGCCACCGAAAACCATCCCAAAATTCTTAACTTTTTTCTCATAGTTAAATGTGAAAATAAGTCTCGATACCCATTGTACAAGAGCACCAACAGAAAATGCAATAACAACAGATAATAAAATACCAGAGATGATTTCTATAGCTTTCTCAGTATTGATATATGTAGCTAAATCTGAAATTGTTTGTGACTCTGAATTGCTTATTTTTATTAATGACATCACTACAGCTGCACCTAATAAATTAAATACAATAGATACTGTAGTTGATGTTGGTAAGCCTAATGTGTTAAAGAAATCTAATAGAAGAATATCTGTAATCATTACAGCCATGAAAATGAGCATAATTTCACCAAATTCAAATTGAGCCGGAACAAAAATTCCTTTTCTGGCGACTTCCATCATTCCACTAGAGAACACAGCACCAATAAAAATACCTAAACTGGCTACAATCATTATAGTTCTTAAAGAAATAGCTTTAGAACCAATAGCAGAATTTAAGAAATTAATAGCATCATTACTTACACCAACTATGATATCGAACACAGCAAGTGTAGTTATGGCAATTAGCATTAGTAAATAAATATTATCCATAATTTTTAGTTAAAATAATTTTGCAAATATCTTTATACCATTTAAGTGTAACGTTACCTAAACGTTATGTTTTAAATTAGAAATGAATATCAAAACCAAGTCTAAAAGTGATGTTATCTTCATTACCATCTACAGTAGTATAGCTAATGTCAGATTGTACTTTTAGCTTATGACCAACAATAAATTTATTAACACCAAGTGTATATTGTTCAGTTGGTAATGCACCAGTAACATTTTCGTAATCTAATGTGGTGAAACGTGCCGCAATTTCATAGTTGTTTTTGAATAAATAACCAGCTTGAAGGTTTAAAGCATCACCTGTTAAAACAACATCACCAGTTGGCGTAACACCATCTGCTTCGGTTGCAATTTCGTCATCTGCAGTTCTTTTAGCATATTCACCCATAAAAGAAAATCCTTTGTATTTAAACATAGCATCAGCAAAAATGGTAGTTTGGTCAGTCTCATAGATAGTGCCATCTGTTCTTATCATGTAATCTCCAGCAAAACCTCTTTCTCTAACAGCATCTTGATTGTAGTTATAAGTAAATCCTAGCATTAATTTTGGTTTTTCCTCTCTCTTTAAATCAGACTGACTGTAATCTCCTTTAGACTTAAATTTTCCGAATGGTAAAAGCTCTAAACGTGCAGTATATTGTAAACCACCTTCGTTTCCTTCACTTACGTTACGACCTTCTCCTTGAGAAACAGATAGCTTTTCGCGCATTAAGAAATTACCTCCTAATTTGCTTTTATGACGTAATTGTATCCCTAAATCACGATCTATATTAAAACGACTATTCAATAAAGAGCGATCTATTAATTGAAGATTACCAGAAGATACAACACGTTCTACGTTACCAGGAAGTTTTGTTTGTCCTGCCCAAAGTTCCCAATTGTCAGCAAATTTCCATTTAAGGACCGCATCTAGAATGTAACGTGGTGTATTTCTATTAAATTCATTAGCACCAGAAATATCTCTGTTAGATAAACCAAGTTCTATTTTGTATACTAATTTTGGACTATAAGCAAATCCATCAAATTTTAAACGCGCACGACGAACAATAAAATTATGTTCTGGGCTTATGTATTGATTGCCATCATGATCCCAAGACGACATAGAACGTACTTGAAAACGTGGAGCAAACTTTACACTAAAAGTACTGTCTTTGGCAACAAAGTTGATTAAGCCCTTACCGAAAGAAGTGTCACTAATTTCCTGAGCTTTTAGGGTAATAACTGATAATATAGCTATAATAGCTATAGATAATTTTAGTTTCATTTTATGATTTAGTTTTTGTCGCCGCAAAGAACTCACTTATTTCAAACACGAATGTTTCCTTAGTGTTAAGTTTTGCGTAAAAAAAACTGCCCTGGCCAAAGGCAGTCATTAGAATTCATGATAACTAGTCGACAAAAACTATTAGATCATACGAAACTAATTTGTCCTAATAAGACTAGACAAATGTATGTGTAACATTTGATTACAGTGTAATCTTAATATTAAGTAATTATTAAACAAAAACACTGCAACTCTATCTTTTAAAATGTTTAAAACCAGCGAAATAGCTCTTTAATGTAAAATTAATGTTAAGAAAATGTTGCTTAAATATTAAGAAATCTTTATATTTGATTTAATAAGTAATTTAACCTCATTGATTATGAACAAGAATATTTTAATGCTTTTCGTTTTATGTTTTGGTTTAGTTTCTTTTGCTCAGCAAGAAAAACAGTTGAAATTTAATGAAGATACTAGTTTAACAGAAGTTACTTACTTTCATGATAATGGTGAAGTAAGTCAAACAGGTGTTTTTAATGCAGAAGGTAAGGTTCATGGCAAATGGAAAAGCTATGATGCTAATGGTAATAAAGTTGCTATAGGAAATTATGATAATGGTAAAAAAGTCGGAAAATGGTTTTTTTGGCTTGGTGATACTTTGAAAGAAGTAGATTACATAGATTCTAGAATAGTGAATATTAATCATTGGGATAACAAAACCAAAGTGACAATTAATAACTAAATAGTTATTCTGAAAAAAATAAAAAAGGCGTTTCAAATTTTTGAAACGCCTTTTTTAATATCGATTTTTAAAAATCTTTAATAGGTTAGAATTTAAAAGTATAGCCTAACGAAATTTCTGTACCTGGTTCTCTCAATGAGAAAATTTGATTACTTGTTCCGTAAGATTCATACTCGCTTAATCTTTCGTCACCAAGTAGATTAGATACCTTAAGATCAATTGATGAACGCTTGTTTTCACCAAAAGATTTGTTTAAGGTAAAGTTTAAGCTGTTAAATGGTTGAGAGTACACATCTGGAACTTCACGAATACCTACAACTTCTAAAGTTTCACCTTGAATGTTATAGAATATACCAGTTCTTAAACCTATATCACTATTGTCATAATTTAGACCAACATTAATTAAGTAAGGCGCTTGTCCTTGCATATCTCTTTTTCTGTCAATGGTTTCACCATCTCTTGCTGAAGAAAGTCTACCTTCGTATTCATCATCTGACATTGTTAATTCAGATTTTATCAAGGAAAGGTTAGCTGTTATTTTTAAATTATTTAAACCTTCAGAAATAAAACCTAAACGCTGTCTGGCTTCAAATTCAGCACCATATACAATAGCATCTCCTAAGTTGCCAACAGTAAGCTGAGTAGGTGCAGAAACAAAGAATGTTTGCTCTATAACATCAGTAAAATCTTTATAAAAACCACTAATGGCAAACATTTGTCCTTCTTCTCCAAAGAATTCATATCGTATATCAAAGTTATTAATATACGTAGGTTTTAAATTAATATCACCAATGAATAATCGACTGGTTATAGGGTCATATATATTAGCAAGTGAAGCTTCTTTAAACGATGGTCTTGCTGTAGTGCGAGAGTAAGATGCTCTTAGGTTAGATTTATCATTTAGAGCATAAATTAAGTTTGCAGATGGGAAAAAGTCAAATTCATCTAATATTAATTCTCTATTAAAAACATTCTCTGCATCTTCACCAGTGTAAAAAGAGTTGAACATTTCTGTCCTTAATCCTATAACGGTTTTAAATTCTTCTGAAAGATTAAACTCAGTAGAAAAATAGGTAGCTGCAATTTGCTGTTCTCCTTCATAAGCATCTTGTGGATTAAAGTTGTCTGTAAAAACAACAAATGTACCTGCATCTGTTTCTGGTGTCCAAATGTTTTCAGAAGCTAAAAGATTATCTGCTTCACCACTAGAAATAAAAGACTGATCACCACGAATATTAAATGTAAAATCATCAATGCTAAAATCTCTAAACTTATAGGTGTATGCACCTCCAAATTTAATTTTTGCAGGACGACCAAAAAGATCTACAGTTTTATCAAAATCAACTTTACCAGCCCAAGACTCTTCTAATAAGTGCCTCCACAATTGTATTGGTAATGTAGAAGCAGAAGGGCTTAAAAATGAACTTCCGTCATCTGCTTGTTGAAAAGGTGTAATTCTATGTCCTTTATCCATTACCTTAGCAAAGCTAGGTGAGAACTTCCATTCAAAATTAAAAGGTTTGTCATCAGAGAAGCTATTCAATCTGTGTTTACCAGAGATTAGTAAGTTAGTGATTGAACGTTCAGTATAAGTGATAGAATTTTTAGTTAATGGCTCTAAAGCACCACCTGTACCATCTTGGGAAATGGTTTGGTTAAAAAAACCAGCAGTAGATTCTCCATTTTGTATGTGTAATAAGTTAACTCTAAACTTAGATCTGTCAGTTTTATAAGCCACGCCTAACATACCATTTAAGATAATATTGTTTAGACCTTCAGACCCTTTTGAATCTAAGGTTGCTATAAGGTCATTATCAGAGGTGTTTTGAGGGTTCTTTATATATGCACCATCAAATCTATTCTTGTAAAAAGTAGTTTCATTTTTGTAAGAAAACGACGCTTGATAACCTATTTTGTCATTACCAAGATCATATTGATTACCAAGAGTAAATCCAAAATCATAATTCATGCCACTAGTTTCTTGTTTAGCAGCAAGTTCTTTTTGAAATTTATTAGTAAGGTTTGTTAATGTAACTGTATTTACACCATTACCTAAAAGCCCTTCTTCAAATTGATATCTATTAACAGGAACATCGCGAGTACCATCATCATAACCCAACCAATCTGTATCACTTCCGGTTGAGGTTAAATACGAATCATTAAAATGCATATCTGGATTGTAGCCGCCACCTAATGAGATAGAATACTCTGCTTTACTTGGAAAATCTTTGGTTACGATATCTACAATACCACCAGTAAAATCTGCTGGATATTCTGCAGATGCAGATTTTAATACAATAACATTGTCTAAGATGTTTGTAGGAAATAAATCCATTTGAATGGTATTACGATCTGGATCCAAACCAGGAATGTCAATTCCGTTTAAAATAGATTTAGTATAACGATCACCAAGACCACGAACAAAAACATACTTACCGCCTTGAATAGAAACACCAGGTACACTTTTAACAGCAGCAGCTACATTGCTAGCTCCTGTGCTTTTTATGGCCTGAGATGACAAACCATCTAGTACTACAGCAGATTTTTTTTGTAGATTTAAGACAGCACTCTCTGTATTTCGTTTTGAAGAAGAAGTAACAACAACCGTATCTAAAGAGTTGGTTTCCATTACAACATCTAAGGTAAACACCTCATTGTTTTTTATAACAACATCCGAGATTTCTTGAGTAGCATACCCAACAAAAGAGAACACTAATGTATAGGTGCCTTCTTCTAGTTCTAACTCATATTTTCCGTCAAAATCGGTTGTCATACCTGTAGTGGTGCCTTTTACTAGTATATTAGCAAAGGCCATAGGTTCGTTAAATTCGCCATCAATTACAGTACCTGCTACTTTTCCTTGAGAAGAAGCAATGAATGATACTGATAGAAATAAAACAAAAGCTAAAACGTTTTGTATGGTTTTCATATATAATTTTATATAACCCATTACCTACCTTGTAGATAATGGGTTTGTTTAATTTAATAATTAGAGTAAATCTTAGAATCCTAAGCTTCCTTCAGCATTAGAATAGGTCCAGCTTAAGTTTGATGTTGTAGCACCAACAGTTTGTGCACCTTCAGATACAGCAGTTGCTGTAGATCCAAATCCTGTTACAGTAACAGTTTCAGCTTTGTTAACAAAAATATCTGTAACATTAGTAACACCTGTAGGTAAAACAATTTCCCATGCGCCAAAAGTTAAATCACCATTGTTATAGTTAGTTGCAACACCATCGTTGTCTAACTCAACGTCTGAAGAATCTTTAAAACCATAAGCATATACATTTTCAGTATGTCCTTGTGCGTTACTTCTGTAATCTGCATATTCTCCATTAGCAGTATCAGTGTTACCAATTATTGTAGCATTTCTTAAGGTAAATGAACCAGAACCAGTTCCTTCAGGACCATCAATTTCAAAAGCATGATCAGAGATATCACCCAATACAACAACTACATTGTCAACAGTACCAGAATATGCTTGATCAATATCTATAGCATCATCACCTTGTGCCCAAACTAATAAGTTAGAAGCATTAACAGTACCACCAAAGAATTCAATACCATCATCTACGTTACCTATAACTTCAATATTGTCTATAATAGTTCCGTTACCAACACCACCTAAAGTAAGGCCGTTAATTTCGTTACCTTCACCAATTAGAGCACCTCCATGTCTAATAGAGATATATCTTAAGCTTCCTGAGCTATCGTTAGCATCAGAGCCACCATAAAGACCAAAAGTGTCATCAGCAGGAATACCTTCAATTTGTGCTTCTGGAATATCACCAGAAAAAGAGCAAGGAGCGTTACCTAAAATAATTAAACCTCCCCAAAGACCTCTATCGTTTTCGTCTAAGTTTGTTCCCGCAGTTTGTCCGCAAGTAATATTGTCTTGAGTTGATGTGAAAATTATTGGCTCATTTTCTGTACCATTAGCATTAAGTGTTCCTCCTCTTGCTACAATTAAAGCAGAAGCTAAAGAACCAGTACCTGATGATCCTTTAATAATTGTACCAGGATTAATTGTTAAAGTTGCACCAGCAGGTACAACAACTTTTTGGTTTAATTGGTATATGTTATCATTTGTCCAAACAGTTCCGTCAGTAATTTCACCAGTTACAGCAACTATAGGGCAATCATCACCACCTGAGCCTCCAGGATTTTCGTTAATAATTGTAGTAGAAGTTTCTACAATTAAAGGAGCATCATCATCTTTAAAACATCCTGTAAATACAAATGTTGAAGCTACTAATGCGATTAAAAGTAATTTTTTCATTGAGTTAAATTTTAATAATCAAATTTTGTTTTTTGTAATGAGGCAAAGAAAATGTGATATTCTTTGTTGTAGGTTACTCAATGATTAAACATTTGTAATGAAAAAGTTAGTTAAACGTAACCTTAATGTTAGTTGATTTCTCATTAAGAAAACAATTTCTTAACATTAAGATTTCTAAAAACACTTAAGGCTATATCTAAATAATTCTATTTCAATTTATTTATATTGCAATCTTAATATTTTAAGCTATGAATTGGGAGCAACTACTATCCTTGAAGCGTTTTGGAGATGAAAATAAACGTCTAAGAAGAGAACAAGATGAAACACGTGTAGGTTTTGAGGTTGATTATGACAGAATTATTTTTTCTACTGAATTTAGGAGTCTTCAAGACAAAACTCAGGTTGTACCATTATCTAAAACAGATTTCGTACATACCAGATTAACTCATAGTTTAGAGGTAAGTGTTGTTGGTCGTTCGTTAGGTAGAAAAGTAGGTAAGTTACTTTTAGAAAAGCATCCACATTTAGAAAATATTCATGGATATAAAATAAATGACTTTGGTGCTATAGTTGCAGCAGCAGCTTTGGCACATGATATAGGTAATCCTCCTTTTGGGCATTCTGGTGAAAAAGCCATTGGTGCTTATTTTAAAAATGGAAAAGGAAAACAGTTTAAAACTTATTTAGCGGAAAAAGAATATCAAGATTTATGTGACTTTGAAGGTAATGCTAATGGGTTTAAAATCTTAACAGAGAGTAGAGAAGGAAGAGCAGGCGGATTACGATTAAGTTATGCCACATTAGGTGCTTTTATGAAATATCCAAAAGAGTCCTTACCAAAAAAACCAACCAATCATATAGCAGATAAAAAATATGGTTTTTTTCAGAGCGAAAAACAGATGTTTACAGATGTTGCTTTAGATTTGGGTTTAACGACAAGAAGTAAAAAGGATATAAGCTATAGTAGGCATCCATTAGCATATTTAGTTGAAGCAGCAGACGATATTTGTTATACTATAATAGATTTTGAAGACGGAATCAATCTTGGGTTGATTGAAGAAGAATTTGCGTTAGAATATTTAATAAAGTTGGTGAAAGGTAAAATAATAACCAAAAATTACAATGCATTAAAAACTACTCAAGATCGCGTAAGTTACTTAAGAGCATTAGCTATTAGTACCCTTATTGATGAAGCCGCGTCTCTTTTTATGAAACATGAAGATGCTATTTTGAACGGAAAATTTGAAACAGCACTTTTAGATATAAGTCAATATAAAGCACAGATAAAGGATATTATTAATTTAAGCATCAAAAAAGTCTACCGTTCTAAAGAAGTGATTAATAAAGAAATTGCTGGTTATGAAATATTGAATCAATTACTTGGTGCTTTTGGACAATTAGCATTTAATTCTTACGAAAACAATCTTTCTAATTATGATAAATTATTAATTAACCTACTACCCGAAACGGTAGAATTGTCAAACGATTCACTGTATAATAATTTGCTAGGAATTTGCTTATATATTTCAAAACTATCGGATACAAATGCTATGTTATTGCATCAAAAATTAAAGGGTAATATTTTGTGAGTGTATTTCGTCGAAAAAATTTGGTTTTCAGCGACTTATTGGTTTTCTTTATTACCTAATTAGCCCCAAAAAAACCTACTTATGAGAAATAATATACTCGGAGGCTTAGTCATTTTTGTTGTGGTATTGACTTGCCTATTATTGTTAGACGACATATCAAATACTCAAGAAAAACCTTCAATTGAGGATACAGCACAAGTTGAGCAAACAACAAATAAAAATGATTTAGCCATTGTTGAAAGTAATAAGTAAGTATTAAAGTATTTTTAATATTAGTTATCGATTAATTTTTCAACGATTTCTTTTATAGATGATACATCTAATTGTTGAAGTTTTTGTAATTGATCAATTGAACCATGCTCAATAAATTCGTCTTTAATACCTAAGACAGTAACCGATTGTTTATAGTTGTTAGTATTAGTAAATGCCAAAACAGAACTTCCAAAACCACCTACTGTTGTGCCATCTTCAATGGTAATGATATGTTTGTGAGTTTTAAAGGCATCATGCAATAATGACTCATCAAGAGGTTTTATAAATTGCATGTCATAATGCGATACTTCAAAGTGTTTAATAGCCTCTTCAACATGTTTTGCTATTGTACCGACAGATAAAATAGCAACTTGTTTTCCTTTTTTTAGACAAATACCTTTACCTATGGTAAGGATTTCAAAAGGTTGTTTCCAATGTAAAAGATGACCTCTTCCACGTGGATAACGAATGGCAATAGGGAAATCAATACCCAATTGAACTGTGTACATAATATTGCGCAAAGCAACAGCGTCTCTTGGAGCAAAAATTACCAAGTTAGGAATACAATTAAGGTAAGCCAAATCAAAAACACCATGGTGTGTTGCACCATCTTCACCAACTAGTCCTGCTCTATCTAAGCAAAAAATAACAGGTAAATTTTGAGTTGCTACATCATGAATAATTTGATCGTAAGCACGTTGAAGAAAAGTTGAATAAATATTACAAAAAGGGATTAAACCTTGGGTTGCCATACCTGCAGCTAATGTTACTGCATGCTGTTCAGCAATACCAACATCGAAAGCACGATTAGGTATTTTATCCATCATGTATTTTAAAGAACTTCCTGTTGGCATAGCAGGTGTAATCCCTATAATTTTTTCATTCTTTAAAGCGAGTTCAACGATGGTTTCACCAAAAACATCTTGGTATTTAGGCGGTTCACTTACACTAGATTTAGCAATAAGTTCGCCAGTATTGGCATTGAATTTTCCTGGAGCATGATATTTTACTTGGTTTTCTTCAGCTTGTTTTAAGCCTTTACCTTTTGTAGTTATAACATGCAAAAATTTTGGACCTTCAATATGTTTTAATCGTTCTAATTCTGAAATTAAAGTAGGAAAATCATGTCCATCAATTGGACCAGAGTAATTAAAATTTAGAGCTTCAAAAATATTATCTTGCTTTTGAGTGCCTTTTTTAACGTTAGTTAAATATTGCTTTAAAGCACCAACACTAGGATCTATGCCAATAGCATTATCATTCAATATTACAAGTAGATTAGCGTCAGTAACACCAGCGTGATTAAGACCTTCAAAAGCCATTCCACTAGCAATAGATGCATCACCAATGACAGCAATATGATGTCTGTTTTCTCCTTTAAGTTGTGAAGCTATTGCCATTCCTAAAGCTGCAGAGATTGATGTTGATGAATGACCAACTCCAAATGTATCATATTTACTTTCGCTACGTTTTGGAAAACCACTAATGCCATTAAGTTGCCGATTGGTGTGAAAACTATTTTTTCTTCCAGTTAGTATTTTATGACCATAAGCTTGGTGACCAACATCCCAAATCAATAAATCTTCAGGAGTATTAAAAACATAATGTAAAGCTATGGTTAATTCTACAACACCTAAACTCGCTCCTAAATGGCCTTCTTTAGTAGCTACAATATTGATGATAAACTCACGTAATTCTTTAGCAAGTTGAGGTAAGTCCTCAGCCTTTAATTGGCGTAAGTCCTTTGGTAAATCGATATATTCAAGAAGTGACTTTTTCACTCTGTAAAAATACAAGATTTATTAGTCTTCAGCGAGGATAACTAAAGGTAAAGAATAAACTATAACAACGCTTGTATTCTGTTGTTAACTTATGTTTGTGTTAAAAAAGTTTACTATGTTTAATTGATGTGTTTTTTATGCTAGAATAAAGATCTTAAATATTTATTTTATATAAGGAAATGAAAAGTTTATAATGTTTTTACGACCTATGTTTTTAAACTATGATTATGAAAAAAAAAGTCCTTAAAACTATTTTATATTTTTCTACAGTACTCTGCTTTAATCTCATGGAAAGTCAGACTCCATTAAAATCTCACAAATACAGAGAGCTAATTACTGATTATCTCAATAACAAAAAAGCTGATTATGGTTTATTTAATAAAGATTTAGAGACTTTGTTGGTAACAGACTCCTATACATCAAAAACTACAGGTGTAAGTTACGTTTATATTCAACAAACGTTTCAAAGTATTAAAATATACAATGCTGTTTCTAGTTTTGCAATTAAGAATAATGATGTCTTTTATTTTAGTAATCGTTTTGTGGGTAGAGCCAATTCCAAGGTTAATAGTGTCATACCCACCATAGCGCCTGAAATTTCAGTGGCTAACGTAGTAAGTCATTTTCAATTGGGAGAGCTTCAAGCCATTCAGCAAATAGAGCGTTACAATAATATGTATGTGTTTTCTGATGGGTCAGTTTCTAATCGCAATATTACAGCAGAATTGGTGCTTTTAAATACAGAAGATGAGTTAAAACTCGCATGGGATATTATGATCTATGCTAAGGATGATTCGCATTGGTATAGTGTAAGAGTAGATGCCTTAACAAATACTGTTTTAGAATCTAATGATTTAATTCTTAATTGTACGTTTGGTACTCACAGTCATAAAGAGGCTAATAAGAAGCCTGTATTCAGTTTATTTAAAAGTAATAATTCAGCAGCCTCTGTTTTAGTAGATGGCTCTGTATATAATGTCTTTACTTTACCAACAGAAAGTCCAAATCATGGATTAAGACAAATTGTAACAAATCCATCAAGTGTGTTAGCATCACCTTTTGGTTGGCACGATACAGATGGTATTTTTGGACCAGAATTTACTACAACCAGAGGTAATAATGTCATTGCTCGAGAAGACAGAAATGGAGCGGATTCTAATTTAGGTTTTTCGCCAGATGGTGGAAATACATTAAATTTCAATTTTCCATTAGATATTAATCAACCACCAAGTGGTTACGAAGATGTAGCTATAACAAACCTTTTCTATACCAATAATATGATGCACGATATTTGGTATCACCATGGTTTTGATGAAGCTTCTGGTAACTTTCAGGCTAATAATTATGGAAATCTTGGTTTTGGAAATGATCATGTTATAGCGGATGCACAAGACGGAAGTGGTTTAAATAATGCGACGTTTGGTACGCCTCCAGATGGGATAAATCCTATAATGACCATGTTTCTATGGTCGCCTTCTGGTCCATTAAACCAACCATTAACCATAAATACTGGTACTGTAGCAGGAAGCTACAATGGTACACAGGCAGGATTTGGAAGTGAATTAATGACTACACCTATTATAGCAGATTTAGTTTTAGTTAATGATAATAGTTTAGATACAGCTGACGCTTGCCAGCCTCTTAACAATGATGTCAATATTAATGGGAATATAGCTGTTATTAGAAGAGGTGGATGTGAATTTGGGTTTAAAGTACTTGCCGCTGAAAATGCTGGTGCTGTGGCTGCAATCGTAGTCAATAATCAACCAGATGGTACATTTACAATGGGATCAGGCGCTAATGGAGCACAAGTAACTATACCATCAATAATGGTAAGTCAAGCAGATGGTGAAGCTATTATAGCAGCATTATTAAATAATGAAAGTTTAAATACATCATTAGTAAATAATGGTCCTTTTTTAATTGATGGTGATTTTGATAATGGTATCATTGCACATGAATTTGGTCATGGTATTTCTACACGTCTCAATAGTGGTCCTTCTAATGTAGGTTGTCTTTTTAATGACGAGCAAATGGGAGAAGGTTGGTCCGATTGGTTTGGTCTTATGGTAACTATAGAGCCAGGGGATTTAGGAGAAGATATTAGAGGTATAGGCACATTTGCAATAAGTCAGTCAACGACAGGGAATGGCATTAGACCAGCTCCTTATAGTACAGATTTTTCAATAAATCCATTTACATATGGGGATACAAACAATGTTAACCTTAGTCAGCCACATGGAATAGGCTTTGTGTGGTCTACAGTATTATGGGATTTAACTTGGGCGTATATTGATAAATATGGTTTTGATTCTGATTTATTTAATGGTAATGGAGGAAACAATAGAGTAATGCGATTAGTAATAGAAGGTCTTAAATTGCAACCGTGTGAACCTGGTTTTATAGATGGGAGAGATGCATTATTAGCTGCTGATCTGGCAGCTACAGGTGGTGAAGATCAATGTATGATTTGGGAAGTGTTTGCTAGAAGAGGTCTAGGGTTCAATGCCTCACAAGGTTTTTCTACATCTAGAACTGATCAAATAGAAGATTTTAGTATGCCTCCAACTAACGATCCATCTTTAGCAAATTGTTCTTCTTTAAGTATTGATGAGGTTTCAATTGAAAATACAATTAAAATATATCCCAATCCGGCTAATGATCAATTATTTATTAGTACGACTATTAGTTTTGATGATGTTTTAGTATCATTAATTGATATTAATGGTAGAGTTGTTTTAAACAAAACATTAAATTTATCAAACAAAAATTCAATCAATATTACCCAATTAGAATCGGGAGTGTATATTGTTAATATTTTAAGTAAGAATTTTAATTATAAAAAGAGAATTGTTAAAAATTGAAACTAGATTATGATTAAACCATTTGATGATACTTATTTTATGCGTAAAGCTCTAGATGAAGCCCAAGTTGCTTTTGAGAAAGGTGAGATTCCTGTAGGAGCTGTAATAGTAGTAGAAGATAGAATTATTGCCAGAACGCATAATCTTACAGAATTATTAAATGATGTTACAGCACATGCCGAAATGCAAGCGATTACCTCTGCTGCTAATTTTTTGGGTGGTAAGTATTTAACTAAATGTACACTTTATGTTACTTTAGAGCCTTGCCAAATGTGTGCTGGTGCTTTGTACTGGAGTCAGATTGCTAAAATTGTATATGCAGCTTCAGACGACCAACGTGGTTTTAAGACTTTAGGAACAAAATTGCACCCTAAAACCAAAGTGGTAAGCGGTATATTAGCAGATGAAGCTTCAGAATTAATGAAACGATTTTTTATTGAAAAACGTAATTTGAATTAAAACCAATTAACATGGTACATAAACTTTTAGGAATAACATTACTATTATTTGCATTAAACTGCAAGTCAACTAAAAATCAAGCAAATATGAATAATGAAGATGTTGTTTTAATTGGTGAAGGTAAATTGTATGGTTCTGGATCAGAAGGTATTGAAAAGCAAAATTTAGTGATTACCAATTCTAAAGATTGGAACGCGTTAGTTGCAAAAATGAATGCTGTTAATAATGTATCTGATAGTTTTACTGAAATAGATATTGACTTTTCAGAATATACAGTTATTGCTGTTTTTGATGAGGTAAAGAATTCTGGTGGGCACAGTCTAAACTTAATTTTTCAAGAAATTAATGACAAAATTTTAGTTGAAGTGTTGCGCAAGTCACCAGAGGGTATAGCAACTTCAGTAATGACACAGCCTTATTATATTGTAAAAATCCCTAAAACAGAAGTTCCGATTGAGTTTAAGAAAATATAGAGAGATTCTTGCCTAAGTAGTAATAAAAAACGCCCAACCAAAGGTTGAGCGTTGAAACTTGTAAGATATATACTAATTATAGTACCTGTACGTTTGCAGCTACCATTCCTTTTCTTCCTTCTTCTTCTGTGTACTCTACATTATCACCTTCGCGTAACTCTACTCCATTAAGGTTTGATACATGTACAAAGATGTCTTTTCCGGTTTCTTCGTTGGTAATGAACCCAAATCCTTTGGAGTCATTGAAAAATTTAACTGTTCCAGTCATTATAAATAAATAAAAATTAAAGCGTAAAGGTAGTGTATTAAATAATGCGCAAGGTTAATTAATTGTTTTATTTTAAAAAATTGATAATTAACGTGTTATACTAGATCTTGTTTTTTCTTTGATTTTCTCGCATTTTCTCAAGATTTTCTTTAGTAAGCATGTAATCTTTTACATTTTTACCTTTCCATCTGTAATATGAAAATAGGGGAAATACCACAAAGAATAAGCCTAATACACCAAAACCAATTAATTTTTCAGAATAATCGAGATCTAAGATAAAGCCACAAGTAATGCTTGCTACTGAAGCAATAAAAGTAATTAACGTTATAATGTGTATAGGTTTCATATTCATTTTCAACGAAAGTGAGAATCTTTTTAATCTATGATGTAAAGTTAATCAATTCGCGCCTATAAGCCGTTAATAGTTTAGATTTTGAAACAAATCCGTAGTATTTTTCATCTTTTATAACAGGAAGATTCCAAGCACCTGAAGATTGAAATTTCTTCATTACCTGTTCCATAGAATCATCTTCGTAGTAAATAATTTCTAGTGGTTTTTGCATAAAGGTTTCCACAGTTGTAGAATCATAAAGAGACGAATCAAACATTACAGATCTTATATCATCTAATAAGATAATACCAACAAAGTTTTGTTCATCGTCAGTAACCGGAAATAGATTTCGATTAGATTTAGAAACTCCATTTTTTAGCATATCACCAAGTGTCATTTCAGGATGTAAGGCAATAAAATTTTGTTCTATTACCGAATTAAGCTTCATTAAAGTGAGTACACTTTTATCTTTGTTTTGGGTTATTAAGGCACCTTTTTCTAATAACTCTTTGGTGTAAATGGTATGATCCAAGCCATTTTTATTTATTATAAATGACATAGATGCTGTTATCATTAATGGCACAAACAACTCATAACCTCCAGTGATTTCTGCAATTAAGAAAATAGCGGTAAGTGGTGCATGAAGCACACCAGCAATAAGACCAGACATACCAATTAATGTGAAATTAGCTTCAGAAACGTTAAAGCCTAAACCACAATTATTAATCACTTTTGCGACAACATTACCTAAGGCACTTCCCATAACTAGGGTTGGAATAATAATTCCGCCAGTTCCTCCAGCAGCGAAAGTCGTTGTCATGGCTATGGCTTTAAAAAGTGTAATGCCAAATAGTAAACCTATCACAATCCAGATATTATCTAAATGTGCATCAAAGGGTGTGTTCCCTAATGCTTTAATGTCATTGCCAAGCATTAAATTATTAATAAAACCAAAACCTTCACCATAAAGTGGAGGAATAAAAAATAGCATAATACCAATCGTTAAACCTCCAATGATTAATTTTTGTCTAGAGGATTTAAATCGATTAAAAAATGCGGTAATTCCAAAGTATATTTTTGAAAAATAGATTGAAGCAATTCCTGTTCCTATGCCTAAAAGGATATAAAATAAGGTGTCTTTAATGGCAAATTTATCTGTAACATTAAAATCGAAAAGCACACTATCTCCTAAGAAAAAATAAGATGTTATTACAGAGGAAACAGAAGCAATTAAAAGCGGTAATAAAGAAGCAAAGGTTAGATCTAAGCTAAACACTTCTATAGCAAATATAATTGCCGCAATAGGTGATTTAAAGATAGATGCTATAGCACCTGCAGATGCGCAGGCAATTAGTAAGCTTCTGGTTTTTCTATCAATATGCAATAAACGACTTAGATTAGAACTTAATGCTGAAGCCGAAGCAATCGCAGGTCCTAACAAACCAACAGAACCTCCAAAACCTACGGTAAGTGGTGCGGTTATTAAAGGTAGGTAAATTTTTCGTCTTCTAATGATACCATCACGTTTAGATAAGGCATATAAAATAGATGGAATAGCATGCTCGCTTGGTTTTTTTGAAATGTATTTTACAAATAAATATACAAGGTATAAACCAACTATTGGTAAAATAAAATAGATGCTATTTTCTGAAAGGATTATACCTTTTTCAAAAACGGCCTCTATGGTAAAAGTGATATTTTTTATAAAAACTGAAATTAATCCAGCTAACAATCCAATAACTAAACTCAACAAAAACACAAAGTTCTTTTCGGAAATGTGTTTGTATCTCCAAATAAGCAAACGTTTAAAAAAGTTGGATTTAGTTGGCATTCTTTAAAGCTAACAAAAAAATCCTGCAAGAAGCAGGATTTGATAGTTATGATTTTAAATTCAATTTTAAATTGAGTTCTTCAAGTTGTTCATCATCAATTGGTGCAGGTGCATCAATCATTACATCTCGCCCTGAATTATTTTTTGGGAAAGCAATATAATCTCTTATGGTTTCTTGTCCGCCTAAAATAGCAACCAATCTATCTAGACCAAAAGCAATTCCGCCATGTGGTGGTGCACCAAATTCAAAGGCATCCATTAAGAATCCAAATTGTGCTCTAGCTTCTTCTTCAGAGAAACCTAAGTGTTTCAACATAATAGCTTGTGTGGCTTTATCGTGAATACGAATAGAACCACCTCCTATTTCATTACCATTCAATACTAAATCGTAAGCATTAGCTTTTACTTCACCGGGTTTTGTGTCTAATAGCTCTAACTGTCCAGGTTTTGGTGAGGTAAATGGATGATGCATAGCGTGGTAACGTTCTGTTTCTTCGTCCCATTCTAATAAAGGAAAATCCATTACCCAAAGTGGTGCAAACTCATCTGGTTTACGTAAACCTAGCCGTTCAGCAAGTTCCATACGTAAGGCACTTAATTGTGCTCTTACTTTGTTGGTGTTGCCAGAAAGTACACAGATTAAGTCACCTGCTTTGGCACCTGTAACTTCTGCCCATTTTGCTAAATCATCTTGATCATAAAATTTATCTACAGAAGATTTATACGTGCCATCATCATTGCAACGACAATATACCATACCTAAAGCTCCAACTTGTGGACGTTTTACCCAATCGATAAGTTTATCGATTTCTTTTCTTGTATAAGAATTTCCACCAGGTACAGCAATACCAACAACTAATTCAGCTGAATTGAATACTTTAAAATCTTTATGTTGTGCAACGTCGTTAAGTTCTCCAAATTCCATCCCAAAACGTATGTCTGGTTTATCATTTCCGTATAAACGCATTGCGTCATCATACTGTATTCTTGGGAATTTGTCAATTTCAACTCCGTTGATTTCTTTTAATAAATGACGTGTTAAGCCTTCAAAAGTGTTTAAAATATCTTCTTGTTCAACAAAGGCCATTTCGCAGTCTATTTGTGTAAACTCTGGCTGACGATCTGCTCTTAAATCCTCATCTCTAAAACACTTTACAATCTGAAAATATTTATCCATGCCACCAACCATAAGCAATTGCTTAAAGGTTTGTGGTGATTGTGGTAAGGCGTAAAACTGACCTTCGTTCATACGAGAAGGTACAACAAAATCACGCGCACCTTCTGGTGTAGATTTTATTAAGTAAGGTGTTTCAACTTCAATAAAATCTTCATTAGATAAGTAATTTCTAACTGCTTGAGCTACTTTATGTCTAAAAATAAGGCTGTTTTTTACAGGATTACGACGAATATCTAAGTAGCGATATTTCATACGCAAGTCATCACCACCATCAGTTTCGTCTTCAATAGTAAACGGTGGTGTTAAAGCGTTGTTTAAGATCTTAAGTTCAGAAACTAATACTTCAATATCTCCTGTTGGAATATTAGGGTTTTTTGAAGCGCGTTCTTGTACTTTACCTTTTACCTGAATTACAAACTCACGACCTAATTTTTGAGCTTGCTCCATTAAGTCTTTAGAGGTTTGTTCTTCATCTAAATACAATTGCGTAATTCCATAACGATCTCTAAGATCTACGTAAATCATAAACCCTTTATCTCTAACTCCTTGTACCCAACCTGCAAGTGTTACTTCTGTATTGTTATTAGTGGCTCTTAATTCGCCACAATTATGACTTCTATACATAATGAAAATTTAGATAATGTTCATCTTCGCCAAGGCTTTGATGAATGAAGATGCAAATTTAATTAACTTAAAGGATAAAAAAACAAAAAGCCACAACAATTGTTGTGGCTTTTCTCGCTATTAATCGCTTTATATAAAGAATATAAAGTATGTTATTTATCTAATACAAACTGAGCATCGTCTTCAATTTGAATAGTCTCAGTTTCAACTTCAGTACTTTCATTTGTTGAGGCAACTCTATTTTTATACATTCTCATTTTTAATCTTGTAACTAAATAAAATAGTATTGGTACAACAATTAGCGTTAAGAATGTTGCTATAAATAATCCGTAGATTACAGCCCAAGCTAATGGTCCCCAAAAAACTACATTATCACCACCCATGTATATGTTTGGATCTAGCTCACTCATTAATGTAAAGAAGTTAATGTTTAACCCAATAGCCAAAGGAATTAGACCAAGAATTGTGGTAATTGCTGTTAACAATACTGGGCGAAGACGTGCTTTCCCACCTTTTACAATAGCATAAAGTAAATCTTTATTATTTACAAATTGATCTTTCGGAATATTGTGTTCAGCCTTTTTTCTATCTATTAATAGTTGCGTGTAATCTAAGAGTACAACACCATTGTTTACCACAATACCTGCGAGAGAAATAATTCCCATCATAGTCATCATAATAACAAATGAAGCTCCTGTAATAACTAAACCACCAAATACACCAATAAAACTTAAGAAAATAGCTAACATAATGATACCAGGTTTTGATACCGAATTAAACTGGAAAATAAGAATAAAGAAAATTAAACTTAAGCCTGTAAAGAATGCTCCCATTAAGAAGGCCATTTGTTTATTTTGCTCTTCTATCTGACCTGTATAATCAATCTTAACATTATTAGGTAATTTTCTAAAGGTCTTCATTTCATTCTGTATCTGTTGTACTATAGCACCTGCATCTGTATAACCTGGTGCTAATGCAGAATATAATGTTACAACACGTTTTGTGTCTCTGTGTTTAATAGCACTAAATCCAGAATTGTTAGTAGGACTTGCCAATGCAGAGACTGGAATTTCTATAAGCTTACCTGAATTGTTTCTAAAAGTGATTTTTTGATTAAATAAAGCACTTCTGTTATATCTATTTTCTTCGTTAAAACGTACATAAATATCGTAATCGTCACCACCTTCTTTATAAACACCTGCTTTAACACCAAAGATAGAATTACGCAATTGATTACCTACTTGAGAAGATGCAACACCTAATTCTCCTGCTTTTTTTCGGTCTACAACAACTTGCATTGAAGGCTTATCTTTGTTAACATCTATCTTAAGCTCATCTATTCCTCCAATACTTTTTTGATTGATGAAATTACGCATTTCTTCAGCAATGGCAATTAATTCATTATAGTCATCACCTTCAATTTCAATATTGATAGGATGCCCTACTGGAGGACCATTTTGATCTTTTTCTACAGAAATTAATACACCTGGATAAATACCAACTAAAGCTTCTTGTACTTTTTGACGCATTAACTCACTATCTTCTCCACGACGATACTTATACTCACGCATTGAAGCCGTAATTTTACCTTTATGCGGTAACTCAGCAGAAGAACCTCCATCAGTTTGTGGATTTCCAGCACCTGCACCAACTTGAGATACTGCACTTTCTACCATAAAGTTATAATCACCATCTGTATATTGATCGTTATTTAATACCTCAAATACACGCTTTTCAATATCCTTTGTGATTTTATTAGTCTTTTCAATATCTGTACCTTCTGGATATTCTATATAAACAATAATCTGATTTGGTTTATTATCTGGAAAAAATTCAATTTTTGTTCTTTGTGATGCAATTGATGCTCCAAAACCAACAAATGATAAGACAAGTAATATCACAGTTCCAATTACAATAAGACCAGGCTTCCATCCTTTTAATGCACCTTTTAAAATCTTTTCATAAAAGTTTTCGAGACGTACTAGGGCACCATTTTGAAATGCATTTGCCCAGTTTCTTAGGAACAATCTATAAACCCAAAGCATAATTGCGGTAAAGATCATTAATGTTCCTATACTCTTATAGCTACCTCCTATAAAGAAAATTAATAATCCAATACCACCCATTATTGAGGTCATAACTACAATTTGCTTTAATGGCATGTCTTTATCTTCTGTAGTCATAAATTTTGACACTAGTACTGAATTAAAAAAGATAGCTACAAATAAGGATGAGCCTAGTACAATAGATAAAGTTATAGGAAGAAGTTTCATAAATTCTCCCATAACTCCTGGCCATAGTCCAAGAGGTACAAAGGCTGCTACAGTAGTTAATGTAGATATGATGATAGGGAATGCAATTTCACCAATTCCTTTTTTAGCAGCTTCAATTCTATCCATACCTTCTTCGTCAATTAAACGATAGACATTTTCTACAACCACAATACCGTTATCTACTAACATTCCTAATCCCATAACAAGACCAAACAAAATCATTACATTAAGTGTGTAGCCTAAGGAATTAAGAATCATTAAGGACATAAACATAGACATTGGGATTGCAAACCCAACGAAAATGGCATTTTTAAATCCTAAAAAGAACATTAAAACAACTACTACTAAGATAACACCAAAGATGATGTTGTTTACCAAGTCATCTACTTGGCTAATAGTTTTTGGCGATTGGTCGTTTGCTATTGTTATGTTTAGATCTTTAGGGAAAACAGTTTCTTTAGCTTCATTAACAACGTGTTGTACTTTTTCTGCAGCTTCTACCATATTTCTACCAGCACGTTTTTTAACATCTATCATTACAACAGTATGTCCGTCTTCTCTTGCATAAGTAGTTTTGTCTTTTTCTTTAAAAGTTACTTTAGCAATATCTTTTAAATAAATAGGACTATTTTCATCTGATTTTACTACAAAATTTTCTAAATCTGATGGGTTTTCTATCTCTCCAAGGATTCTAATGGTACGGCGCTGACCGCTAGTAATAAAGTTTCCGGCAGACATGGTAACATTACCGCCATTGATAGCATCTTCAATGTTTTTAAAGCTTACTTGTGCAGCCATCATTTTGTAAATATCTACTGCAACTTCAACTTCACGTTCTTGGGCTCCTCTAATATCAGCTTGCTTAATTTCTGATAAGTTTTCAATTTCGTCTTGTAAGTATTCAGCAAAATCTTTTAAGCGTTGTACAGGATAGTCGCCAGAGATATTAATGTTTAATATTGGCATTTCTTCAGACATACTTAGCGCAAATACATTTGGTTCTACCTTAGCACCATTAAATGTTGGCCAGTCTTCTGATGAGGTTTCTGTATCAATTTCGTCTTTTACTTTTTGTTTGGCTTGATCTACAGTTATGTTTTCATCAAACTCAACAATAACCATGGAGTAATCTTCTTGAGAAGTAGATGTAATCTCAACAACATTACTTACAGTTTTTAATTTATCTTCTAAAGGATCGGTAATTAACTTCTCGATGTCTTCAGCAGTATTCCCTGGAAATAAAGAGCTAATGTAAATTTTAGTCTCGTTAATCTCTGGGAAATTCTCGCGAGGCATGTTGTAGAATCCTTTGATTCCTAAAAATAGAATCAAAGCAATCAACACATATATTGTGGTAGAATTGTTAATTGCCCAAGTAGACAATTTAAATTCTTTGTGTACCTTTTTTTGTTCTTGAGTCATTTTTAGATGTTAGTTTTTTGTTACAATTTCTACTTGTTGTCCTTCTTTTACACTACGTGCACCTTCTTCAACAATTTCCATATTAGATTCTAATCCCTCTATAACTTCTATAATATCATCTTGTGCTTTGCCTGTTTTTACAATAATTCTTTTTGTTGTTCCAATATTATCGGCAATGTCATTAACAACATAAATGTATTGTTCGCCTTTTGCGTTTTCTGAAATGATACTTTGCGGAATTAAAAATGCTTTTTCGCTACTATAGTCGTTAATTTTAAGTTTTGCTGTAAGGTTAGGCTTTATGTTTTTATCCTTATTAGGCACTGCAACTTCAATTTTAAAAGTTCTATTGACTGCATTTATAAAGTTGCCTGCTTGTCTTACTGTGGCATTGTATGATTTTCCTAAAACAGGGAAGTCTACAATTACTTTTTTACCTTTAGTAATGCTAGTAATATAAGTTTCAGGAACATCTGTTTCTATATACATGTCTTTAAGATTTACAATGCGAAATAGTTGGGTTTGACCTTGAGAAACAACGGTTCCTTGATCTGTAATAACATCGTCAATTGTTCCAGAAAAAGGGGCTCTTACTATAGTTTTAGCAATTTGACTTTTCATATTGTTAACTACTTCTTGTTGAGCCTCATAATTAGATTTAGCTTGTAAGTATTGCATTTCGCTACCAATTTTTTGATTCCAAAGACGTTGTTGACGCTCATATGTTGTTTTAGCTAAATTGGTTTGAATTTCTAATTGTGCTAATTGCTGACTTAGGCCACCATCATCTATTTTAGCTAGTTGTTGCCCTTTGTTAACACGTTGTCCTTCTTTTACATATACATTGGTTAATACTCCACTAAACTCTGGATTTATAACTATGTTTTGTTTGGTAGAAACATTTCCTTGTAACTCTAAATAATGATCAAACTCCTTTTGTGTTGCTTTAAATGTTGTGATTTGTGACAATTTTTTGTTAGTATCTAAAGCTTCTATTTCATCATTTAGAAGTTGTAACTGATCTGAAAGTAATGTTTGTTTAGCTTCTAAAGCAGATTTTTTTTCTTTTATCTGTTTAAGGTCTCCTGTAGCAATAATATCTTCTACTGAAGTTTCTTTCTCTCCTCCACATGATGCTAGGATTAAAGTTATGATAAATAATGAAACTATTTTTTTCATGTTATAATGATTATGTTTTGGTTGATGTGTCTAATTATTAGTACTTATAATGGTTTCTAAATCTGCTTTTTTGTTAATGATTTCTATCATTGATTGCAGATATTCTTGTTGAGAATTGTACAATTGTGTTTGTGCTTGTCTTAGCTCAAAACTAGAAGCAATCCCTTCAAAAAATTTGGTCTGATTTTTTTGCTCTATTCGTTGTGCAAGATTTAGGTTTTCTTTTTTGTTTTGGTATTCTTCTATAGCAAACTTGTAATTACTTTTTGCTTCTGCGATTTGTAATTTTAATTGTTGTTCTGTTTGAGCAAGATTATCCTCTGCTTTTTTCAAGTTAATACGAGCACGTTGGGTTGCAGCAGATCTACCAAGAGAACTAAAAATAGGTATGTTTAAATTAGCACCAAAGGTTACAGTTCCTATCCATGACTTGTTAAAATCAAAATAATTGAACTCAAATCTGTTTGCAATATAAGAGCCATTTAATGATGCGTTTAGTGTAGGTAATGCTTTGCTTTTTTCAAGTTTTAAAAGTAGAAATTTAGATTTCTTGTCATTATCTGCAATTTTATAATCTATTGTGTTGGTTACATTTTCATCAATTTTAAGAAGATTTAGCTCTATATTTTGAATCGCTAAAGATTCAAGATTATCTGTTAATTGAGTTGGATGATTAATGTCAACACCTAGATTGATATTTAGCATTTGGTAAGCAATACTTTTTAAGCGTTTAGTATTACCTAAATTACTTCTTACTCCTGAAAGTGTTATTTGCAATTGCTCCACACTTTCTTCTTCTTCTAAACCGTTTTCGAAGATTTTTGTAGTTTCATTTAAGTTTTTTTCTAATACTGAAATGTTTCTCTCTAATACTTTTATGGTTTCTTCTGTTAATAAAACATTACCATAGGCATTAATTACAGATTTTCTAACTTCAAGATCGGTTTTAATTTTAGTGTTTTTTGAAATTTCTAAAAACACTTTAGCAGATTGAAGTCCTACTAAATATGAGCCATCAAAAATTTTCTGAGTTAAATTAGCACTTGCAGTCATGCCATGAGGTGCTCCAAAATCTGGAATCCCATCATTATCAAAATCTATAGCTTCAAATTGCTGTTTTATTTGGTTTTGATAATCAATAGAGCCATTAAGTTGTGGTAAACCTGTTGCTGTAGTTTCCCATTTTTGTTTCACTGCTGCATCAATATCTCTAGCTGCGTTTTTGGCAGTTCTATTATTTTCTAGGGCATAATCTATAGCTTCTTGAAGACTAAAACTTTCGGGTGGTTCTTGCGAATAGCCAAAATAAGATAGGCATAATATCGCTATATAAATAAATTGTTTATCCATTTTTTATGATTGATTTTCTTTGTATTTAATTAATTGTTGTTCTAATATAGAATGTCCATAAAGTGTTGCAATGGCTCTTGTATGGTATTCTAAAATCTTAACTTCTGTTTTAACAACTTCAGAGAGGTTGTGGTCAAATAAATCACTTTCATATGCGCCAAAAACAAGAGTAAAGTAAAATTTCATTACCATTTCCTTATCTATGTTTTCTCGGTATAATTTTTCTGAAATCCCTTTTTCTAGATTTGTTATTACACATTCACTAAAGGTGCAAATTTCTCTATCCATGAGTTTTGCATAGGTTTCAGGATAGTATTTTTTTAACTGAAACATAGGAGATGTTTTTGCGTTTTTAAACATGTTTTTAAACACGTTTTTTATAGCAAAATTTTCTTCTATAGCGTTATAGTCTTTACTCATTATATCTTCTATAATGGCATCTATAGTTTTTTGAACGTAAGCTACGGTTTCATCTACCAAGTGGTCTTTATTATCAAAGTACTTATAAATGGTTTTTTTAGAAATGCCCATTTCATTGGCAATATCATCCATAGTAACGCTCTTAAAACCATATTTTAAGAACATATCTCCTGCTTTATCTGTAATTTTTTCTTGCATAGGCAATTATAATTTCGGCGCAAAAATACATTTGGAAACTTTACAAACCAAAAAAGTTTCCAAAGTTTTAATAATTTTTTAACACAAAGACTTAACCTTGGCAGAATTTTAAAATCTATAAGGTCTTTTAAACAATTCATTTATTTTTGTTGCATGCAAAACATAGAAACTTACCAGAAATCTTTTTTAAAGTATTTAGAGGAATTTACCTTAAAAAGAGAACCAATAAACTTATACGAACCTGTAAACTATATTCTCCATCTTGGTGGGAAACGATTACGACCAGTTTTAACTTTAATGACTGCTGAGATTTTTGGTTGCAGAATGGAAGATGCCATGAGTGCTGCACTTTCTATTGAGGTGTTTCATAATTTTTCGTTAGTACACGATGATATTATGGACGATGCTCCCTTACGAAGAGGGCAAACTACAGTGCATGAAAAGTGGGATTTAAACACAGGAATACTTTCTGGTGATGCTATGCTGATTTTAGCTTATCAATTGTTTGAAAATTATGATTCATCTACATTTCAATCGCTTGCTAAGTTGTTTAGCAAAACTGCATTAGAGGTTTGCGAAGGTCAACAATATGATATAGATTTTGAAACTCGAGACGATGTTACCATACAAGAGTATCTTAAAATGATAGAATTTAAGACCGCTGTTTTGGTAGGTGCTGCTATGAAAATGGGAGCTATTGTTGCTAAAGCTTCAGAAGAGGATCAAATCTCAATTTATGATTTCGGACGTTATCTAGGTATTGCATTTCAATTACAAGATGATTATTTAGATGCTTTTGGAAATCCGGAAACTTTTGGAAAACAAGTTGGTGGTGATATCTTAGAAAATAAGAAAACCTATTTATACATTAAGACCATAGAGCTAGGAACAGAAGACGATACTTCTAAATTAGTAAAATTAATGGCCAACACTACTATTTCTAATGACGAAAAGGTTGATGCTGTTAAAGCAATTTTTAATAACTCTGGCGCATCGCAAGCAACACAAGAGGCTGTGAAAGTGTATACACAAAAAGCTTTTGAAATTCTTAATAACCTTAATATATCTGAAGATAAAAAACAAATACTTAGACTATTTGGTGAGCAATTAATGAATAGACATGTGTAATGTGTTTACCAACGACTTTTGAAGGTTTAATTACTGAAGCTTCTGCTTTAAATCTATACAAAAAACTTATTGCGCAGCTCAATAAAGATTTACTTCTCGCTAATATAGATTTAGAATTAGATGAAGAAACATTGCCTTTAAGCCTAAAGTTGGTGTTACAAGAAACCGTGTTTTATCTTATTCAAAATAAATTTTCAGACTACCTTAATCTTCTTTACCAGGTTGATGTTTCTGAAATAAAAATACGAGCCCTAGCTACTGATGATGCTGAAAAATTATCTCACGATGTAACCTTTTTAATTCTTCAGCGCGAATGGCAAAAGGTGTGGTTTAAGGCAAAATATTCTTAAATTATGGGAATAAGTAAGACACGTTGATATAAAAATTTCTTCCTTGTCTTGGTATGTTATTCCAATCTGCATATGTAGAATAGTTGGCATCTAATATATTTTCAATTCCGTATTTTAGAATAGTTCTTCCATGTTTACCATAAAACGCATTGCCGAGATTGAGGTTTAAAATGGCAAATGCAGCTGTTTCGTTTTCACCATAAAAGCTGCTATAGTTGCTTTGATTTCCGTTGCCATCTAGCTGCAAAGCAATATTAAATTTAGGTCTTTTATAGTTTAATTCTGTAAAGTAAGAGAAAGGTCTTATAAGAGGAAGATTCTCGTTATTACTCCCTTTTCCGTAGTTATATCCAATAGTTCCATTAATAGACAAATGCTTAGAAAAATTGTAGCTAGTATTTAAATGAACATCAAATATTTTAGCATTGTCTAGTGCAGTATAAATGCGTACTCCATTAGCTCCTATGGTCATTGGGCTAATATTGTTAGGAGCAATATCTCCGATAATGTAATCCATAATGTAGAAATAAGAAGATTCTATACCAATTTTAAAATCTTTATAGGTTTTAGAGTAACTTAGATTTGCTTCTAAAGCTTTTTCATCTTTTAAATTAGGATTGCCGATATAA